>JBKJNQ010000001.1:0-3524 GCA_046593575.1 Bacteriovoracaceae bacterium
AGAAGCTGGTGAGAATACAGAGTCATGAGTTCCCCCATGATAAGATAAAAAGTCATCGTCAGGAGAGAGAGATTCACTTTGTTCCGGAAATCGGCATGGCGCGTGTACTCAAGAGAAAAACGGATTCCACTTTCTACAGTCCGGAATCTGAGAAGGTTCTGCGCCTGCTGATAAGAAATGAAAACCGGACTCTGCACTTCCGTAAGCCCCTGCTCGCGCGGAGTTGCTCTCGAAAACCCCAGAAAGGTTTCAATCAGCTGCTTACAGCGGGTGGAACCACTCTGCATTTCCTTGATTGTCTGACGGGCCTCTTCATCCAGATCACTATCGAGCATCATGAGTGAAAGTGCCGCCTGGATACCGGCGATAGGATTATTGAGCTCGTGAGCAATGCTCGAGCTGATAATTCCGAGTTCCTGTCCGGACGGGGTTAAGCTCCCCTCACCTTTCAGGAAAAAACTCTCCGTGAAGAAAACAAAGAGAACTTTCTTCTCATCAAGATGGAAGATGTCTTTCCGAAAAATATTGTACGGGATGTCGCCGATCACAATTTTCTGACGGGCCTTGAGATTCAGGCAATCGGCCGGCGGATAATTGAGTTTAGCGAAAAGTGTGTTGTGCTGATGAATCTCGCCCTTGGCGGACAAGAGTCCCACGGGAAATGGAATGCCATCGAGGACACCATCCCAGAGATTTTCATCGGCAAAGGGATCATTGGTTTCATGACGGGAAAGAAAAAAGCTGACGAGAGTCTGGAAGAAAAACATCTTCTTCACCAGGCGTTCGGTGTCCTCGTCATCCCAGTTCAGCTCAATTCCCAGAAAAAGGTTTTTGAAGCGAGGAAGAACCAAAAAATTCCGCGAGGGAGATAGTTTCCAGAGATCGCCTCCGGTATAGAACTGAAACTTGGCCTTCTCGATATTATTTTTAATGAAGAGCTTGAGAATCTTTCCCACTTTCTGGAGATCATCGGCCTGAATCATTTCTTTTTCAAGATCTACCAGCGCCTGAGTGTAATCGAGAAGAGATTCGCTTGAGAGTTCCTTATCCGGCTTCACGGTCAGTGCTCTCGCCTTCTGCTCGAGCTTTCTCATATTCTTGGCGCCAGCCGAGAAAAATTCTTCTTCCTTCGAACTCACCAGTTCCGTGAGATACGGCTGAATGATCCGTTCCAATTGTCTTACGTCAAAGCTGTCTTCAAGAATGGCATCGCAACTTGAGAGTTCTAGGTTCTGACCGAAGCTAAAAAGACCCTGATTGCGATCGAGAAGACATATCGTAAGCTGATTTCCTTTCTTCACCTGATGAAGACTTCCTTCGGAAACAAAATCAATGATGAGCTTCTGAGAATGCGGAGGATCCCACTGGGTGAGCTCCGCCAGTTGCGCTTCTTTCCAGGAAACGAGAGTTTCCTCGATGAGCTTTCGCGAATCTTGAGAAAGAGTGGGATCTATCCGGAATGTAAAATATCCCGAGTAATCACTTATCATCAGACCAGGCCTTCTTCGTTTCTTCGACGAGTGAGACGCCGTCCAGATATTGTCCCTGAATTTTCACTCCCCAATGAAGATGGGGACCCGATGTCCGCCCGGTATTACCCGACAGACCAATGATATCTCCACGTTCAACCATCTGACCTTCTTCCACCAGCGTTTTTGAAAGATGACCGTAGTTGGTAAAAACATCGAGACCGTGATCAATCAAGACCGTCCAGCCCGTATAAAATAAATCGCGCGCGAGCCTGACCTTACCGCTGTTCGTGGCCGGAACTTTTTCGCCGATTGCCGCGCGGTAGTCTACTCCGAGGTGCTGGCCATGCTTGTGATTATTATAAATCCGCTTTTTTCCGTAAATACTTGTCTTGAAACTCGTCATAGGTTCCTGAAAAGGCTTTCTGAAAAGAAAATCTTCAGCAGAGGAACCATAAATCTGATTCAAAACGAGTTGCTCATCATCAGATCTTTTCTGATCTTTCGGACTGAGCTTGATCGTTTTCATATCCACTTTCAGAATCTCGGCCTGATAGTCTTTGCCGACAACTTTATAAATATAAGTTTCAAGAATTTTGCTTCCGGCCTTCTGCTCACAAATATAGGTTGAGAGATCTGAGAAATAACTTTCGATAATAATCGCCTTGGCCCTCTTATCAATCGCCGAAAAACGAACCGGAAGCCCACGGCAAAAAAGAGTGGCATTCCCATCCTTCATATCGAATTGAAGGATCCGAACTTCGCCAGGGTGAATAATACCTTCATCTTTGGTCGGAGTGTTCGCACACGCACATAGAGAAAGAAGTAAGGCTGCAATACTGATGAATTTCATGGCGTGACCTTTTTAACTTTACCGATACCATCCTGAAAACGGATGCCGATGACTTTTTCTGCAGGCAATTTTTTAAAATCCTCAAGAGAGGAAAGCACCTGTCCATTATCACTTTCAACATAGCTATAACCGCGGGTCAGAACTTTTGAGGGATCTAGGGCCCCGAGAACCTGGTCAAGACGTTTGAGCTCACCTTTGACATCAGAGACCTTATTTTCCACACGATGTTTCATGCGCACCATAAGCTCGTCGAGTTCCTGGCTTTTTTCATGATGGCCAATGAGTTCATGCGACCGATCACGCAACCGGATTTCTGAGAGCTCTTTATGAGAGTTCTTGATCTTTTCGTGAATGAGTCCCAAGATCTCTCGCGGGTGAAGTTTCTGAATCCAGAGTTCAATGGACTGCTTCTTCTTGAAAAGTTCAGAGCGCATGTGACTCTGGCAATAGATGAGGCGCTTTTCGAGTTCCGTTTGAGGCTGAGAAAGAGTTTCGGCTGCAGCCGTGGGTGTTTCCGCACGGAAGTCTGCGACGTAATCAGCCAGTGAATAATCCACCTGGTGTCCTACGGCAGAAATGGTAGGGATCGGGCAGTCGTGGATCGCGCGGACTAATTGCTCGTCATTAAAGGACCACAGATCTTCCAGACTTCCCCCGCCGCGGGTGAGAACGATGACTTCGACTCCGGGAATTTCCTGGGCCTTTTTCAAAGCACTCACAAGTGATCGTGGAGAATCTGCTCCTTGAACTACGGCGGGAACAATTACGATATCGTGCCAGAGAGTTCTTCTCTTCATAACATTTAAAAAGTCCTGAAGAGCGGCACCATGAGGGGCGGTGATGACAGCGACTCTTTTAGGAAATGCAGGAATTGGTTTTTTTGTTTCTAGATCAAAGAGACCTTCTTGCGCGAGCTTCGCCTTCAAGCGCTCAAACTGAAGCTTCAGCTGCCCTTCTCCCGCAGGCATAATTCGTTTAGCGAGAATCTGAAAACTTCCACGCTTGGGATAAACGCTCAATGGGCCAAGAACAATAATCTTGTCGCCATTTTTCAAAGTGCGAATGAGAGGATTTCTCATGGCATCCATTTTAAAAAGAGCACATGAGATCGAGGCGTTTTCATCTGAGAGGGTAAAGTACCAGTGACCGGCACTCGAGGGAGAAAGGTTGGTTACTTCTCCCTGGACCATGACTTCGCCAAA
>JBKJNQ010000237.1:0-25677 GCA_046593575.1 Bacteriovoracaceae bacterium
GAATAAGAAACAACCCCGTATCCGCACAGAAAGAAATTTCTCTACTGGTCCGGACATTAAGGCACGCGGAATGAGTCTCTTCCAGGAACTCATCAATAATCCTGCGGTCAGATATGCTGCCGGTGGAATTGCGACAGCCGTGCTCTCCCGACTCGCTTCTAACATGTCGGAAAAGTATCCGGAGCTTTCTCATTTCCTGAGAGAAAACGTCACAAGCTTCGAAGGGAAACTCGGTCAGTACCGGGATGATTTCCAATCTGAAAGAGAATCACAGCTTTAAAAAAAGGGACCTCCGGGTCCCTTTTTTTATGATCAGGAAGTAAGTATATGCCAAAAGAAAATAAAACCACTGAACAGCATGGTGCCCACGCGGGAACCCGTAAGGGAACATCGGAATATAATGATGGCGGCAATATCAACTATCAGCTGGGAAACGATGATTACGTGAAAAATGAATCTGATTACGACCGAAATTTCGTGGAAGATGCTTTCAGCTCAGGCATCGGATCTTCAGATGAGGATATAGGCAAAGTCGCCTTCGGGAATAATCTGGAAGACGGTGAAAAAGAAGATGAAATGCTGGATGAAGAAGGCATGGAGTCTTTCCCGGCGAGTGATCCGCCGGGCCACAGGTCAAAATCAACTGTCGATCAAGAAACTCACAGAGCGGGATAATCCACTTCCAGATATCCAAAATGGAGGAGATGGTCAGGATTTTAACCTAACGATGAACAGCTTTGCACGGCCGCACCCCTTGGACACTCGGGCACATCTCCATTAAATGCATTAATCTCAGGTACATTATAATACCTGCTTTTTAAATGCAACTATAAAATGCACATTATTTACTCTTGTCTAAGTTTTATGCTAGGATAACGCTATGGTTGATACCCGGTTTTCCCTTTCTATTCACGTCATGATCACTCTTGCCTATAAGAAGGATGAACTCGTTAACTCTGAGTATCTGGCCGGGGTTTTAAAGACGAATGCTACATTCGTGAGAAAAATTGTTTCTCGTCTGGTTGATGCCGAGCTGGTGGAAAGTTTCCGTGGCAAAGGCGGCGGTATCAGGATTGCGAAGTCGGCCAGTGAGATTTCCCTAAAAGACATCTATACCGCGGCGGTTGAGGAAAAATGCCTGGTCTCAACTCACAAGAAACCTGTTTTTAAATCATGTCCGGTAAGCTGTTGCATGGATGAGATCATGATGGGTGTCGTGGACGGAATTGAATCTTCAACAAAGAGCTATCTCGGCAAGCAGCACTTAAGTGATCTCCTTAAAAAAGTAAAGAAGTGAGGGACCATGTCTTCAACCACTTCCTACGCAGACGTTCTTAATTCGCAATGCCGATGTGTGACCTTGTGTGAAAAGACCCTGCAGAAAAAATATGATGGGATTCTTGCCGAAAGACCCAACCTTTTTTCCCAAACAACAACTTTCATGGGTTTGGCGGACTATCAGCTCATAAACGATTTTGTTTCTTTCACAGAAAAAATGTTTCAGCAAAAGAACATACAGGAAAAGATTCTCGGCCGATCCATGTCACACAATTCATCCTTCGGCGTCTTTATGGGGTACGACTTTCATCTGACTCAGGATGGTCCCCGCTTGATTGAAATTAACACAAACGCCGGTGGCGCCTACCTGAATCTGATCCTTGCTCAGTCTCAAATTAAGTGCTGTGAGGAAGAGAATCTCGTTTTCAGTAAAAACTTTTTAAACTCCACTGAACATCAGTTTGTAGAGATGTTCCGGAAGGAATGGGCAAAGGCCGGAAATATTTCAGGCACTTTTCATATTGCCATTGTGGATGATCATCCAAAGGATCAATTTCTTTATCCGGAATTCATCCTGTTCAAAGAGCTATTTCAACAGCACGGTCTCAACGCCTCCATTGTAGATCCTTCGGAAATCGAATCTCGTGCAGATGGAATCTATTTCGATAACAGAAAAATAGATATGATCTACAATCGTTTAACGGATTTTTATCTTCGCTCAGAACAGAATTTAAAAATCAAAATGGCCTGGAAGAAGGAGCAAGTAGTCCTCACGCCCGATCCTGACCACCATGCCCTGTATGCTAATAAAAAGAATCTTAGTCTTCTGGAAAGCGACGAAGTTCTGGCCCTCTCTGCATTTAACGATGAAGAGAAAGAAATCGTTAAAAGAATCATCCCCCGGACAAGGATTGTGAGCGAGTGTTCAGCGCAGACTTTATGGGAAGAACGGAAGAAATTATTCTTTAAACCTTTTGAGGGCTTCGGAAGTAAAGCAACTTACCGGGGAGACAAGCTTACTCAGAAAGTCTGGAAAGAAATTCTTGAAGGCAACTATGTCGCCCAGGATTTAATTCCGCCCGGTCATAGAGTTATAAAAGGAAGAGAAAATTCTTTAAAATCAGATATCCGCGCCTACACATACCGGGGTGAAATCCTGTTAATGGCAGCAAGACTATATGAAGGACAGACAACGAATTTCCGGACAAGCGGTGGCGGGTTTTCGCCGGTTTTTGTATTGAAAGGAGGCCCGCATGGTACAGACACTTAATCTTTCTATCAAAGGTATGAGCTGCGCCGCCTGTGTAGGGCGGATCGAGAAGGCCCTGGCAAAAAATGGAGCGGCAGGTGAAGTGAATCTCGCAACAGAGAAAGCGAGAGTGACTTTTCAACCTGATGTCCTCAGTACGGAAAAAATCATCTCAATTATTTCTGATGCTGGTTATGAGGCGAGTCTCACTCCGGAAAAAAAAGAAAATAAAGAATCCTCACTTAAAACTGAAAAAATAAAGATTTTTATCTCAGCAATACTCACTCTCCCCCTGATTATCCCGATGCTGGGACTGCCGATGCTCTCTCCCCTCTTTCAGCTCATCCTTGCCATACCGGTCCAGTTTTATTTCGGCCTTCGTTTTTACCAGGGTGCCTGGGGCGCCTTGAGGAACCGGAGCGGGAACATGGATCTTCTGGTTGCAGTGGGAACGACGGCCGCCTTTGGTCTTTCTTTGTATCTCATGTCCACCACCCATCACGCTCATCTCTATTTCGAAAGTTCCTCAGTCATTATCACTCTGGTGATGCTCGGAAAATATCTGGAAAAACGCGCCAAAGCGCAGACCACCAAGGCGATCTCGCTCCTTCAGGAACTCCAGCCGGAAGAAGCCTTAGTGAGACGAAATGGGAAAGAAGAGATTCTTCCGGTCGGGAAAATCATTCTGGGTGATGAAGTCATTGTCCGCGCTGGAGAAAAGATCCCGGTTGATGGAATAGTTCTCGAAGGTATGAGTGAGGTAAATGAATCACTCATTACCGGCGAGAGCATGCCGAAAGAAAAATCTCTCCATGATTCTGTGACCGGCGGATCACTCAATGGAAACGGACTTCTCGTCGTCAAGGTTACCGCCTTGGGAAGTGAGAGTATGCTCGCGCGAATCATTCGCATGGTGGAAGAGGCCCAGATGAAGAAGGCCCCTATCCAGCGCCTGGTGGATAAAGTCAGTGCGTGGTTTGTCCCGATCGTGATGATCATTGCCATTCTCACGGTTCTTTTCACCGGATTTTTAACGGGCAATTGGGAAACGGCCATCATTAATGGAGTCGCCGTTCTTGTCATCGCCTGTCCCTGTGCTCTGGGACTTGCGACCCCAACATCCATCATGGTGGGAACAGGAGTCGCCGCCACTCATGGAATTCTTATTAAGGACGCAGAAGCTCTGGAGCTTATGCATTCCATAACGACTATCGCTTTTGATAAAACCGGCACCCTCACGGAAGGGAAACCAAAACTTGTAAAGAGTCCTGAAAAAGAAATACTAAGCATCATGGCCTCACTTCAATCAGGCAGTGAACATCCCCTGGCCGAAGCCGTTCTTAATGAGGCAAAAAAACAGAACATTCAATTTGCGAGAGCGAGCGATGTAAAGTCCCTTCCTGGAGTTGGTATTGAAGGCATCATAAAGGGAAAAAAATATTCCCTTGGGAGCCATCGACTTTTGAAGGAACCAAATCCCAAAGAAGAAGGATTCACCAGGTCCTATCTGGTCGATGATAACGGACTCGTCGCCAGTGTCGATTTCGCAGATGAAATGAAGGCGAATACTCCTAAGGCCATCAGGGAACTTAAGGCATTAAATATCCGGACCGTGATGCTGACTGGTGACAATGAAAGTACCGCAAATAAAATTGCCTCAGAACTCAAGATTGATGAAGTGAAGGCCAACGTCCTTCCTCATGAAAAAGTTTCCTACATCCATACACTAAAAAAATCCGGCGGGATCGTGGCGATGGTGGGTGACGGAATTAACGATGCTCCAGCACTCGCAACCGCCGATATCGGAATTGCCATGGCGACGGGTACGGACGTGGCGATGCATTCAGCAGGAGTCACTCTCCTTCAGGGAAATCCCCTTCTTATTCCGCAGGCGATAGATATTTCCCGAAAAACTTTTAACAAGATCAAGCAGAATTTATTCTGGGCCTTTATTTATAACCTCATTGGCATTCCGCTGGCGGCTTCAGGACATCTTAGTCCGTCAGTGGCGGGACTCGCTATGGCCATGAGTTCTGTGAGTGTTGTCATGAACTCCCTCTTGTTAAAAACATGGAAACCGAAATAGAATAGTTTCACCAAACCGGGAGCTTTCATGATTTTTTCCATCACCGCTATTTCGGAACGTAAACGCAGATCCGCTCAGGCATTGAGTTCTGTCTTAAAAGATGAAGACACAGTACTTGTGTACTCCGGAACTCCGATTCATAAGCCAGGTGGATTTGATCAGACCTATACTTTTCTTCCCCATCCGGATTATTTCTGGCTCACGGGATCTCGCCGCGCTTACGGTGTCAGTGCTTTTACCAAGGCCGAAGGATGGCAAGATTTTATTCTTCCGGTAACTCGTGAAGAATTAATCTGGGAAGGAGGAGCAGAAGTTGTTCCAGGAAAAGATCTTGCCGATTTTTCTCCGTGGCTTGAAAAAAGGAATCCTTCCCGCGTCTTCATTCTTGGCCGCGACGGAAATGAAGAGTATCAGCTGATTCAGGAAACCTATAATCGGGAACGGAGAAAAAAAGATTCTGAGGAAGTTGAACTCGTGAGACGTCTTGCCTCCATCGCGAATGCTGGCTATCTAAAAGTGAGATCATCCATTCGACCGGGCATATCCGAGAGACAAATACAGCTCGATTACGAAACCGCTGTCCTGCAGGCGGGTTCAGAGAAATTACCCTATGATTCCATCGTCGGAACTGGTTCCAATTCCGCCATCCTTCACGCTATTCCCACGACGAGAATCGTAAAAGAGGGCGAGCATGTCTTGATTGATGCCGGAGCCGACATTCACGATTACTGTGTCGATATCACGCGAATATTTCCGGCAAGTGGACAGAAAAGCACTCAGCTGAAAAATATTTATGACATCGTCCTGAAGGCGCAGATGGAATCCATTGCGATGTGTGTTCCTGGGACTGACTGGAAAGATGTGCATCTAAAATCAGCGAAAGTTATGGCGCAAGGGTTGGTTGATCTCAATATTCTTAAAATTTCTGCTGACGAAGCTTTGCATACCAACGCCATCAGTGTGTTCTTTCCACACGGCGTGGGCCATATGGTGGGTCTTCGCGTGCGTGATGTGGGCGGACCTTACAATCCGAATCCAAAAAAATACGCTGGAGCACGACTGCGCGTGGATATGCAGCTCGAAGAAAATCATCTGATGACGGTGGAGCCAGGCCTCTATTTTATTGCGGCACTCCTTCACGATGCAGAAACGCGCCGGACCTATGGTGACCAGATCAACTGGTTAGAAGCCGAAAAATGGCTTTCGTTTGGAGGTGTCCGCCTCGAAGACGATATTCTCGTCACGTCAAAAGGTGCGATAAATCTGACTGAGGTCGTAGAGAAATAAAAAGACCAGTGAGCTATACTCGCCTTCATCAAGGAGTTGATATGAAAATTCTCATTCTCGTCACATTACTCTCAGGCACAGCAATTGCCGGAGAAACATGGAACAAAACGAAAGCTCAGATTAATGAAGCTGCTGAAGGAACTGATCGCGTGACCCGCGAAACGATCCATAAAGGCAAAGCGAAATGGCAGGAGCGCCAGGAAGAAAGCGACCGCAAGAAAGAAGCGGAAGAAAGAGCTGAATATAAAAGGCTTAAAGAGAAATACGGAAAAGATGATGTCTAAAAAAAGGGAGCGTCAGCTCCCTTTTTTATTTGATAAGGATTCTTTGTACGTCGTGAGTTTTGGTATTGGGAACATAGAGAATTTTGGATATTGGATCATAACCAATATCGGCGACATCTGTGAGAGTGGCAATTGAACTTGCCCCTCTTAGGGATCCGGTAATGACACCATCCTTAATCCAGTAAATAACTTCATCGCCTTTAACTGTAATAAGAAGCTGGCCATCGGGAAGAAGTTCAACCCCATCAATTTTTCCGAGATCCGGTGCAAGAATCTTTTTTTCCCTGGTCTTCAGATCCATCGACATGAAGCTACCCCTAGGGCCTTCTTCCATGCCCGAAGCATCTGCTTTTGCTTTTCCATAACCGGCGACATAAAGGGTTTCACCGAGGAGGAAAAGACCATTAGGAGCGTCGGTCAGCAAAAACAATTCAGAAAATGCACCAGTGACTGCATCCATGCGGAAAATTTTTGAGGCGAACGTATCGGAGATGAGAAGATTTCCGGCAGCATCTATCACAATATCATTCAAGAGCACTGAACCAGGAACCGAAACCTTTTTAAATTTCCCGTCTTTCAAATCAATCATCACCAGTTGATCGATATCAGTCGTGTAAAGAGTATCCTTGTAAGCACGAAGTCCCTTCGGAGCATTAAGCCCCTGAACCCATTTGTCTTTGACGAGATTTCCCTTACGATCATATTTCTGGATCCAGCCGATGCCGTCTTTCACATTACCGGGCCCCGCCATATTGGAAATATAAACATGGTTTCCGTAAATGTAAGCACACTCAGGACGATCAAATCCCTTATTGAGTGGGGCCAGCTCCGATGCCATCAGAGTTGAAGAGAAGAGGATCAGTGAAAAAATGAATTTCATGCTTACCCCAGAAAAAATCTGATGAGTTTAAGTTTCCAGCCCGTGTAAGGAGCATATCTCATGGTGGCGTCTCCCCAGAAAGGTTTTACCATCACAGATTTCTTGTGCGAGAAAAGATCAAAGCTCATGCGCCCGTGATAAGAACCCACTCCACTCTCACCGACTCCGCCGAAAGGAAGATTCGGATTCGTTAAGTGAACCATCGTATCGTTCACACAGGCCCCGCCATAAGACAGATTCATGAGAACTTTATTTTGCGTCTCTGAATTTTTGGAAAAAATATAAAGCGCCAATGGCTTTGGTCTCGCCTGGATTTTCTTCATCACCTCATCAAGATTGGTATACGGAATAAGCGGAAGAACTGGTCCGAAGATTTCGTCTTCCATAATTCGATCATTCCAATCTACATCTTTCATCACAGTGGGCGCCATGAACTTCTCTTCGCGCACCGAGGGAGAGCTCATGATCACTTTTGATGGCTCGATTAGTTTCTGAAGCCGGTCAAAATGTCCGGTGCTCACAATTCTTCCGAGACTCTCGGATGCGTGCGGATCTTTCCCGTAAAACTCAGTAATGGTAGCGAGCATCTCTTTGGTGAAATTCTCGTAGATATCCTTGTGAACAAGAATGTAATCAGGAGCAATACAACTCTGGCCGGCGTTGATAAATTTGCCCCAGGCAATCCGACGGGTCGTTGTTTTGAGATCAATATCTTTATCCACAATACATGGACTTTTTCCGCCAAGTTCCAGACAAACCGGGGTCATATATTTTGCTGCTTTTTCAGCGACAATTCTTCCCACGCGGGTAGAACCTGTGAAGAAAATAAAATCATATCTTTCATTCAACAAGGCGGTAGATTCCTCTACCCCTCCACCCAGGCAGTGAACATGCTCAGGAGAAAATGTCTGATTGATGATTTTTACGAGAAGCTCCTGAGTCTTCGGAGCAAGTTCAGAAGGTTTGATAATCGCTGTATTTCCAGCAGCAATCGCACCAATGAGTGGCGCCATTGTTAACTGAAAAGGATAGTTCCACGGAGCGATGATGAGTGTATTTCCGAAAGGCTCTGGAAGAATCATGGATTTGGCCGGCCAGCAAACCATGGGAGAGCTTACTTTTTGTGGTCTCGCCCATTTCTTCAGACGTTTCATCACGTAACGAAGATCTTCTTTGATATAAGCGATCTCTGCGGAATAGGCCTCAAGAAGAGGTTTCCCCAGATCGGCCTTCAGGGCATCAGAGATTTCTGTTTCGTGGGTTTCAAGGATCTTCTGGAGTTTTTCCAGCGCCTCAAGGCGGAAATTCACATCACGTGTTTTACCGGTAGCGAAGAAATTTCTTTGTTTTTCTAAAAGTGCCGGGATCGAAGTTCCACTAAAGTTAGGCACAAAAGTTTTCGACATAGCGTTCTCGGTTTGAGTTTGCACGTTGGGTCTCCATCAATGATAATGTTTGGATGAACTATAGCACGATCCTTCAAAATCATCATGCCGAGCTGCCATGTGCCTTCGTCGATCTCGACGCCTTCGACGAGAATTGCAAGGCGCTTGCAGAGATGGTGAAAGGAACTCCCTTCACCATACGGGTCGCGACTAAGTCGATTCGGGTACCCGACCTTATTCGTCGAGCACTAAATTACGGTACTCCCTTCAAAGGGCTCATGTGCTTTTCTGCGCAGGAAGTACTCTTTTTATCCTCACAGGGATTTGATGATTTTCTTCTCGCTTATCCCACTCTCCAGGAGTGTGATCTTCTGGCACTTAAGAAAGTTCATGACAGTGGAAAATTAGTCTCTCTGGTAGTCGATGACGAACGGCATCTGATCGCCCTTCAGAAAATCATGTCGGGTTCTCGTCCCTTTCCGGTTCTCCTGGAGCCGGATCTTTCCCTTCGCGTTGGTAGTTTAGTTATCGGTGTCAGAAGAAGTCCTCTACGCTCTGTGGATGAATTGGTGAATCTCTCAAAAAAAATAAAAAATTATCCGGCGCTCCGTTTCATGGGTCTTATGGCCTACGAAGCACATGTCGCCGGTGTCACAGACCAAAATCCGTTTAAAAAATTTCTCTCGCCACTCCTTTATTTTATCCGCAGGTATGCGATGAAAAAAGTTATCAGACACAGGGAAGAGCTGGTTAAAAAACTTAAAGAAGCGGGACTTTCTCCAGAGCTCGTGAACGGTGGCGGAACTGGTTCTCTTTCCTTTAATCGTGAAGAAAAAGTTTTAACGGAAGTGACTGCGGGATCTGGGATGTTCTGCTCCCATCTTTTTGATTACTACTCAAATTTCAAACTCTCCCCATCTGCTTTTTTTGCTCTTCAGGCGGTTCGGGCGCCTGAAAAATATTGGGTGACCTGTCTGGGTGGAGGCTTCGTTGCTTCCGGTGAACCTGGTTGGGACCGTATTCCCAAACCTTTAATAGGTAAGCTCTCAGGCTTTGAAGCTACGGGAGAAGTTCAGACGCCTGTGAACACAGAGTCGGAAATCCCACTAGGGTCTGCCGTTATATTCAGGCATTCGAAAGCAGGAGAACTCTCCGAGCGTTTTAAGGAATTTCTTCTTATCTCAAAAGGAAAAGTCGTCGGTAGGTCTCTGACCTATCGGGGCTGCGGCGAAAACTATTTTTGAATTCTTAATCCGACTACATCACCCTGTTAGAGAATTTGTTCTTCCTATTCCCTTGACTCGTACGCCTAATCTTAAGAAGATTTCTTATGAGCAAGATTCACTTACTTTTGGCCGTATGCCTCCTCTCTTTTTCCTCTTATCTCCTGGCAAATTCTGACCGGCTTCTTCTGACCGGAGGAGTGAGTTCAATTGAAGGATCAGCAGGCGGAGGCCTAACTCCCTGGGCATTCATTGGCGGATACGGAACCAAAGACCAGATAGGAGCAAATGCCTATTACACCAATGTTGGGATTTCAGAATATAAGGTGGAAAGTTACGGAGCTCTCATTGGAATTAAAGACCGGGTTGAACTCTCTGTTGCCAGAATGACTTTGGATACGAAAAAAGTCGGGGGTGCTCTCGGTATTGGAAATGGATTTCAGATCAAACAGAACATCCTGGGTCTGAAGGTCAGAGTTCTGGGTGATGGAGTTCTTGAGCAGGCCTCATGGCTCCCCCAAATCTCCGTGGGGATGCTTCATAAAAAAAATCAGAATGGTGATCTGGTAAAATCCCTGGGCGCAAAAGAAGATTCCGGAATTGATTACTATGTCAGTGCAACGAAGATCTTTTTAAACCAGAGTATTCTGATTAACACCACATTAAGAAGAACCAAGGCGAACCAACTGGGTCTACTGGGCTTTGGTGGAGACAAGAGGAATGAACAGCAATTCAAACTTGAAGGCTCCCTCGCCTATCTTCTCAGCCGTGAACTTGCTCTTGGTGTAGAATACCGTATGAAGCCGAATAATCTTAAAGTCGCCGAAGAGGAAAACTGGTCAGATATTTTCCTCGCCTGGGCACCATCTAAAAATATTTCTCTGACTCTCGCGTACGCGCAGCTAGGAAGGATTGCGATTCAGGATAACCAGTTCGGAGTCTACTCTTCACTTCAGGTAGGATTTTAATGAAAACCATTTTCCTCTCACTCATAATTTCATCGTTTGCTCTCGCCAATGATCTTTCTGCCTTTAACGCCTTCGGTGGGAAAGAAGGACTTGTGAAAGTGGTGGATGATACGATGATCAATCTTCTTTCGGATAAAAGAACCCAGCCTTTTTTTGAAAAGGCGGATCAAAAGCATATTAAAGAAAAACTCGTGGAACAATTTTGTGCCGAGCTGGGTGGCCCTTGTACCTACACCGGTCAAACGATGAAGCGCGCACATAAAGGTCACGACATCAATACGGCGCATTTCTATGCTCTGGTGGAAGCTCTTCAAAAGGCCATGAATAAAAATAGTATTCCTCAGAGGGCCCAGAATAAACTTCTCGGTAAACTCGCACCCATGCACAAGGACATCATTAACAATTGATCTCGCTGGCGAAGAATAACATTTCGATCAAGTCTAAACTCATCGGCGCCTTCCTGCTGATCATCTTAATTAATGCGGCCTACGGAATATTTAATCTCTCGGTCATCGGAGATATCTCCGAACTGGTCAATGTGACCTATGACAAGGCCCTGATGTCCGGAAACTTTGCCCAGGCGTCCAAATTCGACTTTTCCCAGATCGACATTGACCTTCGCTCGGCCCTACTTGCAACCGACGAAACTGAATTTAACCGTCACATAAAGCTCATGGAAAAAGCCGACGAAACTCTTAGGGAAGACCTTAGTGTTGTTGCTGAAAGAGCACTCAGCCCAAAAGCAGCTTCATTGATTGAAGAATTTCGCGAAGGGATGAAAGAACTGATGCCTTTGCGGGATCAGCTCACACTTGAGAAGAGAGAACTTCTCTCAAAAGGTAAAGAGACAGGTTCGCTCGAACTTCTTCGAAGGTGGCTGGAGAACTCTGATCGAAAAAAACTCTATCGAAAGTTAAATACGATTAATGATGATGCCGCAGTTGTGGGTTATGAATTCCGGCTTGATTCCGAAGCGAAGAATAAAAAATCAAGGAATCTCACCGCCGTCATTCTTCTTGCGTGTTTTATCCTGAGCTTTATTCTGGCATCTTTGGTTGCACTCATTATCCTCCGTCCGCTTTCGCTTCTTCAGGATATCTGTAAGAAAGTCAGTACCGGGGATCTTTCCGTAAGGACGAAGCTTCAGACCACGGATGAATTTGGTACACTCGGAAGTTCTTTCGATTTCATGCTGAACACGATTCAGGATAAATCTGAGAACATCACATCCCTTCTTTCGTCGCTCCCCTTTGGGCTTTTTTATTTCGACAAGCAGGGAAATATTTCGACCGAAAGATCCCGTTCAACCGACGTCCTTTTTCCGGAATTTACGAGTTACCAGACCTTGTCTCATTTTTATGAGCTGAACGGAGTTCCGGTCAAAAAACTCAATGACATTCTCGATGCTATTTATTCCAATCTTCTGCCTTTCAACTCGGCAGCGGATCTGTTGCCAAGGAAGCTTTTGCTCGGAAGAGGTGAAGATCAGAAAATTATTAAGCTCATTTATCGTCCGAAATTCCTCACCAAGAAGAAAGTCGATCGGGTGATTGTTCTCGCTGAAGACATCACCGAATTCGTACGATCTCAGGAGAAGACCAGAGAGCTCATGGAAAGAGTCGACCGGATTTCCCGGGTTTCGGCTGATATCCCCGGCTTTAAGGAATTTCTTCGTTCAGTGAATGATCTCTATGATGATGTGGAAAAGAATCTTCGTAACTATACTCCGCAATTGGAGATTGAATTAAAACGCAACCTTCACACATTGAAAGGAGTTCTTGGCATCTATTCTTTTTCAACATGCGTCACTGGTGTTAATGAGATCGAAAGCTTTCTTGAAATTGAAATCCAAACCCGAATCAAAGAGGCGCGAGAAAAAATTTATCATTCCCGCCAGCTTTTCACTGCACAGGGAGAAGATGTTTCCGGAATTCTTCAGCTTGATGCCAAGAATAACGTCGGAAGTTATGATCATGAAAAAATTGAGTCATTGAAGAAACTTGCAGGCGCATCGGGTAATAAGGCCATCACTGACATCTTGAATAACCTGGGTAAGTTTCCCCTCGAAAAGGTCTTTTCCAAGTATCTTCGTCACGTTCAGGCGCTCTCCGAAAAACTCGGAAAGATTGTCGACGTAACATGTACTTCTGACACCGAAATCTCCTACGAAGAAGTTTCAAAACTTGATACCGTCTTTATCCATCTCATCAACAATTCCCTTGATCACGGAATGGAGTCACCTGAAGACCGGAAAGTTTCAGGAAAAACGGAAAAAGGACATCTGAACATTTCCTGCTCGAGATTCCCAGGGATGCTCGAATTTCGGATCACAGATGATGGGCGGGGAATTGACGGAGACCGTGTTTTGACCAAGGCACTTGAAAAGGGACTCATCTCCCAGGCCGAATCTGAAAATATGTCTGAAAACAAAAAATTTGAATTGGTATTTCTCTCCGGTCTTACGACGAAAGATTCATTCTCAGAAACTTCTGGCAGGGGTGTCGGCCTCGATGCGGTCAGGGATCTTATCATCTCTTTGGGTGGATCCATCGATCTCGAATCGACTCGTGGGAAAGGGACGCAATTCAAAATAAAGGTGCCTGTATGAAATACTTTCTTTGCCTCCTCCTTTCTTTCAGCGCCGTCGCACGTGAGATCCGCATGGTTCAGGTTGATAAGACCTTTATGGGTGACATTACGGATGCTCAGGCGGCCGAAGCTTTTGATAATCCTGCTATTGAGGAAAAGCATAAAGTTGAAACGCTAAAACTCTCCGTGGGTGACAGAATAAAATTTCTCAACCGCGATGAGGTCTCTCACAATGTGAGCGGCTCTCTTCAGGCAAAAACAGAGTTTGATGTGAAACTTCAGGAACCTGGATCAAAGAATGACCGGGTGGTAGAACTGAATAAGAAAGGCGATTACATTATTCAGTGTGCGATTCATCCCAAAATGAAGATCAAAGTTAAAGTAGATTAGAATCAGGGTTGCGCTTTTCAAACGCAAAAGTCATTTTCTCGACGAGATCATCTTTCTCCCAGAGCTTCACTAAGTAACCATCTGCCCCTAAGCGCACGGCCTCGAGAATGTTATCGATACTGTCCATCGTCGTAATCATCAGGAAGGGAATCTTCTCAAATTTTTCCTGCTCACGCACATGCTTCAGAAAATCCATCCCGATCCCGTCGGGAAGATTCCAGTCCGATATGAAGAAACCTGGCTCACTGTCTTTTAATTTTTCCTGCGCTTCTTTGACTGAGGCGCTCAGAGTAACCTTTCCCTTAAACCCGATGTCCCGGATCGCCGCCAGAATCTTTTTTTGATACATGAGTGAATCTTCCAGAACAAAGAAAGAAGTCCCTTCAGAGGCGGTAATTCCGTCGTTGAGTTTAATTCTGTTCATCGATTTCTCCGGAATCAAATATATTTTCAAGAGACTCTTTTAACTTTTCCAGATTGAGCGGTTTCAAGAGATAGCCATTAACTTTGTAATGAATTGCCTCAACAACTTTATCACGCTCGGACTCAGTAGTGATAAGGATGAATGGTGTCTGGGAATGGACAGAATCCGCGCGGAGGTTTTTCAGGAGTTCAAGACCTGTCATGAGAGGCATGTTCCAGTCACAAAGAATGAGATCACACGCCTGCCCTTCCTGAAGTTTCTGAAGGGCCTCTCTACCATTTACGAATTGAGAAATTTTCGCTGAATCAAATCCCAGCTCCGCCAGCGACTTCACCACATTGGCCCGCATGAAGGCGGTATCATCGATAACAAAGATTCGTTTGGAGAAAGAAGTATTCATTCTTAAGCCTTTACGGCGAAATACCGAATTTCTTGAGGGTACTGGACCAATCCTGTTAGACAAACCTTAACTAAACGTGCACCTGAACTTTAAAACCCAAAACATTCACCGGTGTTTGAGTCGCAACTGCTTTTGGGCCCTTCATATCGGAATAATAAAGCGCGAAAGCAATACCTCTCAGTCCAAACTGCAGCATCCGCACCAGAGTTCCCACTTCACCGCCCATCTCTTTCATTTTCTCAAGACAACTCAGGAATATCCGCATGAGGGGAGCTGGCAAAAACCAAAGGACCATGAGAAGAAGTTTTAAGTCTTTCAGATCCTGCTCAGGAATTTCATCGAGGACAATATGAGCATGATGAACACAATCAAGATCAGAGAAGGATGGAAACTCTCCATTTCGAGGACAGATGATATCCCCCAGACGGTTAAGTGCGCTCTTCTGGAAATAATTCAATGTATTCATGCGAGAGACCTTTCAATATGAGGCACGGCCTTATGAGAAAGCGCCATGATAGTAAGTGAGGGATTTAATCCGGGGGCCGACGGGAAAATACTGGAATCCGCGACGAAGATTTTTTTAGTTCCGTGAACTCTGAACTCAGGATTTACCACCGATTTTTTTTGATCCGTTCCGATCGCACATCCCCCCATGAGGTGAAGTCCAAACCCCTGCTCACAGGCGATGACCTCTTTAGCACCAAGCTGGGAGTACATTTCACGCACAAATCCCACACCCTTGTCTGCGCGAGAACGGTCCTGATCAGTAATTTTTTTATCGATCATGAGTTTTCCGCCTTTGCCGACAGATAGCGTGCCGCTCGCCTCGTCACGAATGGCAACTTCCATACTCGCGAGATAGCGATACCGTTTCATAGCTTCCTGATGTTTTTTTCCGTGCCCATGAAAAAGCATCGCCGTCGCAATTGGTGGGGCAAAAACATTTTCAAACTTCATTCCCATCTTACGAAGATTATCGTCGTAAGATTTCACCGCCTGAAAAGCACCCTTGTGGGCATCAACCGGTTCATCGAACAAGGCATACGTCATGTACTGAGGGTGGCATGATATCGCCCGCCCCAGAGCGGGCAGTTTTTTACCGAATCCCGAGTTAAGCAAAATTTTTGAGGTCCCAAAACTTCCGCCAGCAACCACCAGAGTTTTTCCGTGGTAAATAACCTGTTCTTTTTTATTCAAAATCGCCTTAACTGTCACACTCTGATCGCTTTCTTCAACACTCTGAACATCACACAAAGGAACAAGGGTCAGCCCTTTACCGAGATGAGGCTCAATCGAAGTCACGAGTGTGGATTGCTTAGAGTTCTTCGGACAACCGCCGAGACAGGCCATGCAATCATTTCCCTTCTCCACATCGCAATGAGATTGCCCGCGACGAAGGGGTGCCCAGCCGAAATTTTTCTTCTCAAAGGCCTTAAGAAATATCCTGGTATTTTTTCCGAAATCTTTTTCCGGAATGGTTTGAAGAGAGACACTGCCTTCGACGGCTTCGTATTCAGCTTTTAAAAATGAATCTGACCAATCCATGCCAGTGATATTTTTCCACTCACTCCAGACATAATCATCGAATCTGTCGAGGAGTGCCTGGTTCACGATAGATGTTCCACCCACGCATTTAGCGCGGAGAAATCCTAAGCGTGCGTCAGTGGAAAGTTCCGCTCCCCCGCCCCAGAACATCTGCGCCGAGGATGAAATTTCTGGCTTAGGAAAATCCTTTGCCTGAAAAAATGGTCCTGCTTCGAGGAGAAGGACTTTCGCCCCTTTTTTCACAAAATCAGCAGCGATTCTTCCGCCGGAAGGACCTGAGCCGATAACTACAAGATCCCAAATTTCATTTTTCATGTTTTAACTCAAATTGTGTGTAGAACTTATAAATAAACCAGATCGCGATAGCAGTCGCCACATGCCATATCGCATGGCCATTGATGAAGTGATTTGTCGGATCGCAGACGATTCTGTGGGTATCAAGATTCCAGATGCCCCACGCACCCAGGAACAGCGACAAAGCAATCCAGAGTGGTTTGTAATGGGGATGCGAGTGAGCTCTTTTTCTCACGATCAATTCAGCAATCAGAGCGATATTAATCTGAATTCCGAAAAAGACTGCACCCACGGTACGAAATTGAATCAGTCCAATCACCGAAACGGCAAAAAGAAGCGAGGCCACGATCGTCATTTTTTTCGGAGACCACTTATAGATCCGAGAAAGATTGGCGACGAGAACGTAGGAAGAAATGAGAAACATCGAGGAGTAATCGAGTACTTCCCCAAAAAAGCTCGAAGTCGCATGATAAAATCCGGACATGAATCCCAGGAGAATGGAGAAGGCCCCCAGGAGCTTCAAATGAGAGTATGCATGCTTCCTGGCATTCATCAGTATGAGTATGCCGATAATCACATAGGAGATATTTGAGAACGTATTGGCAGGCTCCCGGACCCATGAGCAAAGCTGTTCTTCGCACCAGATATGGGTTGAGCGTGCCCAGTCAGAATAGAGGCATTGATTCACGTGAATTCCTTTTTTAATCCCTACTATTGAACCCAGAAACCTTCCGATCATCAACAAAGAAAATCTCTGATTATGTTGCCCGGCATGATTGTCAAGATCGTGTGAAGTTGAAACAATTCAAGAATATAAAAATCACGGAGGATTTTTTGAAACTCATTTTAGTTTTATCACTCTTCATTCTCAATTTTTCAGCGTTTGCCATAGAGGATTTGCGTCCTCTTTCGCCCGATGCCCCTACCATTCAAGAAGATTTTTCCAGAATCCTGAGTGTCGCGGGATTATCCGACTCACTCGCTCTGGAATACACCCAAGGGCAGATCAATCAGGCGCAAATCGTCTGCGAAGCTGAAGGCGTTAAAATAAATGTGACTGGTGATCATCGCTGGTCACAGACCTTTTATATGTCGCTGACCCGCTTGGGGTTTCTCTTTCCTCATCCTCGTACCCAGGTTTCACCGACGCTTGATCAGGTCCGCTCACATTGCGGAGAAGTCTATACGTGGAATCCTGCGATGAAATATCACGGGTTTCATTTTCATACTCTTCATCCCAATGAATGGGTGCACGGATTTCTTCTTGGGAAAGAAAAAATTGCCATGGAAACCATTCGGTGGCTTGCCCGCAATCAACAGAATATTTTTGATCTCTCACTCCTTCGCCAGGCCGACGATACCATTTTTAACAATCTCAAAGCACCTTTTGCTCTCGCTAAAAAATTCGGGATTCATGCCGGCATTGCTTTCGGCGCCGCCCTTCATCAGCAGAATAGTTTCAAGCTGATTTCCCTTCCGCGTTCTTTTTCTGATCGATTGTCAGTCAATCAGATTAAGAAGCGCCTTCCCTGGATTTTAAAGAATATCGATGTCTCCTACATTGATGTGGAAATGGGCACTTCAGAATTTACCAGCACCAATTATGAGCGGACTCTCAAGTGGCTCAACACCATCGCCGATCTCGCGGATGAGCGGAACATCCGGATGGTGGTCAAAGCTCACTGTTCAACCAATCAGAGTAATCCTCAGTACGGAAACTATAATTTCCTTCCCCAGTTCGCGAATTCCAATGTCGGCGTACTTCCTCACACCGTTTTCCTCTATGGCCTTAATGATGAATCGGCCCCGATGTACGGCAACCGGAATTTCAAGCACGTTCTGGAATTCATGAAGTCCCAGATGGGCAAGCGTCGCACGTGGTTTTATCCGGAGAATAGTTACTTCATCGCTCTCGACATCGATATCCCTCTTCTTCTCACTGATTATCTTTTGACCCGCGCAGATGATTCGAAAACGATTTCTGATCTTGGTGTGGAAGGACAGTTGGTCTTCACCACCGGCCAGGAGCTGGGTTACTGGCTCTTTGACTGGACTTCAGCACTTCTTAACAACAAAGATTTTAATTTTGATCCGAAGATTGGTCTGAAGCTTTTGGGAGAAGAAGACGAATCGTGGGACAAAGTCCTGCGTTTTCAGAACAAGTGGTTCAAGGAAAAAGGACTTCTTTCAGTTGTCACCTTTCCTAATTTTGGTGATGAACTCATCCCCGGAACTCATCTGATCCTTCCGCGAAACTTTTTGAAAAAACTTTATCGTGACCAGGATTTGCTTGATAAAGAAATTCTTTCCATCGAAGAAGCGATAAAAGAAATTCCCACTGATCTCAATATTCAAAACACCGAACTTCGCGCGATGTGGGAAGTGACTGAGGCGAGGATTCATCACGCCCTTTTCAACCGCCGCGCTCTTCGTGAACCAATGATGATGAATGTTCACTTAGACGAGGCGATTCGCTACCGGATGTTCGCTCAGAGAAAGATCAACCAGGTAAGAAGCCGTAACTCACGCTATCCGGAAATTCCTCTTTTTGAGAGACACGCTAACCCGACCGCCTATCCATGGGGTTATGCCTACCCCGCCAGTAACCTTCATTATTGGAAAAGAGAAGAAGAGCAGATAAGAAGAAAAAATTTCAGTCCGTTTTTTATGAACATCACGGACTTCATCGACATCATCCTTAAGAACTCACTCCACGTAGAGTAAGAAGACCGATCTCGGGTTTAGTCCCGAGACGCACCGGCGGCCCCCAGGTCCCGGTGCCGGGACCCACGTACACTTTCATTTTTCCTTCATCTGAATATCCCCCGTAGTGGGGACGATGAACCAGCTTCACAACTACAGTCCATGGGAAAAATTGTCCGGCATGAGTGTGCCCTGAAAGCATGAGATCAAAGCCAGCTTTGGCCGATACTTCCGCGAGTTTGGGATTATGGGCGAGAAGAATTTTAAAGAGTTTGGATTTTGGATCAATCGCCTTGGAAGGATTGGGCCCGTAATTTTCGCCATAAAGTTTAGCTGCCGGATCGGTCACTCCGCCGAGAAGAAAGTTTTTCAGAATAACATACTCGTTTTCCAGAATTTTGATCCCCTGACTTGAAAACAGTTTTCTCCAGGCGGGCCAGTTGGAATAGTAATCATGATTCCCGGGAACAAGCCACGCCTTGCCTGAATCTCCCAGGAGTTTCAGTGGTCCGGCATCACCCGCGTATTTGTTAATGTCGCCATCAGCGATATCACCCGTGAGAACAATCAGATCCGGATTGGCGGAAAGAGTTTTATCCACCACACATTGAACGTATGATTTTCTGATTGTGAGCCCGATGTGAAGGTCAGTGATCTGAGCGATACGAAATCCTTCAAGCTCTGGAGGAAGGCCCGGAATTAGAAGAGTCTCTTCTTTCAGGTGAGGACCACCGCGCGCGATGAGATGACCCGCGACTAAGGACAAGCAGGTCAGACCCAGTACCAAAAACTCTTTTTGCGGAATGGGATAAAAAATTTGAATAAAATCTACCGACAGGAGATAGAAAAAGAGAAAGCTGATCCACGCCATCGAGAGATAACCCAGAAAATGAATGAAGTGAGAGACCTTGGAGTCAGGTTTCTCTCCCTTTCCCCAAAAGAGAACAGGCAGAAGCCAGATCATCAGGAAAGGGACAAACAGAAATGTACCCGTTATCCACCCTGCCCCCAGTGACTTAAGAGCATAGACGTAACAAAGAATAGTAACCGTAGTAAGGATGAGCAGGAATCTTTTCATGTGCCAAAGTCTAACATACAATTGTGATATGAGAATTCTCCTCCTTCTTGCTCTGTGTTTTTCCTGCGCGTCGCCTGAGGGTCAGGTTGATTACGATGTTCCCGTGCAAAAAATTGCGGCGGCCAAAGATGAGGCCGTCCCTCACCTGAAACGTTACAAGAGAAAATCCAAAGAGCTCATTTACATCGCTGTCCGTGAAAATGGAAACGCCGATGACGCCACTTTGAAAATGATCAAGGAAACGCTGATCAAGTTTGATCCTGAGTATTTTGTGGTCGAGTATCCGGTGCAGGATCCGCGTCTTTTTGAACGCGAGTTGTCCCAGTGCGAGCAAAATCTCGGATGCTCGGCCAGTGCTTACAGCTGCCAGGTCGGAAAAGCTGCCGGCATTTTGTGCGTGAGTGGAGAACCCTTTCTGACAGAAATTTTCAAACGTGCGAGGAAGGCCCGATTAACGGCAGAGCAGATTCTGTTTTTTACGACCTACAGAGAGCTCGTAAAAAAAGAAAAAGAGAAAAAGAATCCGCTCGAGAATTTGGAAAAAATTATTGAAGAACAGAAAAATCTTCTCGGAACCAATATTCGTTTTGATGGTGATGAGTTTTACCGGATGTATAAGGACAATATGGCCGATAAAATCATCAGGCTCAACCCAGCATTCCTGAAACCCGATCCGAAGGGACATTACATCCAGAAAATTTCCGCTGTCTTAGATGAGATTCATGAGACGAGTATTTTAGATAAAATCGAGAAAGGTCAGATGGATCATGAGCGGGTGATGGTCGTGTACAGCGTTTCACACTACCGTAAGCACAAAGCTCAGCTTGAGGAATTTTTCGCCAGTCACTTTCCGTAACTAGCTCTTCTTAGAAACTTTCTTTTTTGCTGGTGCTTTGAACTTCAGGGGATTGGCACTCCTCCGCTCTTCATTACGCTTTTTCTTAGCAAGCTGAACGGCCTTAAAATTAAGATCTTTTTCCACGACTTTGGGAGCGTAGAATTTCTTTTCTTCTTTCTGAGGAATGGCGAAGTTTGCTTTCACCGTCCGGCCATCAACAATTTTTCCGGAAAGTCCTTCAATCGCCTTAGTTGCTTCTTCGATACTTCCCATCTCCACGAAGGCCATCCCGCGGGGCTGACCAGAAGTGGGCTCAACGATAATTTTGATCGCCTTGATCACACCAAACTTACTGACCAGGGCCTTGATGCCGTTACGGTCACGCTCATAGCTTAAGTTTGAGATATACACAGTGGTGGAAGGTTTGTTTTTCATAGGGCGGAATGTATTCGCTTTAAAGGACTTTGATAAGCCCCTATGTAAGATTTCCGGGTAATTCTTGCCCGATAAGCCCTCCCCGGCACTTGCCCTACAATGAGATATGACCCCAAAACGCGTACTCATTATCCTGACAGCGATCAATTACTTAAATTATATCGATCGCCTGATCCTGGCCGCGGTCCTTGGTTCGATCAAGACCGACCTTTCGTTAAATGACCTCCAGGCCGGCCTTCTGGCCACTATGTTCATGATCCCCTATATGCTGACTTCTCCTCTTTTTGGTTTCCTGGGTGATACTCAAAACCGCTCAAAATTAATTGCTCTCGGTACCGGTCTGTGGAGTGTCGCCACCTTTAGTACCGGGCTCGCCAAAAATTTCGGATCCCTCATCGCCACGAGACTCGGTCTTGGAATCGGCGAATCGGCCTTCACTACCATCGCCATGCCTTATCTCTCAGAATTTTATCCATCAAATAAGCATGGAAAGATTTTTGCCATTTTTAACAGTGCGGCCCCGGTGGGAGCGGCCTTGGGTTACCTGATCGGTGGTCTTCTTGCTTCCCTGGTGGGATGGAGAAATGCCTTTTTCATCGTAGGTCTTCCAGGGCTTGTCCTCGCCTTTCTTATCTGGCCCACCAAAGATCCGCGAAAAGTTGGTGAGAATAAATTTGAATTGAAAGCAGCTCTGCGCACTCTCCGGGGCTCCAACGCCTATCTCTTTGCTGTGTTCGGATATTGCGCCAATACTTTTGTCGTTGGTGGAGTCGCTCACTGGATGCCGACTTACATTCAGCGGACTTTTCAGATGACTCAACTTTCCGCCAACACACTTTTTGGTGGGATCGCCGTGGTGGCCGGACTTTTAGGAACACTTGCCGGTGGATTTCTTGCTGACTATGCTGTGAAAAAACATCCGGGCGGAAATCAACTTCTCCCGGCCTGGGGAATGATTTTGTGTACCCCTTGTTTCTGGTTCTGCATGAATGCTGATCAAGTAGAAATTTTTGTCACATTCCTATCGTTCACATTATTCTTTGTCTTTCTCGCCGCTAGTCCCATCAATATTGCCTTCATTGAAAGTGTTCCGGGATCTGTTCGTAATACAGCGGTGGCGATGGCAATTCTCGCCTGCCACTTATTGGGAGACGCCATCAGTTCACCGATCATGGGTTACATTTCTGACCAGACCGGATCTCTTCGGAATGGAATTCTCATCGGAACTCCTTTCCTTTTTCTTTCAGGAATTCTCTGGCTCTTGGGTGCGAAAGCACGAAAAATTGAAGTGAAAGACTTAGGAAATTAAGGTCATCTTTACATTCTAAAAATTAAGGTGTGTAGCTTTCTACACATACATTTATCTCTCACCATTTAGGCGATTAACAGCTACCTTCAAAAAAAAGAAAGCTACTTTTAATTCTTATTCTGATCGATGATGAGAATAAGAAGAAGGGGTTCTGAGTGAGAACATGGATTGATTACAGAAAGGCATTGGGGTTGAATGACCCGGTCTTTGACTTTGCGATCAAGGGAAATCTTGAGGGACTCAAGTCTACGATCAGTGTTTTGAATGTTGATGCCAGGGATATACGTGGTTACTCTCCTCTCATGCTGACTGTCTGTCATGGGCACTTTGAAGCCGCGAGTTTCCTCGTGAAGATCGGAGCTGATCTTTCGACTCGTGATAATAATGGAAATTCTCTTCTCATGGCCGCGGTCTTTTATGGCCATCTCTCGATCGTGAAACTTCTCCTGGAAAATGGTGCCGATCCGGATGCCTGCAATTATAAAAAACAAACAGCGCTTCTTTTTGCGCAGGTTTTCGGGAAACATGAGATCGCGAAAATCCTGATTGAGAATCGCGCCAACTAAAAAAGAAGGCAGGATTTCTCCCGCCCTTCCCTGCTCATCTTATTGAATCACTTCTTCTATCACCGGAACTTCAGATAAAAGTTCACTTAACCGGGAATAAACGCCCGTGAACCCCGTGGTCTTTTTCTCAAGCCAGAGGAAATCGGGTCTCTGGGCCGAAATCCAGTCACCACCGATGATTCTTCCGTCAGCACTGAGATCCAGATAATACTCATACGTGCGGGCACTCGTTTTCTGCCCGCTTGTCCCGAGTACCGGTTCCCAGGTATTTCTTGAAAGAAGGTAAACATAGTCTACAACAGTTTTGACCCTTGCCACTTTCGCCGTTCCACGGGCCGAGGTACTTCGTGGGGGGAGATTGCTGTTCAGAACTGTTGATCGGTAATCATAGGCCAGGTGATTCCAGACCTGCGCCTTACGGTCGATATCGGCAATGAAGGAAATTCCCTCAACACCAAGTCGGTTAGAAACAACAATATGAAAAGCACCTGCGTTCATGTCATGGGTACAGCGATCGGTTCCGACATTGAGTCCTCCATTACATCTTCTTCCCATCATCGCGTATCCACCAGACCAGTGTTTGGCGTAATACCAGGAAAGTAATCCCTTGATGTCAGAAGATCCGAATGGAATCTGAATGCCATCGGGGTTAGCAACTGTGATGGGTGTTGGTTCATCATGATTAAGTGCCGAAGCGGCCCAACCGTCACAAATTCCTTCCCAGGAAGGGCGCGAGGGACTGGCGTAGGCCGCGACTTCTTTTTTAACCGGATAATCATAGCGACCACTAAAGAGATCAAATTTTTCTGAAGGTGAAAGGGCCGAGAGCTGAGCACTCGTCATTGCCATCGCCTCATCTTTAGTAGGAGATTTCAGATTAAAGCCTGTTGGGTGGGCAGAATTCCAGCGGTAGTTAATCCCCCCTTTATTTCTGGCCCAGTAATCACTGGACCAGTATTTCTGAGGATCAGATGCTGAGCCCTTGAGGGGAAGAGTGGCAAAGCTTGTGCTGAAGTTTCCACTCATGCGAAGAGGATCAGAAATCCCCTCCCACACACGGTCCATTTCGAGATTCACAGAAGCGTGGGCCAGCGGGAATGCGAAGGCTCCCAACAGCGCCCAGGATAGTTTTTTCATAAGGTCTCCCTGGTTAGTCTCTCTCGAGCGTAGAGAAGACTATCTGCAAAGAGATACGACCTCAGTGGAAATTGAGAATGTCTTTAGTGACGTCAGGGGACAAGAAGTAGTGAACCGATCCGCTTGCGATCAAGCAGTTTTTCATGCGCCAACCGGGCGTCTTTCAGAGTGAAAATTTCACTGATACCCGGATCCAGAATGTTTTCAGCAACCAAATGGAAGAGTTCCGCCGATGCCTGACTCAACTTTTCCTGAGTGTTCATGTAAGCATTGAGCATGGGCCGCGTGACAAATAAACTTCCACGGAAAGCGAGCTCAGAAAGAGAAACTCCGGTGACGGGCCCGGAAGCGTTTCCAAAATTTACCATGAGTCCGCGTGGCGCGAGACAATCCAGTGATTGAGTCCAGGTGGATTTCCCGACACTGTCGTAAACCACAGAAAGTTTTTTCCCTGAATTCAATTCAAGAACTCTTTTGACAATGTCTTCATTGGTATAATTGATAATGTGAAAGGCCCCATTCTCAAGAGCAATTTTTCCCTTGGCCTCAGAACTCACGGTCCCGATCATCCGCGCCCCGAGATGCCGCGCCCATTGGCAAGCAAGAAGTCCCACTCCTCCGGCGGCGGCATGAAAAAGAAACACTTCATCTTTTTTAAGCTTATAAGTTTCCTGAAAAAGATAGGAAACCGTGAGACCTTTGAGCATCACCGCTGCCGCTTTTTCAAAAGATACTTCATTCGGAATTTTCACAACAAATTGCGCAGGGATGACTCTTCTTTCGGCATAAGAACCCAGCGGCCCCTGAGCGTAGGCAACACGGTCTCCCGGGACCAGATGGGTGACTCCCAAACCAATCTTTTCCACAATCCCTGCGCCTTCAGTTCCAAGTCCTGATGGCAAGGGAGTCTGATACAAACCACTCCGGTAATAGGTATCAATGAAATTTACGCCTATGACTTTCTGAGTAAGGAGAACCTCACCCGCTGCCGGAAGTTCAACCTTGGTCTTTTCAAAAGAAAGAACACCAGCATCACCCGTTTTTCGAAAAATCACTGACATCGTATCCATAGATAACCTCTGCATGGGATTTTCTCATGATGCGCAAACTATTTCAAAGACAATACATTCATGAGATTATCTTGTGCATGACCCAAGTCACAGTGACAAAAACATTGCTCCCTTATCTTGTCTCAACGATTCTCATGCTTATCGCTCTGACACTTCAGATGAACCTGCCTGGTCTCAGTCATTTATATTTTTTCAGCTTCTACCCCACGATCTTTGTCGTCGCGATACTTTGGGGGCTATACCCGGGACTTTTTACGAC
>JBKJNQ010000082.1:0-6829 GCA_046593575.1 Bacteriovoracaceae bacterium
GTTGCGCCATCGCCTCACGGATTATTGCCCGACCTTCTGGTTGCTGGTATTCTCCCTGAAGGAAGCGACAGTTTTTTCCTATGATCTCGTCCTCAGCATAACCCGTGAAATCCGTAAAAAAATTATTCACATAAATAAGCGGCTGATCCGAAGCTCCAGGATCGACGAGTGTCACGAAAAAGGGAAACTGATGACCGCGTTTCATAATGAATTCATGGAAGGGATTACTCATAGAGAGATCTTAAATTATTCGTAAAGAGTAAGTCCACCGCGGGTCTTCGCCCGGCGTGTTGAATTAATGCGACGATTTAGTTCTAATCGCCGCAGTCAGAGTCTGAGGCGAAGTTCGAATTCGTAAGATTGAGGATCTCATCGTTCTTAGTGTCATAAACCGAGTACACGGTTCCACTAGTGTTGTTTCCACCCGCTCCACCTCCGTAGATAGAAAGCGTCTTGTCGCTCATCGCACGGACGAGGTCACTCTGCATGGTCGTCGCGAGTTCGCCGAATTCGGAAGCGTCGATGTTTCCGGCGTCCGTGTAGCGGTTTGTATCGATTCCCTCGTCAAACCAGCTCGTCACGAACCGGTGAAACGATTCCCGGATCATCGCCTGTCTCACGGTCTCTTTGTCGCGGCCATTTGCCGGAGACCACTGAACGACTTTCACCAAAGTGAGGTCGAGGCAGTTCCCCGATGTATTAAAATTCGCCGCGAGGTCCTTGTAAATTTTTGCCATGTTCGGGTTCGTCGCCTTCGTGATGACTTTCATCACCGCGGCTTCGGCGGTTGCAAACGTTAGAGTAGATAGAAGTGCGAGTGTCATGACTTTCATAGATACCTCTTAGTGGTGAGGACTTATAAAAGCACATGAACCGAAACAAAAGGGAGTTCGAAGATCTGGGTAAATTTTACCCGAAGGTTAGCGGCAGGTAAGAATGTCAGTGTACCGAAGCTCACCAACTGTCCCACGCGAAATTCTCACGAGATCATCACCCTGCTTGAAATACTGGCTTGTCTCATTCACGTAAGACAATCCGTCAGCGATGATTTCCGTGTGGGCCTGAACGAGATTACCAAGACAGCGGGCAGACATCTGGCGCTCGTATTTGATGCCTGTTGATTCCCATGAATCTTTAACTGTCACACCGTTTGCAGGGAACGTGATTTCTTCGCGCTCAAGATTTCCATCAGCGAGCATCGAGATTTTATAGAAAGTATTATTCGGAACATCAATCTTCTTCACCACCATATCAGTCCCTTCGATCAGGACATTGCGGTTAGAGCGGCAAAGGGCATAATGACCGGCAAGATCCGGGCAAGCGGCCTGGGCAAAAGTAGTAAGAAAAACGAGAATGATTGGGAATTTTTTCATGGGAAAGTCATATCGAAGTTTCACTGAAAAGGAAAGCGTCGGACCTTCAGAAGCTTATTTCCCATGAGATACACTTTACCGTCTTCCCAATTAAGACTGAGACGGGTGTTTTTATCCATTCTTAAATGATGCCCGGGGTCCGACAAAACGAGATGGGGCAAACGAACTTCTTGCCCGGATTCATCCATGACAAGGAATTCAGCCTCCTCGTCGTTCACGTAACACTGCTTTAGGTTTTCATTTTTCAGAATGGTCGTACTGGTACCTTTTCTGATGACGATGGTGGCATCAGAGAGCTCGATCAAAAAATCCGACTTCTCCTTCGGAAGAAAAATTTTAGAAACCAAACTCATCACCAGAAAAGTCACGACAAAAGTCGCAGGAATTCCTACTCCCAGGACGAATTCAATGGGACCGATGCCCAGGAATGCCATCCGAAAAACAGTCGTGAGTGAGGAGAGCATGGTGAGAAGGCCCAGGATTATTCGAAGAGAAGATTTCCTGTCAAAGGCCGGATAATCCTGAAGGTAATAGGTCATACGACCAGTACTAGCTCTCTTTCTTATTGAATGGCAACACGACTTCAAAGCAGCTATCAGAAATATGACGGTTGAGCTTAAGATCGCCCCCATGCCTTTTCATAATCTCTTTAGAGATACTGAGTCCAAGTCCCGTTCCCTTGCCGATTTCTTTGGTTGAAAAGAAGGGAGTGAAGATCTTCTTCTCGAGTTCTTCGGGAACACCGGTTCCCGAGTCGATAACACGCATAATAAGGTTTTGATCAGCTTCAACAATTTCCAGTTTGATCCAGGGCTTCGGTAGATTCTCGACGGCGTCGACGGCATTTACGATGAGGTTAATGAGAACCTCCGACAGCTGGACACGGTAACAGCTAAGTGTTTCATTCAGCAAAGGATTGTTTCGATCGAGCTTAAACTCAATACTCTTGGAATGAAATTTCGTCCCGCAGATACTTTGCACATCCCGGATAATATCCTTGAGAAGATATCCCTGCATTTTTTCCTGAGAACTATCCCGGGAAAGATTCTTCACGGAGGTGACAATGTCACTGATCCTCTGGATCGTTATATCGATCTCATCAAGTTTCACCACCGCCAGGTCTTTTGAAAAATTGTCTGAGGTCAGAATCTTTCGCATGATCCAGGAACTCGTTCTGATGATGGCCAGAGGGTTATTGATCTCGTGGCCAAGCTCCGCAGCTAGCATCCCCAGAGCAGCGAGCTTGGACGCGGTAGCGATCTTCGTTCTTTCTTCTTCGAGTTCTTTTTTTCTTTCGAAGTCAGCGGTCACATCATATGAGATGCCGCAGATTCCATAGACCACATTTGTTTTATCAAGAAGTGGTATCCGCGTGGTTTTCATGTGCAAATGCCTACCCGTTTGAGGATTGGTATAAACCTCACTGAATTCCATCGGCTCCTTACTCTGAATGACCAATGCATCTCTTGCCCGGACATCACTTATCAGGTTGTTGTAGAGTTTATTTGATGATTGAGTCACGCCGAAAGTTGGCTCAAAATCTAATTGAAACTTCTCATTCAGGAAGGTGTAATTCCCCTCAAGGTCTTTTGTAAAAACGTAGGCGGGAAGGGAATTAAGAATCTTGTGATAGGCCTCTCGCTCCATTTTGACGGCATCCTCCTTCGCTACCGATTCCGTGATATCGCGGAAGGAAAGTATCGCTCCGATAATTTTATCTCCAGATCGTATGGGGCCAGCGTTACAGGAGACGCACTTCCATTCATTGAGGAGTTCATTCTTGAGATAAAGATGATGGTTCTTTGAAGTCTCTCCTCTCACTGCCATAACCAGAGGAAGCTTTTCAGGATCGTATAATGTCACAAGATCTTTTTCATAAACACCGACGTGAGAAGGCCAGTTTGAGTAGTGGCCTTCAGGATTCATTCCGCAAATTATTCTCGACGACGTATTTATAAATAAAATTTCTAGCTTGCTATTAACAATAATTATTCCGTCCGTAACAAAATCAAGCGCAGTATCAATCGAAATTCCTTCATTTATGAGCACCTGATTTTGATCCATAAAACAAACCTGCCTATGTGAAGAAAAGCTCAATAAAGGGGACATTTGCGCTAAAGACCTTAACCGTAAGCGCTTAAAATGATTAATGTTTTTTGCCCGCTACGTCGAAAGTTAATATAACCTTAACAGATATGAGTAGCGAAGCAATGACTATTTCCGCGGCCCAAAAAGTTCTACTTGCAACCGGTGATACCGACTGGGGTCTGGAGACGCGCGTGAAGCTTTCCTCATTTGGTTTCGACTGCCAACTAGTGAAAGAAGGGAAAGAATGTCAGCTCACAATTTACAAAGAGAAATTTTCTACCGTTCTGCTGGATCCTGATATTAAAAATCATTCGGGTATGGAAGTTCTGAAGTTCCTCAAACTCAATCATCCTTCAGTCAGAGTTATTCTGGTTTTTCCAGATAAGAAAAGATCAGATGATTACCAGGAACTTCAAAACAATCTTTCCCGGATAGGTGTCATCAAGTCATTCATCCGCCCTTTTAATTTAAAAAGTATGGTGGATTACCTGAATGAGCTCACTCCATCTCAATCATGGAAGAATTCGCGGTCTCTGGACGTGAAAGTTAGTGATGAAAAAGATCCCCTGGTTAAAGACAAAGATTGCACAAGAGCAGATGTGACAAGTTTCCTGAGCGGGAACCTCGCCATCTTTGATTACTTCATTCGCCTGAAAGAAGATCATTTTGTAAAAATTTTCAAACGTGGGGAAAATATTGATACTGCCAGAATTTCGAAATATTCGAAAGACGGTGTTCAGTATCTCTACTTCCTGACCCGGGAAAGACGAAATTATATCAATTACATGAATGAGATCATGAAAAATACCATTCAGGGTCCGCAGGCGAATACGAAAGTCGCCCTGACTCAATTGCAGAACGTCTCTGAAAAATTCATGGAAGAAATTCATACCCGGGGACTTAGGCCTGATCTAGTAGAAGAAAGTAAGGTGCTGAGTGAGAATATGTACCAGCTCACAAAGAAAGTGGGTTCTCTGAATGAGATCATGGGTAACTTTGAATCTTGTTACCCTGAAAAATTCTCCCATTCTTTTTTGGTTTCTTTTTTCTCCACAGTCATTGCAAAAAATCTTCAGTGGGTGGGACCAAAAACTCTTGAATCAATTACGCTTGGTGCTCTTCTTCATGATATCGGGACACTTAAACTCCCAGCTCCCTTGCGGGATTGCGATCCACACAAACTTACCGGTAAAGATCTGGAAAAGTATCGTGAACACTGCCGGCTTGGAGCAGATGTCCTGGGTTTAATTCCGGATATGAACCCTCAGGTCGTACAAATAGTCTATCAGCATCATGAAAGAGTTAACGGCGGTGGTTATCCGAATCGCCTGACCGGAGTAAGAATCTATCCACTCGCCAAGATTGTCTCTCTCGCCGACGATTTTGCGGACCTTCTGGTGGAAAAGAAAATTTCGCCGGTGGAAGGGATAAAGATTTTCCTTCAGGACCGGGAGAAGCTGGTCGCCTTCGATCCCGCCATCATACGTGCACTTGTTCAGGCGTTCATTAAAGATGAGGACCGCAAATGAAAGTGATTCTTTATCACGGCCTTGATCAGGACTTTTATCAATTACTTGAGGATGCAGGAAAATCCATTCCCCATTGTAATGTCCTGCGAACCAGGCCTGATGAGGGAACTTTGATTGATCATGCTTTTGTTCTTCGACCACACATTGTTATCGTGGATGCTGGCTTCGCAGGTTATCTCGCGGAGGAAGTCAGAAGTTTAAAAAAAATTGCACAGTTCAAGTCAATTGTTTTTGCCGGCTACTGCAAAGATGAGCTCGAGGCAAGAGAAGCTGAAAATCTTCTGCTCTCGGGGGTTCTTCTCTTACATATGATGGATACAGACTTTGATACTTTTTTCCGTGATTGTTTTGAGATGGCCTTCGCAGAACAAAGCACGAACCCCGATTTCGCCAGAGCGAAGAATCTCGAAATTCCTTTGGGGATGAATTTCCTTTCGACCTTTACATCAGTGAATCCCGAATCCTTTGTTTTCGAAACTGATCTCAATCTCTCGCAGGAAATTTCTCTCAGGGTTCCGATGTCTTCCGATGAGTCTGAGCTTATTATGAAAATAACTAGTAAGGCCGATGGTGCTCTGACGGCACCCTTTCTCTATAGCTATAAAGTGAACTTCACTTACCCGGGCCCCTGGGATGAAAGTAACGATAATTCTTTATCCCAGGCAACTGTTGAGACCTGGATTGACCTGCGGGAAAAATATTTCGATAAACGTAACCAAAGCATAGCGATCTTCACTCAGGATAATGAGTTCATCAGATCCATGTTAAAATCCGAAGGACTTTGCTGGTATCAAATATACAGATCGGCAGAAGAATTAATTCACGCCCATAGACAAGGCGAACCCGGAGTCGTTTTCTTTGATCTCAGAAACACTGACGGTGCGGATCTGATGGAACTCGGGAAAGTTATTCTTCGGCTTCGGGAAATCAATCCAACCGCCATGGTGGTGATCCTCGGATCAAAGTCAGACTCAGCAGCTCTCCGGAAAGTTTTTGATTATGAATACCTGATCTCGTATCCCGGAAGTCTCGAGATGAAAATGTTCCAGGCGATGGAAAAAAAGTTTCTGGATAAACAGAAGTCAAAGAAAGAAGATCGTTTCCTTAAGCCCTCAGACGCTGACAGACTTCTCAGGATTAAGCTTCCCGCGATCCTTACGTCACTTACTGAGCGGGATATGACTTTCATTCTTGATCAGGAATTGCCGTATTTTACTGTTATTGAAGTAGATCTTCCTCTTCCCGCCTATCTCACAATCATTCCTGCGGAAGGACAGTTAGCAACAAGTAAAAAAGGAACTCATTACCGTGCGATCATTCACGGCCTTGGTGAGGAGAATCTGACGAAGTTAAGGAAAATAACCAATCAGTTAATTTATCACCCGACGAAAAGTATGACGTCAGAAACAGTTGAGACCATGCTGAAGCAAGATTATGTAGCGAAAGAAAAAAAACAGGAAAAGAAACCACCTATACTTCCTGAGAGCTTTGGCAAAAAAGAGAATGAAGACAATACCTATATATTAAATCGAAATTTAAGAGGCAAAACTAAGCTTTGAGAGGTCCTATGAAAAACTTATTGATTATTGACGATGAAGTTTTACTGGTCGAGAACATGAAATTTCTTCTGGCGTCGCGTGCGACCAAAATTTTTACTGCCAACAACGGTAAAGAGGGTTTGGAGGTTCTGGACAGAGAGGAGATTCACTGTGTGATTTGTGACATGACGATGCCCATAATGAACGGTCTCGAGTTCATTAAAGAGGCGCGTGCCAGAAATCATAACCTGCCGGTTATCTTCTATTCAGCTTACGGAAGTCACGAAATGATGATGGAAGT
>JBKJNQ010000162.1:0-12450 GCA_046593575.1 Bacteriovoracaceae bacterium
ATGAAGAACTGGAAGAGCAAACCCAGGCGTTAGAGCAACAGAAAAGAATTCTTAACGAGAAAAATGAAGCTTTAAAAAAGGCGCATGTGCTTTTGGAAGAGAAGGCCAGTGAAGTTCAACGGGCCAGTCAATACAAATCAGAATTTCTTGCCAACATGTCTCATGAGTTAAGAACACCATTAAACAGCACACTCATACTTTCGAAACTTCTCATGGATAATCCCAAAGGTAATTTAAATCCAGAGCAAGTTGAGTTTGCAGAATCCATTTACTCTTCTGGAAATGATCTATTAAATATAATAAACGATATTCTGGATCTTTCTAAAGTTGAGGCCGGCAAACTTGATATCCGGGTAGAAGAGATCATTATTCCTAAAATGATCAATGAAATGAAGGTAAGTTTTCAGCAATTAGCACGAGAGAAAAGCCTTGATTTTCAAATCCAACTGGACTCAAATTTGCCGAATTCCATCGTGTCCGACAAACAACGCTTGGATCAGATTTTGAAAAACCTTCTTTCCAATGCCTTTAAATTTACATCCGCTGGATCAATTCATCTCAAAGCTTATAAAGCAAATGGTGGCAAGATCGCCTTTGAAGTTCGTGATTCTGGTATTGGTATACCAAAAGATAAGCAGGAAATTATTTTCGAAGCTTTTAAGCAAGCAGATGGAACCACGAACCGTAAGTACGGGGGGTCAGGTCTTGGACTTTCCATTTCAAAAGATCTTGCACGACTCCTCGGTGGTACACTTCAGGTGGAGAGTTCTCCAGGACAGGGAAGTACATTTACTCTCATCATTCCGGAAACTCTAAAAGAAGAATTAGCTCCCACACCGACCAAGGCTTACTCTCACACTGCCAGCATAGTTCCTAGTCGTGAAGCGGTTTTACCCCTCCCCTTTACCGATGACAGGTTGAATTCCAAGAATTCTCCTCATTTGATATTAGTCATTGAAGAAGAAGCTAAATTCTCAAAAATCCTTTTCGATCTTGTCCACGAATTGAAATATACCTGCATTGTTGCTCAGGGAGCAGATGAGGGTTATCAAATGGCGCTACATTTTAATCCTGAAGCCATCCTTTTGGATATGAAGCTTCCAGAGAATTCGGGTTTAACCGTCATGGAGCGCCTGAAAGAATCGGCTAAAACCAAGCATATTCCAGTTCATCTGATTTCTTCTGATGATTATACTGAAGAGACCCTGGATTTGGGCGCCCTTGGATATGTGTTAAGGCCTGTTACTCGCGAAAGGATTAAAGAAATCTTTTCGAAGCTTGAGGAAAAATTATCTCAGAAAATTCACCGAGTGTTGATTGTTGAAGATGACAAGATTCAGAGAGAAAGCATTTCTCACTTAATCGCTGATGAAGGAATTGAAACGACCATGGTAGGTCTGGCAACAGAGGCGTTAGCAGCACTTAAGAACACCGTTTTTGACTGCATGATTATGGACCTGGGGCTTCCCGGAATGAATGGATATGAACTCCTGGAAAAAATAGCACTGGAAGATATTTATTCATTCCCACCTGTCATTGTTTACACAGGTAGCGACCTCAGTCGCGAAGAAGAAGACAAACTAAGAAAGTATTCAAAATCGATCATCATAAAAGGGAGCAGATCTTCTGAAAGGCTTCTGGATGAAGTGACACTTTTCCTGCATAAAGTTGAAGAGAATTTGACAACCAAAAGACGTCAAATGTTGAAGCAGGCCAGAAGTCGCGAGCAACTGTTTGAAGGCAGAAAAATTCTGCTGGTTGATGATGATGTGAGAAACATTTTCGCTCTTAGTAGCGCTCTTGAACAAAGAGGCGCGACTATCATCGTCGGCAGGAATGGCCAGGAAGCTTTAAATCAGCTGGAAAAAGACCCTAATATCGATTTGGTTCTGATGGATATCATGATGCCTGAAATGGATGGTTATGAAGCCACAAGAAGAATCAGGGCCCAGAAGCGCTTCGCCAAGCTTCCCATCATTGCAGTAACTGCAAAGGCCATGCTGGATGATCAGGAAAAATGCATGGAAGCTGGTACCAACGATTTTCTCGCTAAGCCCGTTGATATGGATAAACTTCTTTCTCTCATGAGAGTGTGGATGCCAAAGCTTGGGACATTTCATGCATAATCACAAAAGCTTAAGTGAAGATGAACTAAATTTAGAGTTAGAGATAGCAGGACTATTTGAAGCTATTTATTTGCATTATAAATACGATTTCAGAGATTATTCAAAAGCTTCCATGCGAAGAAGAGTCAGCCAGGCCTTAGTGTACTTGGGCCCGAATAACGTTAAAGATTTGCAGGATAAAATTATCCACGATCCGGCAACCTTTAATGATTTACTTCAATTTCTCACTATTCCGGTGAGCGAGATGTTCCGGGATCCGACATACTTCGCTTATTTCAGGGATAAAATCGTACCCGTCTTAAAAACATACCCTTCGCTTAAAATATGGATCGCCGGCTGCAGTACCGGTGAGGAGGTTTATTCTTTTGCCATAATTCTGAAGGAAGAAGGATTACTTGATAAGACAATTATCTATGCCACTGACATAAATGAAAGCAGCTTAAAAAAGGCTGAAGCTGGGATTTTCCATATGAAAGATATTCAGAAATTTACCAGTAATTATCAAAAATCTGGTGGGAAGAAAGAGTTCTCCGATTATTATACTGCCGCGTATGACTCTGCCGTATTTAATAGCTCTTTAAAAAAGAAAATCATTTTCACTGACCATAGCCTGGCAACAGATGAGGTATTCTCTGAGATGCAATTCATTTCTTGCAGGAACGTGCTCATCTACTTTCAGAAAAAATTGCAGCAAAGGTCATTTGGTCTTTTTCATGAGTCACTTTGCCATAAGGGATTTTTGGGGCTGGGTCCAAAAGAGAGTTTAGAATTTTCAAAGTATGCCAAGGAATTTCATCTTCTCTCCAAAAATGACCGGATATATCAGAAGCTGACTCATCAATGAATAGGAATAAGGAAATTGAACTAAGGGCAGTTGTTTTAGGCGCTTCCGCAGGAGGCATTCAGGCCTTGATCAAAATACTTTCATTGCTACCAGAAAATTACTCACTGCCTATCATCATTGTTTTACATATATCAGACGCCCATCCAAGTACCTTACCTGCAGTCTTCAAAGGCATAGTAAGACTACCAGTCAAAGAAGCTCAGGAAAAAGATGAAATCTTAAGGGGCACGATTTATTTTGCACCACCTGGTTATCATCTTCTCATTGAGTCTGATTATACCTTTTCTTTATCCAACGAAGAGCCTGTCTTCTTTTCGAGACCATCAATCGACGTTACTTTTGAATCAGCTGCCTATGTCTATGGGAAAAATTTAACTGGTATACTCCTGACAGGAGCGAATCAAGATGGAGCGATGGGACTAAAAACAATTAAAGGATTAGGTGGGAGGACTATAATACAAGATCCGAAGAGTGCCGAACATTCAGAGATGCCCGCATCAGGCATTCCCTACGTTAAACCAGAAAATATCATGACTCTGGATCAAATATCACAATATCTGGTTTCTTTATGAATTTGCTTTAGAGTTTTGAAGATAAATTTGAAGATGCTCATTTACCTGTCTTCTTACGATTGATGGATCGAGCGGCTTCTTGATGAAACTGACAGAGGCTAAATCATGTCCTTCGAAAAAAGATCTTTCATCTTGATCCTCACCTGTACAAAAGATAATTGGAATATATTTTGTTTTGTTAGTTCCCCGCATGAATCTGGCGAGCTCAAAACCATCCATGCCCGGCATTTGAACATCCAGTAAAGCGAGGCAAAAATCGTGTTCTATCAACAAGTCCAGTGCTTCAAGTCCGGACATTGCTTTGAAAATTTCAACATTTTCAATATTTAATAATGCCTTCAATGCCACAAGATTTTCTTTCGCATCATCAACGATTAAAACTTTCATAGTAAAATTCTAACCAAAAAGCATGTAGCGGTATAGGGTAAAATATGGCGGGGCTAAACCTGACCATTACATTTACATCGCGATTGGAATGGAAGATAAGAATTAATATATGCCCGAACTACCCGAGGTGGGTTATTCGCTTCTAAGCTCTCTGTCCTTTCAGTGATTTGTGAGTGAAAACGAGTTTCTTCTCTTCTTTGTGATTTACCGATATTTACTGAAGTTTACTAACTGCCTCGCCCCTGACTTCATAGCCCAAAAAACAGAAGTAAAAAAAATAGCACAAATCAAAGCACCATCTTTTTGTTCAAGATAAAATGAGAACTAAGAAGTTTTCTTCACTTCAGAGACCAGCTTATCCAGATTTTGCTCGTTTGCTGGTACAACAATATGTTCAATACTACTGGCAACTTCTGCATTCTCAAAAGTCTGATCCCAAGTCACTGTTGTCCCACTCTCATTGGATATGAGACTAAGTGTCAGGGTAAATTGTGGCTGCTGTTCATGAGTAAAGACAACTTTCTTTGAAGGAATGATCTCACTGAATATGTATTCGTTTGGATAATCTGCTCCATCCGGACTATGCATTATCAGAGACCATTTTCCACCCTTCCTAAAGTCACAAGAAATGTTTGTGTTCCTAAAGCCTGCGGGCCCCCACCAAATTTTCAAACGATCAGGACTACTGATTGCGGCAAATATTTGGTCTGTTGAAGCCGGAATGTTTCTTGATGTGCTGAACGTTTTCATATGTCCTCCTAGATGATCTATCATCCAACCTTGAGTTTAAGATCAGGATCGAGTTTTGAATAAAGAGCAATCAATCGATCAGTAGAGAACTCATCAATACGGTGATGAAGAATCTTACTGACTTTCGCTTCATCAACCTCAAGAAGTTCTGCTAGTTGTTTTTGATTATGACCATGAGTTTTTTTATATTTAATAAATTTTTGACATAAATCCCAACGGAACTTTTCTAAAGGAGAAGCTCCAGGTTTAAGGGCCAATGTTCCATCACTCTTTTCTAATTTCTTTAGTGCTCTTTCTATTTCATTTTTATTTGGAAATCCCATACTCATCTCCTGTAAGCGTTTATCACGCCAATATAGATTTCATGATCTTCTAAAAGCCAAATGAGCTTATATGCTTTGTCATTTAGCAGAATATTGTCAGTTACAAAGTAAGAATAAGGAGGCTTCTCATCATCTGGTTCAAAATTTTGGCTATCAAGCGTTTTTACCAAACTAAGAATGATATCATCGTTAATGCTTTCAGCGTGTTTTGCTTCATAATGAGTGTCTATGATAACTTTGGTTATCAGGATATCATTCACAGTGATGCTAATTGAATATTCACGTCGATCCATAATGCTAAACTAGCATTTCTTGCCTTATTTGGCAAGAATACTCCGTAAGTAGTTGAAGGCGAGCCTCTTCGCCCTTGTAATTCCAATATACATCCATGATTATATGTACTTGAGGTCAAAATGCCCGAACTACCCGAAGTCGAGACAATCAGGCTGCAACTCTCCCACTATCTCCCCTTCAAGATAGATTCTCTCACTACAACTCCGGGCCTCAAGCAAAACATTCTCCACACAGATCTTCCTATTAAAAACAAAACCATCATCGAGATTCGCCGCAAAGGTAAGATGCTCGATTTTGTTTTTGAGGACGGCTCGCATCTCCTCTCCCACCTCGGCATGACTGGTACCTGGCTCGTGGGAGAAACGATCAAGGCTTCAAAACACACGCATCTCATTCTCAAAAATAAAAATCATACTCTCGCCTACGATGATCCTCGCCGCTTCGGTCACATGTACTTTTACTCCGCCGTCGAAGCCATGCGTAAACTTTCGGAGCTCGGAACCGATCTCGCCGATCCAGATTTTTCTTTGGAGCTCCTTACGGAATCAATTAAGCGCTATCCGGACCGCGCTCTCAAAGTCACTCTCCTCGATCAGAAGCTTTTTGCGGGCTCCGGAAACTACATCGCCAACGAGATCTGTGCCCGCGCAGGCATTCGCCCCACCAGAAAGTGCAGCAAGGTGAAGGCCGAAGAGTTTCCGAAGATCCTCAAGGCAATTAAAGACGTTCTCGAACCAGCACTTAAGAGTGGCGGGACAACATTTCAGGGTGGCTATCGGGATTCAACCGGTGAGAAGGGTCAGGGCGTTCAGCACCTGGTAGTTTTTTATCAGAAGGTTTGTCAGATGTGTAAGAAGACGCCGGTGAAAAAAATCATCCTCGCTCAGCGGGGAACGTACTACTGCCCCCACTGTCAGAAATAATTATTCTTGATGAACGTTCGTTGCCAGAGAATTAGTATGAATGAGCCGCTTAGCGAGAATCTCCGCACACGAACGATAAATATCCATTCTTAATTTATAATAGATCGGTTCAACCATAGCGTTGATGCTTTCAGTGTTAAATATCATCGCGGTCACTTTAGTGTTGGCCATGACACTGGCACTCGCCGGTCCTTCATACACGAATCCGAGTTCGCCAAAGACCTGACCGCCGCCACCAAGAGAAACGACCACAGATCCGCCGATCACAATATCGACCGTGCCGTTAATGATGAAAAATAAATTCTTGTTGATGGCGCCTTGATCAATGAGTGCATCGCCCGGAAGAAACTGCTTGAAGTCCGCCAAAGTGGACATCGTGTTTTTGTCATCATCATCAAGACGCGCAAAAAAAGGGATCTTGTTAATGAGTTCTAGTTTTTTATCGATTGATACTTCCATAACTTAATTATGGGAGTAAAAAGGGCCTAGATCAACGGGCAAATTCATGCTCAAACACCCCGATCAGGGCATCAGAATAATTCTTCCAATCGAGCTCTTTGAGAAAGCTTGCATTGCCTTTATGGAGCTGACCAAGAACAAACGCCTGGTAGTAAGCGATTTCGCGTTTTTTCCCATCTTTCAGTTCGACTGCGACATTTCCAGCGATCAGCGGCCGGCGCTGGTGAAGATGATTGCCGATTTTCACGGCAAAATATTCCGGAAGATCACGAAGGAAGTATTTTAAGGCGAGAGAGTACTGGGAATTTCTCTCAGAGTAGGAAATCATCTGTCCGTAAAGCGGCGCGGGAGTGACGAGGGGCTTGTACTCAATGACTCTCACTTCCGGTGAAAGATAAAATCCAATCAGCCGTCGAAGACCGGCGGATCCCCCGGTAAGTTTGGTACGGGTACAGGCAAAAACCAAAGTGCCGTTTCTTGATAGTGTTTTGAGGTATTGAGTCTCACCGTCAGTTGCGGGTTTCAGGTCATCCGTGCAGCTACGGGCCTCCCAGGCACGGAGAAATTTTTTCGGAAGTTCATTTCCTCGTTCACGCGAAGTCTGTAGCAGAGTTTTCAGCTCCTCCGGAAGTTCGCGATTTCCACCGGCCACACCAGCTTCATAGTTCTTGATCCACTTCTGGATATCGAGATCAGGAAAAATTAAACGATCCCCTACCAGAAGTCTCAGGGCATCGGCGTTCAGGTTGCACGGAGCTGAGTCGTCGAGATCGTTGATGGTAAAAAATGGTGTGGGTGCAAAAAGAAAACCGAAATTTTCGTAGTGCGGGTCTCCGGCGCAAAAACCTTTCCGCTCCGGAAGCTTTAGTGTGCGATCAATTGCCTCATAAAAATATGGCGGAAAATCTCTCAGACGATCAAATGTCGTGGTGGCAGAATTTAATCGCTGCTCAAGAAACTCACGTGACTGCGAAGGATATAATTTCTGGAGCCGGGAAATGGTCTCAACTGGTGTGGCAAAACAATTGACCGAAATAAGGATGAGGAGGGCCAGAAATTTCATGAAGAAAGAGTATCAAAGAGTTCGGGACAAGACCGCAGAAACAATAATCTTAACCAATCCCTGACAGGCAAAAAAAAAGGGGCCTTACGGCCCCTTGAAATTTCAGCTTACTGACAGCCCCAGAGAGCTTTTTTCGCTACGTCATAGCCTTTACAGCCAGAGTTAGAACGATTCATTTGACGAAGGAAATCCGGTGCGATAGCGCGGACGTCCGAGCGAAGTTTAATGATCTCTTCGAAAGTCAAAGATACCGGACGCTGACTATGGATCGGAAGTGAGCCATTCGTGATTGTTGTATAGAAGGCAACAGCGTCTGCTTTCGGTTTATCAGAAGCATCACGCTCAAGCGCCCAGAGTTTTGAGAACTCATCGAGGAATGATTTTTGAAGATTGGCGAACTTCGAACCAGCATAGGAAACCATGTTATCAAACTGGTTGTGTTCAGCAGTCTCAGAAAGGTTGTAAGAACCAGTGAAGAGAACAGCATCAGAAGCACCACTGTCTACGAGGAAGAATTTATGGTGATTCAAATACCACATCGCCGGGTTCGGTGAGTGAGAATAAAATTTCACGCGCGCGGGAGCAGTCTTGTTGGCATTCCCCGGAAGCTTCTTCCAGTTCTCAACAAAGTACGGAGTCATTTCAATTCCCTGTGCTGACCACTTCTCACGGAATTCCTGGTTATCAACTGTGAGTTTCACATCGACACCGCGTTTTGAAGCTTCAACGAGTGCCTGAGAAATCTCAAGCATGTTGAAGTGGTTAAAGCTACAGTGAATGGATTTTTTCGCATTTTTGATTGCACTGATGATGGCATCACGAACTGTGTAGGGGCCATTCCCGCCGCCCTTAGGAGCGAGCTTAATGAATCTACCGTCCTGTGAAGCAGCCGCGGTATTATCCACGTAATTATAGTTCATGGAGCTTGAGTAAAGAGTGACTTCTTTTCCAAGTGTCTGGTGATTTTTATCATCATACGGAAGGCGATCCTCAACAGCGTCCTTAGGACCAGAGATCATATCCTTACTTGAGTTCCAGAGAACTGCGAATTCGTTCTCAAAGTTCTTAAGAAGGTAATCAGGACCATTGGTGAACACGAAATTTTCTGAATACTTCGTCTTCGCACCGTTCGACATGTTGGCAGAAGAATTCACGAGATATTCGCCGTCAATCAGTGCGAACTTCTCATGCATATTTCTTGGGGCCATTTTAAACGAAGCTTTACCTTTGCCCTGCAGAGCTTCGAGTTTTTGAACCTTGGCAATTGTGTTTGGCTCTTTAGCGAGATCAGGGTGAACAACCACTTTTACGTTCACACCATTTTTCACAGCATCTTCAATTGCTTTATCAAAGCCGGAATCACTCCAGCTATAAACTGTGACTTTGGCATCGTGCTTAGCACTTGAGATCGCCTTGTACATTTTATCAAACGCCTGAGTACCTTCCCATGGCGAGAACATGGCACTGATCGTTGGATCTGAAGCAGGTACGCGCTCCTGATCGTGGTGATAAGTCTGATGAGCGCAGGATGCTAAGGCGAGAGTTGCGAGGAGAATCTGAAATTTCATGTGAAATCCTTGATGAAGAGGTTGCTCATTTTTCGTCTTTATAAGAAGTGTAGCTGAGGATCTTCAGGTGAAATACGTAAGCGGCAAATTGTTCCTGACCAAAACAGAAAGGAAACTCAACGACCAACGAATAATCCACCATATAGAAGTGTCTATTAACATTTACCAGGAGTGTAAGACCCCTGTGCCGTGACCAAGATTTGAGATCAGTGGTTCAATCCGGTCAACGAACTTTCAACAAAAGGATTTGCTATGAAAATTTTTGCACTCTTTACAGTTCTTTTTAGTCTCAATGCTTTTTGCGCAGATACAAAAATGTCTGCCGGAGCAATGACTGCCAAGCCGACAAATAACGAAATGACCCAGATGGATGATCTCATCCGCGGTGAAAGAGCTGCTGTTAAGACTTACGACACTGTTCTTGCCGACCTGAAGGCCGGTTCTGAAAGAGAACGCCTGATGGCGATCAGAACGGATCACCAGGCAGCGGTTGATCGCCTTTCGAAATATGTTGTTGGTAAACCGGATCTGGCCGAAGACGCAGGTTCAGCTGGGGTTTGGGGTGGGTTTGCTACAGCTTGGACCAAAGGTGCTAAACTTTTTGGTAACGAAGCAGCTCTTCGCGCACTGAAACAGGGTGAAGAACACGGTATATCTGAATATAAAGAAGCTCTCAATGATGACTCATTTGATAAAGGCCTCAAGGCCCAGATCAAGAACGAAATGCTTCCTAAGCAGCAGAAGCACATCGAAACTCTTAAGACTTTCATGTAGGTAATTCGGGCCTCCTTCGGGAGGCCTTTTTTTTATGGTCAGGTAGAAAATATGATCCCGATGGCCTCAGCTGAACAGACGCGATTACTTGATCTCATCCGTAGAAAAGGCTGGATCCAGCTCTCCCATCGGGTGGAAGAGGCCTTTCTGAATACACCAAGACATTATTTTGTGAGAAAATTCTCTGTCGATAACGATCACTGGATAGAAGTAGATAAAAATTCTGTCTTCAATTATCTTCCGCTGATTTATGCCGACGCCACTCTCCTCCTCTTCGATAAGGGAAATCATCTCTCCACTATCTCGCAACCTTCATTAGTTCTCCACATGCTGGAGCTTCTGGATGTGCAGGAAGGAATGCGGGTATTTGAATTGGGCACTGGTTCCGGTTGGAACGCTGCCCTCCTCGCCTGTCTTACGGGAACATCCGGAGAGGTCGTAAGTTTTGAAATTATTCCTGAGCTCGCTCTTCTTGCCCGGGAAATCCTGAGTCCTCTCAATCTTTCCCAGATCCGGATTATCGAAGGAGATGCTTCAGAAAAAATAAAAGATGAGAAACCTTTTGATCGCGGAGTCTTTACCGCCGGTGCGTTTGATCTTCCCATTCTTTACTTTGATAAAATTAAAGAAGGTGGAAAACTTCTCTTTGTGCTGAAGACTGGAGAAGATGATCTCCTTTTATGTCTGGAAAAAAGAAAAGATCACTTTGAAGAAATTAGTCGCATGCGCTGCCGGTTCGTGCCGGTGGTAAGTGAACTTGCTCCAAAAGGAGATGTGCGACTGAATGATCTTCCGGAAAGAGTGATGATCTATCCACGTGGCAAGGAGATGGGTAAAACGATCGTCCTGAAAGGCGAAACCTGTTCTTATGTCATGAGTTAAAATTCCCACCTAAAGATATCCCTAATTGTTTTTGCGGGGTTTGCTAAATGCTCCCGGTCACTAATAACAATGACGCTCGCTCGGCACAACACTCAACGAGGAGGCATCGTGACCAAATACCAAATTCTTCTATCCGGACTCTTGATACTCGGCGCTTGTGCGAAGGCACCTGACAAACCGAAGATGCGCCAATTTCAACTCGATCCCATCAAGCAGCTTCCCTATTTTGAACTCCTCTCTCAGGATGACGGACGGAACTTTATCGAGCTTCCTCTTCGCGGTGATGTGCGCGACCAGAAGAAATTCTGGTCAGGTGATTACTGGGCACTGAAAAAAGGAAATATTAACCGTCGCTGGAATGCGCACGTAAGAATTGGTTTTAATCACCGCTCCCCTGGTCTTGATGCACTCAGAGCACTCACCCAGGAAAAGATTGCGGAACTCGCACCGACGGAAAAATTCGACATCCTCATGGGCCTCTATGATTATCCGCTGAGAAAGGAAGTGAACTCCTCAGTTGCCAATGAAAATGCAGAGACGTGGGAAGGCATGTGTAATGGATGGGCGGTAGCATCTTATAGTCATGTTGAGCCACAACCTAAAACTTTAACCAATGCCGATGGCATCCAGATTCCTTTCGGATCTGAAGATATCAAAGGACTCCTTTCTTATTATTATTCATATCACCACACGCCGGAGGTGAAAGCTCAGGTAGGTCAATCTTGTGAGACGAGAAACTGCCAGGAAGACGTCACGGCCGCAACTTTCCATTTGGCTCTTGCGAATACTCTCGGAGTAAAAAAACAAGCACTCCTGATGGATCTCGATCGTTCGCGGGATGTCTGGAATCATCCGGTGGTTGCGTTTGAATCAGAGTATCGTGGAAACGCGGAACTTCATGATGGTGTCACACCTGGAACTCATTCCGTTATCAAAATGAAAACAACTGTTACATTTATTGATGAGGCACTCAATCAGACCTGGGCACCGGTGATCGGCACTCCTAATCAACTTGAGACAATTCAGATTTATCAATACTGGCTACACCTTGATCGCGACGGAATCGTTATCGGTGGAGAATGGAAGTCCAACGAGCGTCCGGATTATCTCTGGACGATGTATGAGGCGACTACTTTCGATGGAATCTTCGCGGGCCTTCGGGATCTGATTGATGATCCGAAGCCGGTGGTTGCTGAAGAAGAAGTGATTACGAATTAAAATAAAAAGGGCCGCAATGCTGCGGCCCTTCTGCTTACTTGTAAATGATTTGTTCCATCCTAGAACCGCCAAGCTCACACCTGCACAGTTTTCACTGTCCTGCAGATGGAGACAACCTCAATGAAATCTACAGAAATACTTTTCTGCGAAAATTGAATGATTACCGCGCTCACAAAGTGAAAGAATCAACACCGGATAGAACAGTAAGAATCTTTCCTAGCGGCGATCGAGTACCTGAATGCGGAAGTCGTGATCATTATCTGAATT
>JBKJNQ010000065.1:0-5270 GCA_046593575.1 Bacteriovoracaceae bacterium
CAGGATCCTAAGTCACGTGTTGCTTGCGAAACTCTCATCACGACTGGGCTTGTGGTTGTTGCTGGTGAAATCACTACTGGTGCTAACGTCGACATCAATGAAACTGTTCGTAAAACGATCAAAAAAATCGGCTACGACCATTCAGATAAAGGTTTTGACTGCAATACTTGCGGAGTAACTGTTGCTGTTGGAAAACAGTCCCAGGATATCGCCATGGGTGTGAACGAAGGCGAAGGGAAACATCTCGATCAGGGTGCCGGAGATCAGGGTCTCATGTTCGGATATGCGATCAATGAAACTGAATCTCTCATGCCGATGACAATTGATCTTTCTCACCGTCTGGCCCGTCGTCTCGCTGAAGTCCGTCACAACGGAACGATGAAAGATCTTCGCGCTGATGGTAAGACTCAGGTTTCTGCTCAGTACGTTGATGGAAAACTTGCTCGCATCGACTCTATCGTTGTTTCTTCCCAGCATGCTGAGAGCATGACTCACAAGCAGATCGAAGAAGGGATCATGGAAGAAGTGATCAAGAAAATCGTTCCCGCAAATCTCATCGATAAAAATACAAAATATTATATCAACCCAACTGGTCGCTTTGTTATCGGCGGTCCAATGGGGGATGCAGGGCTTACAGGTCGTAAGATCATCGTTGATACTTACGGCGGACATGGCGCTCACGGCGGCGGAGCTTTCTCAGGAAAAGATCCTTCAAAAGTCGATCGTTCAGCTGCGTATGCTGCCCGTCACATTGCTAAGAACGTTGTGGGAGCAGGGCTCGCTGACCGCGCTCTGGTTCAGGTTGCTTACGCCATTGGTGTCGCTCGTCCGATGTCTCTTCTCATCGATACTTTCGGAACTTCGAAAGTTGACGAGAAGAAACTCACAGACGCGATTAATGAGCTCTTCGACATGCGTCCGAAGGCCATCATTCAGCGCCTGAATCTCCTCCGTCCTATCTATTCAGAGACCGCAGCTTACGGTCACTTCGGAAGAACCTCTGCCACGGGGTTCACATGGGAAAAACTGGATATGGTCGATAAACTGAAAAGTATGTTCTAAACTAAAAGGGCCACGAAAGTGGCCCTTCTTATTTGAGGCGAACATGGTTGAATTATATTTTATCGTCCGTCATATACCCTGGTGGGCAGTACCGTTCATCATCATGGGATGTGAGTTCGCTTATTTTGCCTGGCTTAAGAAAAGAAAGAAGACGACCTACGCGTTCCTGATGATGGCCTTCGTGGGCTTTCTCGCTATTAGCTTCTATGTGTGGGCGGGCGGGCCCAGTAAATCGGTAAAAATTCTGAAAAAGATGCACCGCGACTACGAATAGATAATAAAGTCTTACATTTGACACCCCCAAGTTAAATCACCAATCTTGTTAGCTTTTTTCCAAGTCTGAAAATTGACACCCATTTCAACGCTACAGTAAATTGGACGCTTCCCGGAGGACCAATGGACGATCTGAATTTCCTTCATCAAAGCTTTGATGGAGCGCCAAAAGAGCTACCGCCAGTCATTATTGTGGAAGACGACAAGCTTCTGGGTCTTTCCATCCGGAAATACCTTGAGCAAACCTTAAAGCTCAAAGTTGAGTTGTATGAAAGTTCTGAAGAGTGCCTTCTGAACTTCGCCAAGAACCATCCAAAAGAAACTCCTTTCTGTCTCGTGACAGATATCTCGCTCGAGCAAGGCTCTGACGGCCTTCTCCTGATTGATATTCTGAAAGACAAAGGCTTTGAGTTTGTCTCGATTGTGATGACGGGATTTGCCTCGATTGAAACTGCGATTGCAGCGACAAAAAAAGGTGTCTTCCACTACCTCACGAAGCCCTTCGATCTTGAAAACCTGAAAAAACTTGTGACTTTGGCTCTTGAAACAAAACTCAAGGCCCAGCTTCCGCGCGATCTCGCGATGGAAGGAGAGGGAGTCTTTGCGGACGGCGGAAAAGCGCGTCCAGCTTCGAGACTCCGTCTTGATCGCCCGACGGTGGAAGATGCTTTCGAAGGAATGATCGGCCGCTCTCGCATCATGAAAGATGTTTTCGATCGTATTCAGCGTGTTGCTAAAACTGATTCCACCATTCTCATCACAGGTCCTTCCGGAACAGGAAAAGAACTCGTGGCGAGTGCCATTCACCGTCTTTCTGTACGGGCGACAAAAAACCGTATCTCCGTTAACTGCGGAGCGATTCCTTCTGAGCTTCTGGAGAGTGAACTTTTCGGTCACGTAAGAGGTGCCTTCACGGGTGCTATTTCTACCCGCAAAGGTCGCTTTGAACTCGCTCAGGGTGGAACGATTTTCCTCGATGAGATTGGCGATATGCCACTTCTTCTCCAGGTCAAACTTCTCCGCGTGCTTCAGGAAAGAGTGATTGAACCGGTTGGTTCAAACGAAAATATTGCTATCGATACGCGCGTGATTGCGGCCACACATCGTGATCTTGAGAAAGCTGTGACGGAAGGAAGATTCCGCGAAGATCTTTTCTATCGCCTGAATGTGATTCCTATCCGGATGCCTGCCCTGAAAGAGCGCCGGGAAGATATCCCGCTTCTCATTTCTCACTTCCTTGACCGGTTTGTGTCTGCAGATCGCTCTAACGAAATCGGCTTTGCTCCGCTCACGATGGAGCTTCTCCTTGGTTATGACTGGCCAGGAAACGTACGTGAGCTGGAAAACGTGATTGAGCGCATGGTAATTCTTCGTGGAGGAAATGAAATCCTTCCGGAAGATCTGCCGGCGAAAATCTTCCGCTCTAATCCGCTCGCTACTCACCACTATAAGACCCTTTTTGAGCTCCCTGAACCCGGTGTTGATCTGAAGCAGATCCTCTCGGATATTGAGGATTCTCTCATCATGCAGGCAATGACCCGCACCCGTGGGAACAAGAATCAGGCATCTAAGCTCCTGACCTTGAACCGGACGACCCTCATCGAGAAGATGAAGAAAAAGAATTTAGAACTCTGACCATGTAAAAAAGGGGGGCTTTGGCCCCCTTTTTGTTAAGAACATGTGGGGCTTAGGTTAACTCTTTCCTACCCAGTTCCCATCCTCCCAAACTTTTCGTACAAGTCACCCACACAAACAAATTTGGTCATTTGATCAAAGGAGACTTATGAAAAAGTTTATCGCTCTTTTCGCCCTCGTTCTTTCAACCGTAGCTGCTGCAGAATCAACAATGATTTTCGAAACTCAGAACACTTATGCTGATGTTGAAGCGTCGTTTGAAGTGAATAAAGACCTCGGTCGCGCCTGGGTTAACGTTGTTCTTTCTGAAACAAGTGGCGACAGCACAACTTATCAAGACAACCGTGTGAAGATCGAAGGCCTCTCTTACGATGTCGCTTCTAAAAATATCATTCTCCAGAAAGACGGCCAGGAAATCATCTGCGGAAACGTTTACAACAGAAGATGGGTCATCGATTTTGGAGGAAGTGTTCGTAACTCTGATCGTTGTTCTTTCACAGTAAAAAAAGCTAAGAAGCAGATTGATAACGGCTTCGAAATCTACACCGTACGTATCCTTCAGGTTTTCATGAACGTTGAATAATTTTTCTAATCAAAAAGGGGCCTTCGGGGCCCCTTTTTTTTGGTGCCGTTTCGAACCACTAAACTGTAAGAAGCTCCACATTTTCTCACTGAACTTACAGCCATTCTCGGGCCAAAAAGCACCTTTGACGTGCCACTCTCTCGTGATCTAAAAATGAACCATTATGGAAAAGTTCAGAATGAACCCCGTCTTATGGATTTGTTTTTTTATGCTCGCGATTCTCATCGCGGCCCTCAAATTCGTTGGTATCAAATAAAAGGAATTCTCATGAAATTTTTGACCCTCGCTCTTCTCATAATCTCTGCTTCTGCTTTTGCCTCCGAAGTGATTGTTATGGATGTTCCTGCTAAAGGAACTTCAAGAATGGATGACATCTCTGCGCGCTTCCTGATTAATCAGGCGGCCGGCACAGGTGCCGCTGAACTCTCAGTCACCAGAGAGCATGAGATTTGCCATCATGATGCTGAAACAGGTCGTGACTGTACGACCTTCAGCTCGGTTGTTCTGAATGAAAAAGCACCAATTGAAGGCCTAACCGTGGTCGATAAGAAAGTTGCTATCGGGAACGTAGATTGCGGCACGATGGGTGTTTCACGCATCCTGAAAGTCCCTACATTCTACATGAGCGGCGATTGCACGCTATCTGCTGAGAGAGTCACTGTGGCAGGCGAAAAACGTATTCTGGTTAAACTCATGACGAAAGAATAGGCATTTGGGGGCTTAGGGCAATTGTATGACCCCTGGCCTAAGCGGTACTGGGTAAAATTGCCAAACCGCCCTTTCAAAACCGTATCCGACTGCGGTAAATATTTATCACCAATCCCACAATGGAGAATCTATGAAAAAGTTATTTTTCGCTATGTTGATTTCTGCTTCTGCCTTCGCTGCAGAAGTTGTTGTTATGGACATTCCTGCTAGCGACCTTAGAGGGGCTACTCAGGTAGACACTAAGTTCATTGTTAACGAAGATCTTGGAACTGTTTCTGCACGTCTCAATGCTTCTGAGACTATCACTCAGTGTATGGGTGGTATGGGCGGCGGTTACTATGGTCCAGGCGGATATGGCCCAGGTGGATACTATGGTCCAGGTCAGGGCGGATACTATGGTCCAGGATACCGCGACTGTTTCACGACAGTTCGCGAGATCATGACGATGACGGAAGATGTTGCAGGCATGACTGTTACAGACAAAGTTGTAAGTCTTGATGGAGTTGTTTGCGGGAAAATGGGTGTATCACGCGTTCTTAAAGTTCCGACTTTCTTCATGAACGGAAGCTGTAAGCTGACTGAGAAGATGGTTCGTGTGAACGGCGAGAAGAGACTCATCGTTAAAGTTATTACGAAGTAATTTTCCAAAAAAAGAAAGGGGGCTTTGGGCCCCCTTTTTTTATTCTTTTCTCTTCTCTGAGTTCTTGATTGATTCCCGGATAAAATATTTGATGACCTTGTTCCGCTGGGCCCCTCCAAGGAGTCCACGCAGTTCCTCATGGAGAGAGTCATCATAGATAAGGGAATTCATCGTTCCCGGGCCTTTCTCGATTCGTCCCATGATTCTTTCCATGGAACCCATACTCTTATTAACTGATGAAACCATCGTTCCCAGATGGGCGTCTTTCAGTTCACGTGAAACGACTTCGAGATTTGCTGATGCTTTATTGATGGAATTCATCGTCTCGACAATTTTTTTTCCATCTTCCATGCTGGTGAGGATGTTATC
>JBKJNQ010000022.1:0-11016 GCA_046593575.1 Bacteriovoracaceae bacterium
GATGCCTTTTGGTACTTCGTGCTGCGGAATCGAGATGATGTCGACACTTTCCTCCACCTACGATCTCTCGCGCTTTGGCGCTGAGGTTGTGCGCTTCTCTCCTCGTCAGGCCGACATGCTGATCGTGGCCGGAACCATCACCACGAAAATGGCGCCGGTTCTCCGTACGATTTATGATCAGATGCTGGAGCCAAAGTGGGTCATCGCCATGGGCGCATGTTCTTCTTCAGGCGGGATTTTTGATACGTATTCCGTACTCCAGGGCATTGATGAAATCATGCCGGTGGATGTTTACGTTCCCGGTTGTCCGCCGATTCCGGAAGGACTCATTTACGCCATCATGCATCTCCAGAACAAGATTGATAAAGGCACAGATAGAAAACCTGCCGAGCGTCCGACTTCGGAAGACGCGATGAATGCGATGACGTACAGAAAATCCATTGCCGACATCAAGGCCGACTTCACCGTCACTCAGGACTATGTGAAGCAGAATCAATCGCTTCTCGATTCACTGAAATCTAAAGAGGAGATCAAGAAATGATCACTCCCGCTTATCTGACTGAGCAAGGCAAAGTTGCCGAGCGCTTGATGGAAAAATATTCTAAGGACAGACGCCTTGAAGCTGATCGTCTTAATGAACCGGTTCTTTGGGCACGTGATTCGAAAGACGCGAAGATCTTGGTTAAGTCCTTCATGATGGATGATCACTTCAAGATTGATTTTCTCTCCGACGTCACTGCCTACGATAATCAGGATGGCGAAGACGGGGAAAAGCGTTTCATTCTCGTTTATCAGCTTTACTCACTCGAAAAACATATCCGCATTCGTATCAAGGCCGCAATTGACCTGAATGAATCCGCTGAAACAATCTGCGATCTCATTCCGGCCGCGAACTGGCTTGAGCGCGAGATTTATGATCTGTTCGGAATTAAATTCAACGGTCATCCGAACCTGAGAAGAATCATGATGGATGAGCGCTTCGTTGGTCATCCGCTTCGTAAAGAGTATCCGATCAAGCAGCGCATGGGCTTTGACGACAACGTTCAGTTCCACCTCGGTGGTCATCCGCTTCACGTGGACAACACCCTTCTTCCAGACGGCTCTCCCACCGATACCACTGCTCTTCCAGAAGGGGAGAAGTAATATGACGACACCAAAACCGAATGTTCATACGCTTCAGGATTTTTATAACCCGAACGTTCTGATTAACCTCGGACCTTCTCACCCGGCGATGCACGGAACCCTGCGTGTTATGTGTCGAGTAAACGGTGAGACCATTGAAGATGCGGCCTGTGAGATTGGCTACCTTCACCGTGGGATTGAAAAACTCGGCGAAACGAAGAACTATCACCAGTGGATGGTTTACACGGATCGCCTGAATTATTGTTCTGCTCTCAACAACAACATTGCTTACGCCATGGCGGTTGAGAATCTGATGAACATCACACCGACTGAGCGTTGCCAGTACATTCGTGTGATCTGCATGGAGCTCTCAAGAATCATCGATCACATTATCTGTGTGGCGATTAATGCTCTCGATTTAGGGGCCATGACCGTGTTCTGGCTTCTCTATCACTGGCGCGAAGAAGCTTACACGATGATTGAGTCCATGTGTGGAATGCGTCTCACGACGACGTACGCACGCATCGGTGGCATGAGCTACGATCTTCCGGATAATCTCCTTGAGCGCCTCTGGAAGTTCTGCGAAGAAATGCCGAAAGCTCTCGATGAAGTTGAGGGTCTTCTCACATCTAACAGAATCTGGATTGACCGCACCAGAGGTGTTGGGATCATTAATAAAGAAACCGCCCTCAAGTACGCTGTGACCGGACCAACTCTGCGTGCCGCAGGTATTGATCACGATCTTCGTCGTGACCGTCCTTATTACATGTATCCTGAGCTCGAGTTCGATGTTGTGGTTGGTTCTAACGGTGACGTTTACGACCGCTATCTCATTCGTCTCGAGGAAATGAGACAGTCGATCCGCATTCTGAAACAGTGCCACGACAGAATCCCGATGGGACCACTGTGGGTGAACGATAAGCGTGTTCAGATTCCTGAGAAGATGGACGTGTATACGAAGATGGAAGTTCTTATCCATCACTTCAAGATCTTCATGGAAGGAATTGATGTTCCAGCGGGAGAAGCCTTTTCCTGCGTAGAAGGTCCGAACGGAGAACTTGGTTTCTATATTGTTAGTCGCGGAGGACCAAAGGCGTGGAGAATGAGAGTGAAATCTCCTTCATTCATGCTCTTCCAGGCGTTTGAGGAAACGGTGAAAGGCGGGAAGATTCCGGATGCCGTCGCTCACCTGGGATCTGTGAATATTATTGCCGGCGAATTAGATCGCTAGGAGAAACGAATATGTTATCTGAACAGATGAAAACAACGATCAATGGGCTCAGACCTCATTTTCCTACTGAGCAGGCCCTGCTTATTCCTCTCTTGAATGAAGTTCAAAATGAACACGGATGGGTTTCCCTTGAAGCGATGAAAGCAGCGGGAGAATTTTTAAATCTCCCTTTGTCTAAAGTCAGAGAAGTGGCGAGCTTTTACACGATGTACAAGCTTCATCCTCAGGGGAAAGTGGATGTGCAAATTTGTACCAACATTTCCTGCTGGTTAAATGGCGCTGATAAACTGATGGCCTGTGCCTCAAAGAAACTCGGAATCCATGCTGGTCAAACCACTTCAGATGGAAAATTTACCTTGAATCAGGTGGAATGCCTGGCCTCATGTGGAACAGCTCCGATGCTCACGCTGAATGAAGATTATTATGAAAACTTGGATGAAAACTCACTGATAAAACTTCTCGATCAGGCAAGTCGCGATCTTGATGACAAAAAAGTAGTTGGAAAAAACACTCGTAAAGAGGGAGTTTGGCCATGATGTACAACAATGAACATTTTGAACCGGTGATAACTCCCAACGTGGATAAGCCAGGTTGTGAGACTTTAGATTTTTATCTTAAAAATGAAAACGGCTACAAGGCACTTGAGAAAGCGCTGAAGATGAAGCCCGCTGAAGTTGTCGATGAAGTGAAAAAATCCAATCTTCGTGGCCGCGGAGGCGCAGGCTTCCCGACAGGAATGAAATGGTCTTTCATGCCGGCAGCACCGGTCGATGCTAAGGGAAATCCGAAGCCGAAATATCTCGTCTGTAATGCTGATGAAGGGGAGCCGGGAACTTTCAAAGACCGTCTTATCTTTACCAAAACTCCCCACAGAATGATTGAGGGAATGATTATTGCCGGACATGCGATTGGTTCTGCCAAAGGCTTCGTCTACATTCGCGGTGAGTGGTTCAAAGAAGCTCGCTTGATGAAGAAGGCGATTGATGATGCCTACGCTAAAGGCTTTCTTGGAAAAAACACTCATGGAACAGGATTTAATTTTGACCTGGTAATCTACCTTGGTGCCGGTGCCTACATTTGCGGAGAAGAGACAGCTCTTTTAAATTCACTGGAAGGTAAGCGTGGTGAACCACGTCTGAAACCACCTTTCCCTGCGCAGGTTGGTGCTTTTGGAATGCCGTCGTGTGTGAATAACGTCGAAACTTTTGCTGCAGTTCCGTACATCATTGATCGGGGTTGGGAAAAATACGCCAAAATGGGCCCAGAAAAATCAGGGGGCACTCGTCTGATCTGTGTCTCTGGTCACGTGAACAAGCCAGGTGTGTATGAACTTCCGATGAACCTCACGATCAATGAAACTATCGAGATCGCGGGCGGCGTGAAGGGCGGTAAGCTCAAAGGTGTCATTCCTGGTGGAGCCTCCGCTCCGATGCTTCGTGCAGACGAGTGTGGCTGTAAGACTGACTATGATTCACTCGCCAAGGCCGGAACGATGGCCGGATCGGGCGGACTCATCGTCATGAACGACACAGTCAATATTGTGGAAGCGACCTACACTTTACTTAAATTTTACGAACATGAATCTTGTGGTCAGTGTTCTCAGTGCCGCGAAGGCACTCACTGGCTGGCCCGGATGTTCAAGCGCATCCTCGATGGCGGCGGAACTCAGGACGATCTTGATTACATCGCTCACATCTGTTCCAACATGGCCGGACAAACAATTTGTGCGTTTTCCGATGCCGTCACGGGCCCTGCTCTTTCTTCAGTCAGAAAGTTCCGCGGAGAATTTGATGACATGATCAGAAACGGCGGCCTCAAAGGAATGGGAAGAACCGAATCCTTTTCGCACAGAATGGTAGGTGCTCATGTCTAATACAGAATACGTTGTCAAAAAAACCAAAGACGATCTGAATTACGCTTCTGACAAGAAGCCGGTTCATTCGCCTACTGGTCCGGACGCTAAACCTCTTCCGAAAGTTACGATCGACGGAAAAGTTTATGAGTTCATGCCAGGTGATACGATTATGCAGGTAGCGGAACGCTACAAAGTGCACGAGGAAATCCCACGGTACTGTTATCATCCAGCGATGCCGATCGCCGGTACTTGCCGTATGTGTACAGTGGAAGTGGAAAAAGCTCCGAAGCTCATGACCTCTTGTTCAACTCCAGCTGGTGACGGCATGGTGGTTCATACTCGTTCTGAGAAAGTGATGAAGTCACGCACTGGTGTGATGGACTTCCTGCTCACGAACCATCCGCTCGACTGCCCGGTTTGTGATAAGGCCGGCGAGTGTTCTCTCCAGGACTATAACTTCGAATACGGTCCTGCGAAGTCAAACTTCAAGGAAGAGAAACGCGTTTACGAAGAAGCGACGACAAAAGCTCTCTCAGACAAGATCACTCTCAACATGAACCGTTGTGTTCACTGTGAGCGTTGTGTTCGCTTCACTGAGGATGTGACGAAGACTCACGATCTCGTGATGGTAAACCGCAGCTGGCACAAAGAACTTGAAGCAACAGATCCTGAGAAGGGTCTCACAAATGATTATCAGGGCTGTCTCACGGATTTCTGTCCGGTGGGTGCTCTGACGATGAATGATTTCCGCTTTCAAAAACGCGCGTGGTTCCTCGATAAAAAGCCTTCTGTTTGTGACCGCTGCTCTAAGGGTTGTAATATTGAAGTTCATTCCGACCAAAACATTGTTTACCGTTACGTTCCGATTCACAATGAAATGGTGAACGGCCACTGGATGTGTGACGAGGGTCGCGTCTCTTATAATGACCTTATGGATCCGATGCGTGTGATTGCTCCGCTTCTGAAGCATGATGGACAGATGCACGCGACTTCTTACGAAACAGTTCTTGCTGAAATGATCGCGCATGTAAATGCTGCGGGTTCAGTTGATCTCGTGGTCGGCACGGATTCTACCCGTGAAGAAGCAGCACTCATGAAAGATAAAGTACCGGGTCTCCTTGGTCGCACGGTGAAAGTTTCTTACTACAACGGCACTCACGGCGTTGAGACTTCGAAAGACGATAAGCCTCTCGATCATCTCCTCCGTCATCGTGACCATACGGCGAACACTCGTGGTGTGGAAGAGCAGGGGATTTCTGTTCTCGCTGGTGGCGAAGCAAACAGTGACGTCGTTATTTATTTTAGAAATGGCAGAGCGGGAGTTCCGAAATTCAAGGCAGGAGCGAAAGTTATTGCCTGGGGTGTTTGGAACCTCAACGAATTGAAATCGATTCCTGGACTTGTCGGGGTCATCCCCGGTCTTTCGACCGTGGAGAAAGCAGGAAGCTATAAAAACGTAGACGGCATCGTTCAGAAGTTCCACCCAGCTATCCAGCATAAGGGAACAGCTGTTGCCGCTCACGATGTCGTGAATCTTCTCGCGAGGATGAAATAATGGACTTCGAAGCAATTTTTCCTTTCGCTCAGCTTGGTGTGAAGATCGCCTTCGTGGTCGGACTGGCACTCGGAATTGTGCCGATCATGGTGTGGTTTGAGAGACGTGGATCTGCCTGGATGCAGGGACGTGTAGGCCCGAACCGTGTTGGACCATTCGGACTCATGCAGCCACTCGCCGATGCGATTAAATTTTTTCACAAGGAAGATTTCACGCCGAGGAATGCCAATAAGTTTTACTACTATCTCGCTCCGATGATGGCGCTCATCGCTCCACTTTGTGCGATGTCGGTTATTCCTTTCGGTTCGAAGATTATTGTCGGAGGCCACGAAGTGGTTCTCCAGATCGCAGAGATGGATGCCGGAGTGCTCTTCATCCTCGCTTTTGCGGGGCTTGAAGTTTATCCGATCATTCTTGCGGGATGGTCATCGCGGAACAAGTATTCCGTTCTCGGTGCTCTTCGCGGATCTTCTCAGATTGTTTCTTACGAAATCTCCATGGGTCTTTCGCTTCTTTCCATGCTCATTGTCTACGGATCAGTGAACCCGCATGAAATGGTCACTTGGCAGTCGAATCACTGGTGGGGAGTCCTCATGAATCCGTTTGGAGCACTCGTGTTCTGGATTTCGATTTTTGCTGAAACAAACCGTCTGCCTTTCGATTTACCAGAAGGGGAGTCAGAGCTCGTGGCCGGTTATCACCTTGAATATGGTGCGATGAAATTCGCGCTCTTCTTCATGGCGGAATATGTAGCTATGATCATGGCCTCTGCCCTTATCTCGACACTCTTCTTTGGTGGCTACGGCATCCTTCCAGGAATGCAGATGCTCATTAATTTGATTGTGAATAACTTTGGCTTTGGTGAAGTCGGCGCTCAGAATACGCTCGCTGCGTTCCAGGTGGTTTCTCTCTTCTCTAAGATCGGCTTCTTCATGTTTATGTTTGTGTGGGTTCGCTGGACTCTTCCAAGATTCCGTTTCGATCAGCTGATGGATCTCGGTTGGAAAATCCTCTTCCCGCTTTCGTTAATTAACCTGGTGGTAGTGACCCTCGTGGTTTACTACATCAATTCATAGGAGGACTTAATGGCAACCATTAACGTCTCCAAGAAATACACGGCGCGGGAAAAAGCTTATCTCCCGGCCATCGTCATCGGACTTAAAATCACGATGAAGCGTTTTATCGCAGGTTTCTTTTTCAGAAAACATGACACCATCATGTACCCTGAACAAAGACGGAAATATTCTGACCGCTTTCGTGGCGCTCATTTTATCTCAGTAGACTCCAGCAAGACTGAGAACTGTACCGCTTGCTTCCTCTGCGAAACGATCTGTCCGGCTGAATGTATCCATATCGTGGCGGACGAAAGAGAAGATGAGCAAAATGCTTACGGCGTAAAGAAAGAGAAGAAGCCAGTGAGCTTCGACATTGATCTTCTCCGTTGTTGCTTTTGCGGTTTCTGTGAAGAAGCCTGTCCTAAGGATGCGATCAAAATGGGCGGCAATTACGAAATGGCCGTTTCTTCCCGCGAAGAAGCGATTGTTGATCTCGACCAACTCAAGCGTTCTATGAACGGTCGTCATGAATGGAATGAGGGGAAGAAGAAATGAGCCCGGTACTTGTTGTCCTCGCGGCAATCACTGCGATTCTTGCGATCACGATGCTCTTTGCGAAAAACCCGATCACCTCGGCCCTTTGCCTTCTCGGTGTTCTCATCATGACTGCCGGAATGTACGGCATGATTGGTGAGCATCTGGTTGCGACGATCCAGCTCGTGGTTTACGCCGGTGCGATCATGGTTCTTTTCATTTTCTCCATCATGCTTCTGAACCTCAATACAGAAGAAACTGACTATAAGGACAGACCGATGGTCTTTGCCGGGGCACTCGCTCTTGGTTTTGCCGCGTTTGCCGGAATCGGTGCTGCTATCTGGAATCATTTCCAGGCGGGCGAAGTTGTTCAGAAAGGTCAGTTCTCGGCTGAAGTTGTGAGAAATCTCGGCGGAAACACCAAGGTTCTTTCTCATTCTCTCTTTACCCAATATTTTGTTTCTTTCGAAGTGATCTCACTGGCGCTGCTGGTTGCAGTCGTCGGTGCCGTTGTACTTGCGAAGAGAAAGTTTGATTAAGGCATCACCATGACAAACGAAATACTGCTTCAACTCCTTGCTGCCTTTCTCTTCACGATGGGAATGCTGGTGGTTCTCATGCGAAGAGACACCATCATGATCCTCATGGGGATCGAGCTTCTCCTGAATGCTGCGAATCTTTCGATGGTTGCCTTCTCGAAGGCCAATCACATGATCGATGGCCAGATGCAGGTGTTTTTTGTGATTACCATTGCCGCAGCAGAGTCCGCGATCGGTCTTTCGATCCTCGTGAACCTGTACCGGAACTTCGGTTCGATTAAAACTCAATCAGCTACTACCCTTAAAGGATAAGACCTGTGGATACGATCAATTCAATTCTTCCGCTGCTTATTTTACTCTCACCACTCGTTGGTTTTTTTATCAATGGTGTGGTTCTTCCTCTGAAGCATAAAGGATTCGCGAAAACCGGACCTGATACCGCGGGCGGAATTGCGACGATGTTTATCGCCGCGAGTTTTGTGATGGGGCTTTTTGCCTTCATGAAACTTCACGGAGAAAATCCAGCGGTCGTAAACTACGCTTATCAGTGGTTTGATTTCGGGGGCCTCAAAGTGGCTTTTGAACTCCGAATCGATAAGCTCTCAGGGCTTCTGGTTCTCATCATCTCAGGAATTGGAACACTCATTCACTTGTACTCAACTTCCTACATGCATGATGAAGAATGCGTTGGCAGATACTTCTCGTACCTGAATCTTTTCTGCTTCAACATGCTTCTTCTCGTGATGGGAGCGAATCTTCCCCTTCTGTTCTTCGGTTGGGAAGGGGTGGGACTGTGTTCGTACCTCCTGATTGGTTTTTGGTACACCGACACGGAGAAGGCTAATGCCGGTAAGAAAGCATTTATCGTCAACCGTATCGGAGATCTTGGATTCCTGATTGGGATGTTCCTTCTCTTCCGCGAACTCGGCACACTCGATCTCTACGAAATTAATTCCATGCTTACGCGTCCGGAAATTGTGACGAAGATCATGCCTTCAGCGACCCTTATCTGTTTGTCTCTCTTCGTGGGAGCTACTGGTAAGTCGGCACAGATTCCTCTCTATGTCTGGCTCCCGGATGCGATGTCCGGTCCGACTCCGGTCTCTGCTCTCATTCACGCTGCCACCATGGTGACGGCGGGTGTGTACATGATCGCGCGCCTCAATCCTCTTTTTGATCTCTCGCCTGTAGCACTCAGTGTTGTTGCTCACATTGGTGCGCTGACTGCCGTGTTCGCAGGTTCTATTGCTGTCGCTCAAACTGACATCAAGAAAGTTCTCGCTTACTCAACCGTTTCTCAGCTGGGATTCATGTTCCTTGCCTGCGGAGTCGGTGCGTATCAGACAGCAGTCTTTCACCTTATGACTCACGCCTTTTTTAAAGCACTTCTGTTCCTTGGATCCGGATCCGTCATTCACGCTTGCTCAGGTGAGCAGGACATGACGAAGATGGGAGGACTCAAAAAATATCTCCCACACACTCACATCACGATGCTCATCGGTTCTCTGGCGATTTCCGGAATTCCATTCTTCTCAGGGTTTTTCTCAAAAGATGAAATCCTTTATTCAGCGATCGCTCTTCCGGGTGGAGTGTCTTATCTCTTCATCATTGGTGTGATCACGGCCGCTCTTACGGCGTTCTACACGGGTCGTATGATGTCTCTCACTTTCTACGGAGCTGAGAGAATGTCTCACGATGTGAAACATCACCTCCATGAATCGCCGGCGCTGATGACGGGCCCACTTTATGTTCTCGCAGGACTCGCCGCCCTCGGTGGATTCCTCGGCGTTCCACACTTGATGGGAGACTACCTGGGACATATGCCGCATTTCCTTTCTCACTGGCTTGATGGTGTTGTTCCTTCAAGACATCTTCCACTCGTGGGTGTGAAGCTTCCGCTGCATGAAGGTGTGGTCATGGTGGGATCTTCTGTCATTGCTGCTCTTTTCTTCTGGCTCGGAGTGAAACTCTTTAAGACCAGAATGTTCCTCACGGAAATCATTGGCCTCGATGCGTTCCATAAAGTTCTCGCGAATAAATATTACATCGATGAGCTCTACGCGCTTATCGTCGTGAACCCTATCAGGAAGATTTCAGAGTTCTCCGGCATGGTTATCGACAAGCTCGTCGTGGATGGAGCGGTTAATGGTATCGGCAGGGGAGTCCGCAAAATCAGCGGTGGCCTTCGATTGATCCAGACTGGTGACATTCAGACTTACGGGCTTTACATGCTCGCAGGTGTTGTTCTCATACTCTTTATGATCTTTAAATTAGGATAGGCGATGGAAACAACTTCCACATTACTCAGCTGGATTATTTTTACTCCCGCAATTCTTGGTTTCGCGGCACTCTTCTCGCCTGATTCCATGGAATCAAAGCTCAGAAAGTTTGCTTTACTTCAAACGCTCATCAGCGCGGTTCTTGCCACGATCCTTTATTCGGGTTTTGACGGGAATGAGGCGGGCTATCAGTTCACGCAAATAGTTCCATGGTTACCGGAATGGGGAATCAACTACATCGTCGGAATCGATGGCATCAGTCTGCCGCTGGTGATGCTTACGGCATTTGTAGCACCTCTTGCAATCCTCGGAACGTGGCCGCACGCTGGAGAACTCAAGCTCGAGAAATTCTTCGTCGCTCTTCTTATGTTCCTTCAGACGGGAATGTACGGAACTTTTCTGGCTGTTGATCTCTTCCTCTTCTATTTCTTCTGGGAAGTTGTACTAATCCCGATGTTCTTCCTGATTGGTATCTGGGGCGGAAAAGAAAGAATCTACGCCACCGTGAAGTTCTTCCTTTATACGATGGTGGGATCGCTTCTCATGCTGGTAGCGATTTTTTACCTGGTGAAATCTTCGCTCGATCAGACCGGAACACTGACTGCCTCTCTTGCGAATATTCATACTCTCAAGTTCGGATTTGACGGTGGCTCTCTTGGGTCGGCCCTGGCTTCTCCGCAGGCCTTACTCTTCCTCGCATTAGCTTTGGCGTTTGTGATTAAAGTGCCGATGGTTCCCTTCCACACATGGCTTCCGGATGCTCACGTTCAGGCGCCGACAGTTGGTTCGGTTTTCCTTGCCGCTGTTCTTCTGAAACTTGGTACCTACGGACTCATGAGAATTGCG
>JBKJNQ010000129.1:0-6612 GCA_046593575.1 Bacteriovoracaceae bacterium
TACTACAAGATTCTCCCGGAACTTAAACTTTCAAGGAGAAACTATGAAATTTTTAACGATCGCTGTTCTCGCTCTCTCATTCAGTGCCTTCGCCGATCACCACGAGACGATGATGAAAGACATGGATAAAATGCCATTCGATCAGCACAAGATGATGATGCAGGAAATGCTGACGAAGAAATCGGCCATGATCCAGGAATCAAAAACCTGTGTTGACACTGCCATGGACAAGGCCGCTCTCAAAGATTGTCACATGAAAATGAAAGATGAAAAGCACGCGATGATGGATGAAATGCACATGAAAAAAGATTCGATGAAGAAGATGAAGTAAGCAGTAAAATAGAAAAGCTCCCGGGATATTCCATAACTCCGGGAGCTTTTTCTTATGACCCGTTCCTAATCCTAAGGGACAGGCATCACGTCGATTACATCATTTAAAGCAGCACTCATTTTTGCACCAGACTTGGCCTTGATCCAGCCGGAGATATCATTTCCGTCAACTGCCTTAGCATTCATCATGATCGAAACATTGTCTTCCCCCTGGATTTCCATATTCCATTTACTGTCTTTGATCGAACCAGTATCGACACCGAAGCCAGTATCATCTTTCCCTTTGATCTTGATATTGTACTCACCACCCGCGATGAAATTCCCGGCGATGGATGAGAAAGTATCGTTTTTCCCTTCAGTGATCATGGTCACACTGCGGCCTTTTAAAGAATTAGCTTTGAGAGATGAACCAGTCTGGTTTCCGCCGAGAACTTTCATATAAGACTTGATGGAACCGTTACCGTTTAAGTCAGCTGAAGCGCGGGAGACATACTTCGGATCACCTTTGAGAGTCATGGCAATCTGCGAAGACGCTGTAGCGCCGTTCATCTGGAAACAAACTGTGTTGTGGGCATCAGAGATATTCATGAGGTACACACGGATACCTTTCCCGAGACCACTGAGTTTCAAGGAAACACTTTCTTTTCCATCAACAACAATCAAAGCGTTGTTATTGTGAATAAGACTTTTATCAATCGAAGAACCATCTTTTAGGACCTGAACTCCATCTGCGGAAACAAGTTTATCAACGGCCTTTCTCATGGCGGCCAATTCTGCTGCCGACAAAGAACTGAAGCCTTCAAAGTCCATACTTATAAGATCTGCTTTAGAAGCGGAGGCGATAGAAAAAATTTCTGCATTACCAGCACCGTTAACGACCAGGTCAAGCTTACAAACCGGAATTTCGCTTTCAGGATAGATAACGTCAATGATCTCTTCAGCAGGAGGCGCCTTAGGAACAACAGAGGTAGAAGTCGTTGTTTCAGTAACCAGTACTGTTGATGTTGAACTCGGAACCAGTACTGTAGATGTTGAGCTCGGAACAAGTACTGTTGATGTTGAACTCGGAACCAGTACTGTTGATGTTGAACTTGGAACCAGTACTGTGGATGTTGAACTTGGAACCAGTACTGTGGATGTTGAGCTCGGAACCAGTACTGTAGATGTTGAGCTCGGAACCAGTACTGTGGATGTTGAACTCGGAACCAGTACTGTAGATGACGAAGTCGGAGAAGCTTCAGAGACAACAACCGGATCAGGCATCGTACTCGCAGATTCTTCTCCTGGAGACGGTGAAGAAAGTGAGGATTCCGTAACGGCGTTTTTAAACTTCATGTCGTTTGACTCGAGCTTGCTACAGGCCACGAGTACCAGCGGTAGAAGAATAGTAAGCATTTTATTTGTAGGGTTTGTTCTCATGAACTGATCTTATGACCCTTCCTTAAGAGCATCCGTAACCAAACGTAAATTCAAGCATTTAAGCTGGAAATGTGCCTTTTATCTGCCACCCTTTCGTGGCTAAATATGAACTTTCTGCCGTTGACTTGATCCGGCACGCCGCTTGCTTCTGTAGTGTACAATTGAATAAAACCCATCGGGAGACCCTATGAACCGTAAACTCTTTTGCCAGTTGCTCGTCATCTGGACACTTTCCACCTCTTTCGCCTTTGCCGGTCTTCGTGATCAGCTGGCGGGATCGGTCAACGCTCTCTCTTCTTCAAACTGCGAAATTCCGGCAAAAAACATCTCGAATGTTTTGAATGCTTTGAAACCGGATGATTTTAAGTCTGAGTTGAAAGAAAAGAATCACGATGCTCTTTTAAAGGAACTTTGGGATTTCAAGTTAACTATTCATAATAAGCTCAGAGCTTTTTATAAAAACAGCAATCTCTCACGTGAGTGTGCCGATGCTATCCGTGGAACCCTCTGGTCAATCAGAAGCACCGAAGACGTGATCCATGATGACCTTTACAGAAATTACAAAGACTCGATTAAATTCCCGGAAGACACTTTTGAAGTCGGGAATCTTCATGTTCGTAAGAATCCGCTTTTCACAAATCCTGACCTGAAAGCAGAACTTAAGTCTGGTGATATTATTCTTTCCCGCGGAAATGCTTATACATCTTCAGCAATTTCGAACCTCGGGGAGTTTGATACTCAATTTTCGCACATGAGTGTTGTATACCGCGATCCAACGGGTGAAATGTACACAGTTGAAGCGCATATCGAAGTAGGATCGTTTGTTCGTCCACTTCAGGATCATATAGATGACAAGAACTTCCGTTCTATGATTTATCGTCTGGATGATGAAGAAGTCGCCGCGAAAGCTGCTGAATTCATCTATAAGAAAGTGAAGAAAGCTTCAGACACCACCGGCAACATTCTTTATGATTTTGCTTTTGATTCTGAAGACAGTAAGCAGCTCTTCTGTTCAGAAGTTGCTTCCCACGCTTTTGATATCGCTTCAGAAGGAAAAGTAAAACTTCCCATGTTCTCATCTAGTCTTATTAAGCGGAAAGTCGATTTCGTAAGACTTCTTGGACTCAAGCCCGATTTCAGCTTCATCCCGGCCGATATTGAAGTTGATCCACGTTTCACCGTTGTCTCTGAATGGAGAAATGCTGCCAAAGTTCAGGATAACCTCGAGAAAGATTCTATCCTTCAGAGCATGTTCCGCTGGCACGATGATCACGGGTATCGCCTGAACCAGGCCTCTTCCAAAGACTCTCTTTTATATAGAAATGTGGCATGGCCTCTTCGTCGGGTGCCGTTCCTCAAAAAATACTTCATTGATAAACTTCCACTCAATATGTCGAGAAGCCTGGCCGGATACTTTGGTGTTCTGAACTCAGTCGGTGAGTTACTCCAGAAGAGACTCAAGGCCCAGGATGATAAAATCATTTCTGAGAGAGGTCTCCCGATGCTTAAGAGTGAGAAAAATGAATATTTGGACTCTGTCCGCACAGAGGACTCTAAAGACTCAAAGAAACTTCATAAGATGTATCGCCCAAAAAAAGCAAAAAACTAAAATAGTGAAGGCCCCTTGAGGGGCCTTTTTTTTTTGCAAATTTTATAAGCTGTAGCGAAACCCTGCCGATACTTCATGCTTCAGGAGTGAGCCGAACTCAGAAGTCTTCGAACCATTATAATAAGAGGCCTCGAGGTAAACGTTGAAGCTCTCTCCGGTGATCCGGTCCATCTGAATCTGAGAAGAGGATGAACTGTCGGCGAGAGACATAAAATGCCTGGCAAAGAAGGTGTACTCATTCTTGGGTCCGATATCGGGAATTCTCATCGAAGCGTAAGCATAATGTTGTCTCTGGAGATCATCGCGGCCACCGCGGAAGTAGCGTTTAAAATTTTCACGGGTGAATGGTCCCGGGGTAGTGAGTGCGTCCCGTGCCTTACCCCAATCACTGTCGTTAAGTCCCACGCCATTATAAATGTACTCAAGTCTGAAATCGACTCTTGCCTCATGACGAATCCCAAGATTCGCGAGAGTTTTGATTCCGCGATTATTTTCACGCTCATTAAATTCTAAAAAAGGATTGTCCTGAGGATAGAAATTCTTTGAACCTTTCTGGTGACGGGCATCGAAGTAAACCGAAAATTCATCCGTAAAATTCATGGCAAAGTATTCACCGACAAAAGTTTCCTGGTAAGGCGTTACACCCGCAACAAGTCCCAGATAGTCTGAAGAGACTCCAAGAGCGCGTTCGAGTTTCATCACACCGTTTTGATGAAACTGCTGGTCTTCTTTGGGAAGAGCGGATCCATTCTTCGTCAGTTCAACCATCGAAACTAAATTCCAGTTCGGGCCCATCTGCCAGTTCCAGCGGGCAATATTTCTTCCGCGTTGCTGGAAGAAAAGGGATCTTTGCGCGAACTGAAAGCGAAACATTGGATTGGTGGGAGAGAGCATCTCGGCCGGCCCCCACTGGTAGTTCTGGATACCGAAAGCGAGCTGATGATCACCGATATTGGTCTGGTAAGACATCTCATTCATAAAGGCTTCGGTTTTGTCTGTCTGGTGTTTTCCGTCACTGTACTCAGATTGCGTAACCTGAGTAATGAGTCGGGGATCGATCTTAAAGCGGTGATTATCTAATTCCCAGTTGAACGTCGGGCGAAGATCAGTCTCAAAGGTATTGTCGGGAATACGGGCGACGCTATTGTTCGGATTGTAAGCACTGTCGACCGGCCCCTGGTTGATCACGCGATTGTACCAGTTCAGGCGATGGTTCCATTTCATGGTCCAGGCATGAGCACCGGAGGAAAATAAAATCAGTACAAGAAAAAACTTAGACACTGGCAAAGCACTCGGTAATAGTTTGGCGAAGTGGTTTCCTGAGAGAAATCATCGCCGTGAAAATAACCAGAGTGACGAGGAAGAGTGTCACCTGACCCAAAAGATAAGGAGAGACATAAATGGTAAAAGGCACCGGAGAAGAGAAGATACCCGGTTTGTAAGTGAATCCCAGAAGGTTCACGCCATACTCCATGACGTTACTCGCGAATAACCCCATGGCACAACCTGTGAGCGAAAGCATCATCGCCTCCAGACCAAAGAGAGTGCGGATGGAAGAAGGTTTAAATCCGATAGAGCGAAGAGTGCCGATTTCTTTTGAGCGTTCGGAGATGTTTCTTAGAAACGTATTGAAGACGGAGAGCGAAGAGATAATCAGGATCACGGTGACCATGAGATTTCTGAAAATGGAGAGGAGATCCATGGTCTTGATGTAAAGATCTCCCAGACGATGATCCTGCCAGCGAACTGCGCGGACCGAAGAGCCTGTGAGGTGGCGGTTCAGATCTTGAATGAAAGACGGAACCTCCTTCATCTTTTTCAGTTTCACGGACATGTACCCGATGTTCGGGGTATCGATCAGGGCCTGGGCCGTTTTTAAGGGAATTTCGACAAAGCGTTCGTCGAGTTCCTTATAGATGACATCTGTAATACCGGTGAGGGGAATGCTCATGGCATTCATCTGTGCATGCTCAGTCACGACATTAAGCTGGAAGGTTTTTCTTTTGCAATTCATTGGTCGAACTTTGGCAGAAAATCCTCCGAGACCCTGAATAAAATCTGGAATAGGATCCGGCGCGCAGCCAAGAATCCGCGAAAGTTTCTGGCCTATCACCAGACCTTCTTCTTCATTCACGAGCGGAGCACCGGCCAGGGCGTTCCATTCCCAGGAAGGCTTTCTCATCTGACGGCCTTCCATGACATCGATCCCGATTCCCACGAAGACCATGCTGGAGCTGCCATTAGTGATGGTGCCGGAGAGAGGAAGAAAACGGACTTTCGCATCGACGTCTTCTCTTTTATCCAGAAAATCCATCACAACTTTCTGGTCTTCAGGAGTCATTTTTTCTTGTGAAACTTTACGCTCGATAATCACGTGGCCCATCATCTCGCGCTCGATATTGGTATTCTCATACATCTTCTGCACGTCATCCATGTAACCCTGGAAAAGGGTTAGGGAGATGAAGGTCGCCGCAATCGAAGTGAGTGCGGTGATACTCTGGCGCCAGTTCCGGAAAATGCCCCGGAAGGCAATCGTGAGAAGAGATCCGAACAAGGTTTACCTCGAGATATTGTTCACGTTAAATTGTCCCTCTGAAAGATCAGTTTCTTTCGGGGTGTAATAGATCATAGTCGACTTGTTTTCCGGAAATTCCGCATCGGTGATGATCATTTCCGAGATGAAAGGAAGCTTCTTTCCGCCACTCGCGATGACGTTCGTGTACTTGAAGACCGCTCGCTTGAAAGGTTTTCCCTGGAGAGTCATGAATTCGGCCTTGATACCTAATCCGGATTTAGCAGAGATCCAGTATTTGATCTTGTCGTAAGTAACATCTTTGGACTTCGCATCCAGCATGATGACCCAGGTATCTTCGCCGTCCACTTTCTCCCTGGCAACTACCTTACCCTTGTAATCGCGGGCGTACTTCGTGTTCGCAATGTCTCCGTTAGAGGCCTGTCCGGAATTTCTTTGGCGGGCAGAAACGGAAACGGGTTTTCTCAGAGAGGGTTTATGAAACCACATCACCAGATCATTAAAGAGAAATTTTTCACCCGAGTTGCGTGCCGGTTCCGTGATTTCCACCAGAGCGTTGTCACCTTTTACTTTCACGTTAAATTTGCGCTCAGAAGTTTCACCTTCTTCAACGGAAATAAGTTTCGCGTCCCAGGTCACTCCATTCTGCACACTTCCGCGAGCGCGATCAGAAAGCTGAAGAAGTTTTTCCGCTGGGGGTGCTTTCACAACAACTGGGTTT
>JBKJNQ010000276.1:0-6514 GCA_046593575.1 Bacteriovoracaceae bacterium
TTTTATCATTTGTCGTAGAGAGGGCAGTCAGCATCAGAATGAAACCACTCCATCCACCACCACGGATCTCTTTGGCAAATTCAATTCCGGAAGTTCCCGGTAGCATGACATCCAGAATGATCAGATCAAATTTGTGCTGCCGAAGAAGAGCACGGGCCGCATCCGGAGATTCAGCTGCTTCTACAGCGTAGCCAGCACTCATGAGACCTTCTTTCACCAACGCGAGTACTTTTTTCTCATCTTCAACGATCAGGATATTCTGCATAATTTGTCCTTTATATGCTCGAATTCTAGCCCTCCCGTGAGAGCAGCTCAAGTAAAAATCTTTTTATCTCTTGAGGTAAAATTCACTCTGACACTCCGGTACAACAGGTTAGGATAATTTCATGGACAGAGAGCTCCTGAATCTCATTCTCGTCGGCGGTCTGGTTCTCATGACGAGTGTCCTTGCCAGTAAGGCCACATCCCGTTTCGGATTCCCGATCCTTCTTATCTTTATTGTGATTGGCATGCTTCTTGGGACCGATGGTCCCGGGGGAATTCATTTCAATGATTTCACCTCCATGAATGTCTTCGGAACAGTCGCCCTTATTTTCATTTTATTTGCAGGCGGACTATCCACCTTGCCGGAAGCACTGACACCGATCTGGAAAGAGGGCGTCACTCTTTCCACGCTGGGCGTGTTTTTTACAACCGTTTTCATGACGCTTCTTATCCACTTCACGCTCAACTGGAACTGGATGAGTTCGGCGATTCTTTCGACAGCTGTTTCTTCGACAGATGCTGCCGCAGTTTTCGGAATCCTCCGAACGCAAAAACTGGAACTCCGCTCGAAACTCCGGGCGCTGGTTGAACTTGAAAGTGGGAGTAATGACCCGATGTCGGTGGTGCTCCTTCTTCTCCTTCTGCAATTTGCCACTTCCCCAGAGGAAACAACTGTCTTTCTGACACTTCAGAAATTTTTTATTCAGCTCGCTCTGGGCGGTCTCTCCGGGTGGTTTCTCGGTAAAGGACTCGTGCGGATTATTAATTGGCTTAACCTCGAGTTTGAAGGCCTTTATCCGGTTCTGACGATGGCGGGAGTCTTGTGCATTTATTCCCTCACGGAAACCTGCGGGGGAAGTGGTTTTCTCTCTGTGTTTGTCGCAGGATTTGCCATGAGTGGACCAAAGTTTCTCTCAAAAAAATCTCTTCTCGTTTTTCATGATGGGCTTTCCTGGCTCATGCAGGTGGGAATGTTTCTCATGCTGGGATTACTCGTGAATCCCACGGAACTGGGATCGGTGATGAAACCTTCCTTGATCTTTGCGATGGGACTACTATTCTTCGCCCGACCTCTGGCCGTGACTCTGTGTCTTTTGCCTTTTGGCTACCGTTCCTGGCGCGAGATTGCTTTTCTTTCCTGGGGAGGTCTCAAGGGTGCAGTTGCCATTATCCTGGCGACCTATCTCCTGATGCATAATATTCCCCACGCCAAAATCATGTTTAATGTGATTTTCTTCATTGTGATTATCTCCATGTCTCTTCAGGGAATGACGATCGGGAAACTTTCAGAGTTTCTGGGAGTGTGTGACGGAAAGAAAGAGAAAATCGGTCCCTATGATTCTGAAAGAAAAACCAATGAGTTTATTGAATTTGAGGTTCCTGAGAAATCAGGGTTAGTGGGGAAGAAAATTGTGGAGCTGAATCTTCCCCATGATGTCTTGATCGTCCTGATTCATCGCGGAGAAGATGACTTTATTCCGAAGGGCAGTACAGTCCTTCTGAATCACGATCGCCTGGTTTGTCTGGTTAACCGGTTGGTCATTCCGGAAATCCGACAACTGCTTCAGGTCACTGTTTAGGGGAAAGATGGTAGCGACGGGCGGAGTTGAACCGCCGACCCCAGCGTTATGAATGCTGTGCTCTCACCAACTGAGCTACGTCGCCCCAATAGAAAAGTGATGACATACTAAAGGGTTACCGGCAATGATGTCAACAGCAATTGCTTGTATTTAGAAGAGCTTACTCATGAAAAAACTATCCCGACAGAGCTTTCGACAACTCTTTTTTAAGCACGTTGAAAAGTTCATTGCCGCCGTCACAATCCCTCCTGATCTTCAGGGATCCCATGCTGTTGCCGTCTCCGGTGGGCGCGATTCGATGACGTTACTCTGGTTTTTACATGAGCTTCATAAAGAGAAGAAAATCGGACCTCTTCGCGCTCTTTTTCTTCATCATCACACCCGTGAGGGTCAAGATCTTGATCAAAAACTCGTGGCCGAATTCTGCCGGAAAAGAAATATTCCGTTTAAATCCATTTCTGCCAATTCTCTTTCGAAGGAAGTGGGAAATTTCGAAGCAAAGGCGAGAATAGTCCGTAGGGAGCTGCTCCTTAACGGATTGAGTCAACATGAAATGCTCTGGCAGGGCCATCATTTGAACGATTCCTATGAATGGGCGCTGATGCAGAGAAATCGCAGTTCCCGGATAAAAACCATCCTGGGAATTCCCGTGAGAAATGGACGAATCATCCGGCCCTTTCTTTGTGTCTCGCGCGCTCAGATTGAGTCACTTTCAAAATTTGAGAAAATTCCGTTTCGTGAAGATCCCACCAACCAGGATCTTTCCCACGACAGAAATTTTGTCCGTCATGAGATTGTGCCGAAAATTTCCGAACGCTTTCCGAAGTATCTCAAGCACTACGTGAACATTTCCAATCAGGCGGCGATGAATATGCACGCCAATATTCTTGGGAAGAGATCGCTGATAGATGTTTACTCCTATGAACACGGCGCTGTTCTTATAGGAATCAAATTCGATGTGGTGCAGATTCAGGAACTCATGCACTCGTATTCGGAAGCTGATCGAGGAGAGCTGGTTGGGCCCATTGGCCGCATGCTCGACGCGATCAGAAACGGGAAGAAGGGACCCTTTCAATTCAGTGGGGGGCTTGAGGCCTATCACTCTCATAATCTTTTGATGATTTATCACAAAGGCTTTAAAAACAGCGATCATCATTTCGCCCAAATTCTGCGCTCACTTCCTAACGAAACTCTGGGAAACCTCGCCACTTACCGTCGCAGTGAGCTCGAAACGTCCTTTCAGCACCTCTTGAAAAATCCTATTGCTATGTGTGACATGCCGGGCCTCATTCTGGTGCTGGAAAATAATTATGTGTGTAAGAAATTAAATTGCTCTGTTTTCGATAACCGCTTTCCTGAAGTCTCAAAGGTTTGTCAGGAGCGTGGTTTGCAGTTTATCACTTACACGAAGTGTCTTGAACGATGGTTGAGTCATAAAAATAACCTGCCTGAAAAACTCCGGCTTCTCCCTCTCTGGAACCTTTCCCATCTCTTTTCTTCCCAACAATAGAGGCCTCCTCTATAATCGAGTAAGCTCTTTTTCGGGCAGAAATCAAAAAGGTTTACCATGAGAAAACAACAGAAAACACTTTTGCTTTGGATCGTTGTGATCCTCATCATGGCCTTCGTGATGAAGGTACTTGAGCAGAAAACAGTCAGCGCAAAAAATATTAAATTCTCTCAGTTCATCACGGCAGTTGAAGGCAGTCATGTTCGTGAAGTGACTTTCCAGGGTGACAATGTCATTCAGGGAAAATTCAAAGAAGGTTACGAAAACGGAACTTACTTTGAGACTACCGGAAATACCGGAGACGCCACGTTCAACATTCTTCGCGCTCAGGGAATTACGCCGGATTACAAACGTGAAGAGAAACAAGGCTTCCTCGCCACGTTGTTAATCAACTGGCTCCCGATGATTCTTCTCTTCCTCTTTTTCTTCTTCTTCCTTCGTCAGCTTCAGGCCGGCGGCGGTAAGGCGATGAGCTTCGGGAAATCAAAAGCGAAGATGCTCACAGAAAACGACAAGAAAGTGACTTTCGTTGATGTCGCGGGTGTTGAAGAGGCCAAAGAAGAATTGGTTGAGATTGTCGACTTCCTGAAAGATCCAAAAAAATACACGGTCCTCGGCGGGAAAATTCCTAAGGGATGTCTTCTCGTTGGTCCTCCGGGAACTGGTAAGACTCTCCTTGCCCGCGCCGTAGCTGGTGAAGCAGGAGTTCCGTTCTTCTCAATTTCAGGATCTGATTTCGTCGAGATGTTCGTGGGTGTCGGTGCTTCACGCGTTCGTGATTTGTTCGAACAAGGGAAGAAGCACGCTCCTTGTATTATCTTTATCGATGAGATCGATGCCGTCGGTCGTCACCGTGGTGCCGGCATGGGCGGTGGTCACGATGAGCGTGAGCAAACGTTGAACCAGCTCCTCGTAGAGATGGATGGTTTCGAAGGTAACGATGGCGTTATCATCATGGCCGCTACCAACAGAATCGACGTGCTCGATCCGGCCCTCCTTCGTCCAGGTCGCTTCGATCGTCGCGTGACTGTCGGTCGTCCGGATGTTCGTGGTCGTCACCAGATTATTAAAGTTCACACTCGTAAAACTCCGCTCGCCGGAAATATCGATCTCGAAGTTATCGCCAAAGGTACTCCAGGTTTCACCGGTGCTGATCTCGCTAATCTTGTGAACGAAGCGGCACTCCTCGCTGCTCGTGACGGGAAGAAAGCTCTCGACATGTCGGACTTTGAAAACGCGAAAGATAAAGTCATGATGGGTGTCGCTCGTAAATCCATGATCATCTCTGAAAAAGAAAAGCGTCTCACGGCCTATCATGAAGCGGGACACACTCTGGTCGGGATGAATCTTCCGTTCACTGATCCTATTCACAAAGTGTCCATCATTCCTCGCGGCCAGGCCCTTGGTGTGACGATGACTCTTCCGAATGAAGATATGCTCAACCTCTCAAAAGAGAAGGGTGAGAACTTCATTTCCTTCCTCATGGGTGGACGAGTCGCTGAAGAAATTGTTTACGGCGAAATGACCAATGGTGCATCAAACGATATCGAGCGCGCGACCGACATTGCACGGAACATGGTTTGTAATTGGGGTATGTCTGAGAAGCTCGGGCCTATCAATTATACAAAACAAAATCAGGGCATGATGTACGGCGGAGGAGACTCGTTCAGTTTCTCGGATGAGACTTCACGCAAGATCGACACGGAAATTGCTCACTTCGTTCAGAAAAACTACGATATCGCAAAGACCATCCTTCAGAAGCACATTGATGTTCTTCATCGTGTGGCAGAAGCTCTGGTTCTCTGGGAAACTCTCGATGCTGAACAGATCAAAAATATCGTTGCCGGCAATGACATCGGTAAGCCTGAAATGACCAAGAAACCAACTGACGTTCCTCCGACGACGGGAACCACTTCAGCACCTGTCACAGGTGGCGGTATCTTCGGTGCCAAACCAACTCCAGCTTAATCTCAAGAAAATGGGGGTGATGAATATCACCCCCGATTCTTTTTCCGACGGGGGAGAGTTCGATCTCACCCGCTTATCTGTGCCTTTAGACGCCTGGGACATAGGTGCTGAATCCACCGCTCCCATGAATGCCGCCATCACTGCCGAAGATGAATGGGCGAGACTCGCTCCTCATCTTCCGACACTTCTGAACATTCCTTTGCTCTCTCTTGATACCTATCATCCGGAAACTATTTTTCGCATGGCCGCCCTCCGGAAAAATCTTATCTGGAACGATGTCTCAGGAAAGTTTGATAAGAACGTGGAGAATTTTCTCTCGCTTGATTCTTCGTTCCAGTACGTTCTTTGCCATAATCTTGCTCCTTCGCGCGAACTCACGTCACAGCATATGAACTATGTTCTCGGCACCACTCTCGACACTCTCGCGGCATTCTTTTTAAAGTTCAAACATCCCCGGGTGATTTTCGATCCGTGCCTGGGATTTTCTAAGACCTATGAAGAAAACTGGATGATCATGGAGAATATGGGTGAACTGCAAAAGCGCATTGGACATAAGCGCTGGCTCGTGGGATTTTCGCGGAAATCCTTTCTCCGGAAAAAATTTAAGCTTGAACTTTCCCAGAGAGAAGAGCTTGATCAGATTCATGTCCAGGTTTTGAGCGAAGTCCTGGCGGAAATGAATGGGGAAGTATGGATAAGAACGCATCGTCCGGAATTATTATAGTCTTTGTGTTCATGGTTGCCTGTGCCACCACGAAACCCACGCCCTACACAGCGAAAAAGATCGAACCTCATCCCCAATTCAAAGGTCTTTTTCAGGCAAGCTTTGAGGGAAATGAGGAAACAAATTCTTTTGCGGCAGTTTCCTATACTTATCTCGCGGCGTTCGAGCATTGCCAGCATCTTGGTCAGCTAACGAAGGTGAGCGAACCCACGGCCATCATCGAAGGGCAGGCGAAATTTTCTGCAAACTTCGCCTGTTATGACAAGGCCCTGACCATTGTCGACACAAATGCTGAGGATAAAATTCTTTCTATCAACGGTGAGGAGGTTCAGGATGATCTCCAGATTCCTCTGATCCTCGCAAAAGATAAAACGCTCTCACCAACAGTGAGTTTTCTGCGGGATAAAAAACCGGTCACGATTAAAGCAGAAATTTTTGATAACTCAAAAAATGTCAGGGCGATGAACT
>JBKJNQ010000141.1:0-22441 GCA_046593575.1 Bacteriovoracaceae bacterium
CCGAAGTGACCGATATTGATTTTTTGTCCGGGAAAGACTTCATCGAAAGCTGCTTTGAAATCTTTGTCAGAAAGAACTTTCGCGACGATGAGCTCCCACGCTTCCTGCTCATCACGGGCATTTGCGAGTGAATTTGAGCCGGGCTGTCCGAGCATTTCCTGATGATCTACCATCGGGAAAATCGCCTGGGCCGCAAGAGCACTGGTCAGAGTCTGGGCCACTTCCGGACGCAGAGGAACCGGAGTTTCAAAAGTTTTTGATTCAGGATTATAGGCGACTCGACCATCCCAGAACATAGAGTTCAGACCATTCATGTTGAAAAGTGCAGGAGCATTCCTCGCCAGAATATGACCGTTTTTCTGAACACGTCTGGTACTTGCGGTATTGATACCTTCCGCTCCTTCTCCCAGACTCAAAGGAAGGCCGTCCATCGTTGCTGCTGCCGGATGGTGACAGTCACGACAGGAAATATTGCTGTTGCCGGAAATAAGTTTTGTTTCAAACAGCTCGTGCCCGAGATCGAAGAGTGCTTTGTTTCTCGCCGGAAGAGCGTCGAGATTTTTCAGGTTAAATTTCGTGATGTAGCCACGAAGACGTTCATCAACGGTCTCCGCGTGAACTGCGAAAGTAGAGAGAAGAATAAGAACTGAGAGAAACTTCACAAAAGGCCCCTTTAAAAAAGCGTTCCGTTAATCCATGCTCCGGCTGAAACTGTGTCTTCAAATCTTGAGATCTTTCCGTTTTTATCCGCACGCTGATAAGCAAGTGGATAACCCTGAATATAAGTAGAAACCTCGAGCATTTTACTGAAAGCGTATGTGAAACCTAATTGCAGCGGCATCGGCTGCACTCGCCAAGCTTTGGCGGTCGGATCCGCGGAGCGGGATGTGGAGTTGAAGGGATTCCAATCAGAGATGACCAATTTCTTATAGACGATTTCTGTTCCGAGACGAGTTCCGAATTTATCGGTGAAGGCATAGTTCACGGAGGGAGAAAAACTCATGGTGAATTCGTTTTTCAGTTCCGGGATCGGATATCCAGCGCGGCCTAATTGTTTTTCGGCGACGTGACGGTTCTCATAAATATAAAAGCGCGGTTGCACGAGTGAGAATACCGACCATCGTGAAGTCGTCGGAGCATAAGTATATTTCGCAAAAAAGCCTGGAGTCAGGAGTGTGGTTCTTCTTTTTGCGTAGTATCCCCCACCAACGGGTTCAGGAAAAAAATACGGAAGATCGGTATTGAAAGCACCAGTAAATTTTGAGTTCTCAGTTTTCCAGAACGTATCAGAAATCCCCAGACGCGGTGACTGCCAGCGGAAGGCCTGAAAATCTTCAGACCTGGTTGCATTATCCATCACGTAATGAAAACGCATTTGAAAATCAATCGCGCGCTCACCCTGATATTTATATTTAAGGGAGACGTTGTTGTTTAGAAGAAGTCCGTCGTCAGATGGTTTCCCGAGAGCGTTGGGCGTAATGGATTGATTGTCTGTGAGGATCGCGGGCCCGTCGAAGAATGACATGTAGGTCATCCCCAGGCGCTCGGTGTATTTTCTCCAGCTGCTCCCACTTGTCGATATCTCAGAAGTGCTTTGGGCAAAGCTGAGAGATGAACACGCGGCAAGTGCAATCACGAGAAGGATTTTCATATGCTGTTTGATATATCAAACAGATTCGAGGGAAGGCAAACAAAAAAGTCGAATCGTGTAAAAATTGTCTATGTTTCCGGGTAAAAAAGCTCCATCAAGAGGTCGCCACTCACGAAGGATTTCCCGTCCGAGAGGATACAGCGGTCTGCGTCAACCCAAACCCCGTTGCGCTTCATCTTTAAGAGCTCCGGAGTTCCCCCCATTTGTCGGCAAAGCTGAAAAGTGGGATTGCCTAAATTGGGGTTGGATTTGAAATTTGATTTATCCACGGAACGGATTTTTTCAAGGTCAGCGTCCGGAGAATAAAAGTTTTCAGCATGAGCGGTGGTGCAAATGACGACTGATATTTCCGTCACGCTGGCTTCCTGAATTCTTTTCATCAAAGCAGGAGAGCATTTTTTCTCTGAGGCAAAAACAGAAAAAGAAATGAGGAGGAGAAAAAGAACTCTCATCGACCACGATCCAGAGTTGAAACCGAAATAAGATTGCTGAGAATATCATTTTGAGAAACCCAGATCGATCCATTGCTGCAAGACGGGCGGATTCTGCTCGAGTAACTGGAGCACCCTGGTCCCCATGAATTTCTAATCTTGTATTCGCAACGTCCGCCAGGCGCGGCCCTTCTTCCCACCACCAGCACCGCATGTCGGTCTTCAATTGCTGGTCCCCGCATGGCAAAAGAAAAATGCACACCTACTTGTGCCGGATGACCCTGATCGAGAGCATGATTCAACTGAGCTAAGGCCGGCGCGCGATTACGGGAATTTTCTACATTGTTGGTATTGAGAGAAAGATTTCTCAGTTGCGGAAGGTGAGAGCGATTTCTGCAAGCAGTATTCCGGATAATCACGGGCCTGAGATTCGCACGGGTGTGCTTAAGGAGATCGATGATATTCCCCAGCTGCTGATGCGGAATCATATCGCGAAGAATTCCCTGCGCGTCTGAGCAATTATTGTTTCGAAGATCCGCATTCAAATCTTCGTAGCGGGCACTCAAGGCCTCATGCTGCGTGCGGTATCCAAGGAGCATCCACCAGGAGGATTCTGCGTCTCCACGAAACCCATCGGAAGGAAAATCTCTTTCCAGGCAGACCCCGCCTTTTCGAAGAAGCGCCTGGTAAGACATGTAGGGATCAACTGCGGAATCGTTCACACTAATATTCTGTGTCGAGGCCAGGAGAGCGCGATTCTCCCGGATCATCCGAGGATACATCGCTAGTGAGCTCTGACAATATTCGGCCCAGTTGGAAACCGTTCTTCGCGTAACTCCACCGGGAGCGCAGCCACGGCGAAGGTCCGCGAACTCCCTTTCCTGATTCTGAATCGATTGTTGAAAAGATACTTTCTCCTCGTGAATCGATGAGATCGAAATATCCTGAGCAGAAACCCGGACTCCGGTGTGATGACTTAAGAGATCCGAAAACGCAAAGCCCGCACACCATCCCAAACCGTCCTGATTTCTGGGTGGACCTAAGCTGGATGAGATATCCATCGGCGCACAGGCCAGGAGCTCAAAAGACGCCAGAAGAAGGAAGAAAATGGGGGTCAGGATCATCAAGAAATTTTACCCCTACCAGAGGGGAAAATCGCTCAGGCAAATAACTCCCTATCGTACTTCCGGGGCGTTGATTAAGCTTTCAGAAGAAACTGCCCGACGTTAATTCTCTTCGCGCGAAACGCTCCTTCGCAGTACGAGAGATAAAGATTCCAAAGACGGATAAATTTATCGTCAAAACCCATCAGGCGGACTTGCGGAAGTGCGCGGTTAAAGTTCTCACGCCAGTGCTTCAGAGTATCAGCGTAGTCGAGACCAAACTCGTGGATATCATCAAGCTTCATCCCATTTTCCTTACTCTTCACATCGAAAGTATTATTTGTGAGAAGCATGCCACCCGGAAAAACATATTGCTGAATAAAATCTGTCCCCTTCCGGTAAGAATAGAAAAGATCTTCCCGGATAGTAATTCCCTGAATCATCGCCTCACCTTTTGTTTTCAGTGAGCTTCCGACTTTTCCAAAGAACGTATCCCAATACTGTTCACCTACCGCTTCGATCATTTCAATCGAAACGACTTTATCAAATTTCCCCTGAATATCCCGGTAATCCTGAAGCATAAGATTCACGTGATTGCCCATATTCTGAGAACCGATTTTTTGCGTATTGTATCTCGCCTGTTCCGGGGAATTCATGACAGCGGTAACTTTGCATCCCGTGCGCTCAACCGCCCTGCTGAAGAATCCTCCCCAACCGCAACCGATCTCAAGCAGATGATCTCCGGATTTGAGGTTCAGCTTATCAATGATCCGGTCATACTTCGCCATCTGCGCCGCCTGAAGATCTGCAGCTTCCGCAGTAAAGCAGGCCGCTGAATAACTCATCGAAGGGTCAAGCCAGAGGCTGTAAAATTCATTACCGAGATCGTAATGGGCCATAATATTTTTCTTCGCACCCGCCTTACTGTTTCTGTTCATCAGGTGCTTGAGTTTCGAAGCAAGAGTTCCGTACCACGAACCAGTCAACGCTTGTCCGAGATCCTGGTCATTTCTGCAGGCCCACTCAACGAGGGCGACGATGTCATCAACCACCAGAGTTCCATCAATAATAGTTTCGGCGAGCCCGACATCACCCTTACTGAAAAGAAGATCAATCGCGGCCCAGTCTTTCACAACGACCTTGATCGCCGGGAGACCTTCACCATATTTTTCGGTCTTATTATCGGGAGTCGTGACGGTCACAGTCCCGTGTTTTGACCGTTTGAGGATCTGGATAAACATCTGCGCCTTGAACGATGGCTTAGTCATGGACTGTCCTTATTTATTCCAGGGAGCTTTGACTCCCAGGAGTTCGCAAACTTTTACTGCACTTAAGATTCCGTCTTCGTGAAATCCGTAACGGGTCCAGGCGCCGGCGAAATACACACCACCATGGCCCTGGAGCTGATCGAGTTCTCTCTGTGCGCGGATCGCTTTCTTATCGAACTTCGGATGCTCGTAAGAAAATTCCCGAATCGGATTCTTCACCTCAGAGTGAGGATTGAGAGTCACGAAGTAATCAGTTTTTGTTGGGAGCGACTGGAGAAAATTAATGTTGTACGTGAGCGAAACTTTCTTCGCGTATCCGTTGGTTCCTGTTCCGAGCACATTCCATGAGGACCAGCAGCGCCGCTCATGAGGCATGAAGTCTTTGTCCGAGTGAAGGATCGTAGAATTTTTCTCGTAGGTGATCGCCTTGAAGACTTCGTCTTCTTTCGCTGATTTATTTTTCAGGATCGCCAGGGTGACAGGAGCGTGCGTGGCGAGGATGACCTTGTCGAAGACGTCACTGATACCATTGGCCGTGACGGATACTTTGTCGTCTTTTCTTTCGACGGCAGTTACTTTGGCACTCAGGTGAATCTTCGAAATCTTTTTTGCGGCTTTTTCCACGTACTGGCGGCTACCATTTTTTACCGTCCGCCATTTCGGGCGATCATTCACCTGAAGCAGTTTATGATTCATGAAAAAAACCAGAAACGTTTCCGCCGGAAATTCGAGCATCTCCCCTTCTGGTGTCGACCAGATGGCCCCGCCGATGGGTAGGAGGTAATCATGCATAAAACGTTGTGAATAACGGCGCTTGTCCAGAAGCTCACCCAAGGTCCAGGCGTGGCGTCTGGCGAGTGCTAGATTTTTTTCGGCATCCCGACCGAATTTCATGATCTCGAGAAGCATCCAGAGAAAGCCCGGGTTAAGAATATTTTTCCGCTGACCAAAAACTGAACTCAGATTATTTCCCGCCCACTCGAGACCTTTTTCTTTGGCCATGATCGAAAGGGACATGTCGGATTCAATGGTCTCAACTCCCAGCGCATGAAAAAAACCGATGAGGTTCGGGTACGTCAGTTCGTTGTAAACCAGGAAGCCCGTATCGACCGGAACTTTTTGATTTTTTTCATCGACGTCAACCGTGTGGGCGTGGCCACCGAGTCTTCCTTCGGATTCATAAAGATGCACTTCGTGCTTCTCGGAAAGAAGCCAACCGGCACTCATGCCACTAATTCCGCTGCCAACAACTGCTATCTTCATTTCGTGTCACCTTGACTGACATTAATATATTGCTTTTTGTCACGAACGGCCAGAGAATACGCTTAGACAGATCAATTTCCGAAGGTTAGCGATGTCCAAACTAAACAAAACTACCCCTGAAAAACGCCCCTACGACAATTCTTTGAGGACCATTCAGTCATCTCAGAACCAGCTGGCGATCGTTGAAGCATTGGTCAATCTTCTCGCGGAAAAACGTGGAGGTGAAGTTAAGATTCAGGAAATCGCAAAATTAACCGGGATGACCGAGCGGACGATCTTCCGATTCTTCAAGGACAAGAAGAGCCTCCACGAGGCGATGGATAAATATCTCATGAGTTACCTGAGTGCGGGGGCGCGGCAATTGGATGAGTTCGATTTTGTGAATTTCGGTGTGAACGCCATGAGACTTTTCCAGGAACACGAAGCGGTCACTCTCGCCTACGTCCTGTCTCCGCTTGGGAAGGAAGCACGGGATCTTTTCAGAAAGAAACTCAATCACCTGATGGTTGAAAAGATCGCGGCCGAAAAGAAGATAGAAGTCACAGAAACGAACCGACACAAGTTTGCACTTATCGTGAATCTCGTAAATGCCAAGCTCTGGTACGATTTGAAATCAGAACATCATCTTTCTGGTCGGGAAATTGAAGACGCTGTCGGATGGGCGCTGGAATTATTAATGAAAGACCTCTAGCGGGCCCCGAGAATTTCCAGAATTTCTTCTGGTGTAAGGTAGTAGTAGCGTTTCAAAAATAGGTCTTTGGGTGAGAGCCTGGCGTAGAGCCACTCTCGATATTCAATAAGTCCCCGGCCTTCTCCCAGAGCAAGCGCGTGAAGATCGGTCTCCCGCTCGTAGTTTCGACGGTAGCTTTTGTTCGAGGAGTAGCGGGCGCCAAGCTTGATCACTGACCCCACAGACATTCTTTCGTAGTCCTGAAAATGGGTCAGCTCGTGGGTCACGATCGCCCGGAGTCCATCCCGTGTCGGAGGGCAATCGAGGAGAAGTTTGTTCACCTCAAGAAAATATTTCTTCTTTGCCAAAAGGAGTGCTGATTTTTGAATTGAGGCCTGAAAAAAATACGACTTCGACGTGCAATCCACAAAGGGAAGGGTTTTTCCCGCAAGCTCCGGGAAGTGGGCAGTGCGGACTTCATCGACGATTTGACGAAGATCCTCTCTCGACATCGCCGGTAGGCACTCGCTCCGGGCATGAGTATCAGTCAGAAGGACCATCCCCAAAAGAATCATCAAAGTCTTAATCATAGATACTTCATATCATATCCACCGATTAGGATGAATCCACCTTGTAGAAATGACATCCTCTCCAAGCTAGATTACACCACTGCCCTTAAGCACGTTCTGCATCTGGACCCCGTGAACCATAGTGATTCCGGCCTGGAGTGCGGCCGCCATATGAACGGCTTCGGTCATCTGCTCCGGATCCGCTCCATTTTGAAGACAACTCCCGGTATAGGCCTCGATGCAGTAGGGACACTTAAGCGCGTGAGAAAGTGCCAGACCAATGAGAGACTTCTCGCGTTTGGTAAGAGCAGTATCGGTGCCAACAACTGAATTATAATAATCGAAAAATTTATTCATAAACTCGGGGGCGAATTTTCCCACGTCCTGAAATTTTTTAAGATCCTGTGATTCGTAATAACTCATAAAGTCTCCTTAGGATGTGGCCCCGCCACAGCTCGAGCCCGCGCCCGCGGTGCAACCGTAGCAATGGTTTTTAAATATAATTTTTCTTTGAAGTAGTTTTTGGTCGTCGAAGTCGGAAAGCGTGAAGCTTCCAGCGTCAGAACTCACTGGAATTTCCAGCATCTGATTGAAGTCGCAGTCAAAAAGTTTTCCGTCCCAACTGACGGAAATCATCGAGCGGCACATGACCCCCACAGCTGCCTCCGGATTGAACGCTGCTTCGAGTTTTTCCATATACTCTTCAGCGTGCCCAGAGCGCACCAGATCTTCCTGAAATCTGTGAATCGGCATATTGGTCAAAACAAAGAGGGAATGAAAATCGATGCCATGAGATTTTGAAAGCTCACGCTTATATTCTTTTTCCAGGTCTGCTTGAGGTCCCGGAAGGAAATGCCCCGCAGGATTGTAGACGAGATTCAGCACGAGTTCAGGGTTTCTTCCGAAGCCTTGTTCGTTTAAAAGTTTGAGTCCTAAAAGTGATTTCCGGAAGACACCACTCCCCCTCTGACGGTCCGTGAGATATTCCCGGTAGTACGGAAGCGAAGAAACGACTTCCACTTTCTCTTGCCGGAAAAAATCCGGAAGCCAATCCATCGATTCCTGAGTCATGGGATGCGGGTCGAGTGTGACAGTAAGATTATGGCGAATGATAACTTTTGTTCCGAGCTTCCGTGCCTCCGCAACCAGAAATCGAAAAGCGGGATGAAGCTCGGGAGCTCCACCGGTGATGTCGAGAGTTTTGATCGTCGGAGTATCCTTAAGTATTCTGAGAACCCGCTCGAGATCATCGACACTCATCATCTCTCGCCGCTTAGGCGAGGAGTCCACGTGGCAATGGCGACATGCCTGATTACAAAGCTTGGTGATATTTACTTGCAGGGTATCAACCGACACGGGAACCAGGTCAAGCCGCGAGTGCTTAATCTTTTCAACGAAACTCTCCATACTTTTCTCCTGAAGACTAACTTAAATCTCTCAGGACTCATGGTCAAAGGCGGAGAATCAACCATAGCCTTAAAGTCAGCACCGCGTGATCCTACGCGGTTAAAAAGGATTTTTATGACTGTTCGGGTACTCATCATCGCTGGTTCGGACCGGCGCCAATATAACTGCCCTGGTGTTGATTCTAAGGCACGGACTCTCATGCTGAGAATGAAATCACTTCTCCCAAATGATGTGGAAGTAGATATCGAAGATTTAGGAAACGTTTATGGCCGCTCCCGGATCCAGAGTTGTAACGCCTGCGTTTCAACTTCCATGGCGCTTTGTGTTTGGCCTTGCAACTGCTATGAAAAAAATGACAAAAAAGAACCCGATCTCATGTGGGATCTTGATCTCTATCGCCGCCTTGAGCGAGCAGACGCATGGGCTATTTTGGGGCCTGCAAATTGGTATGGCCCCACGTCTAATCTCAAACTTCTTTTCGATCGCCTGGTCTGTGCCAGCGGCGGAAATCCCCGCGAGGATCTGATTGAGCACAAAAATCCGGAACTCGCGATGGCATTAGAAAAAGATCCTAGTTGGGAAGAACTTTCTCAAAATCATCTGGAAGGTCGGACGGCAGGATTTTTTTGTTATGGTGACGGCGGCGGGACCGAGCTCGATTCCCAGGGAATTCCCAAGAAGCTTGAACACAAAGAATATTTTAATCCGGCCGAAGAACCCAAAGATTCCCGAGATATTTATGCTCCGCTGGTGTGGCAGTGCCGTTATAGTGGGATCGAAGTTCCGGATCACCTCTGGCACTACGAACTCTTCGGAGACAAAGCAGTCTACAGTGAGAATCAGTCAGAGGACATGGTGAAAAATGAGAAACTCATGGCCTCATTTGACGCCTGGGTCGCGGCGTTCTCGACATTTGTTACAAACAAGGGGAAAATTCCGGTGAACGCTTTCTCGATCCAGAAATACAAGACCCCGTCCCACCGATGGGCCGATCTGAAACTCGGTTGGCGCTCCCTTAGGATGCGGACAGGTCTGGCACCCGAAGGTTCTTCTCCCCAGATTCAGGAAGACAAGGATTTAAATGATGACGCCGTTCTTTTCCCGAAGAAATCTGAGCATGATCATCATCCCTAGTCTTAGAAAGTCGGTCGAATCTCCTCTCGTTCACAACGGAAGAAATCTCGTGATCGCTGCCGCCTCTTTTGCGACGATTACTCTTTTCCAAAAACCCGTCATGAAATTCCTGACGACCGAAACGCGTTTTGCGAGCTGGGGAACTCTTCGTTATTTTAAAGTCAGCGGTATCGCGGAAATTATCTTGTCTCTCCTTCTCCTTGATTACACCCTCTACCTCTGGCACGTGCTCAGTCATCGCTGGAGTTTCCTGTGGCGCTTTCATCGACTTCACCATCAGGACGCTGACCTCACCGCGACGACGGGTCTGCGCTTTCACTTTGCTGAGATGTTGCTCTCGGTGTTCTGGCGAAGTGCCCAGGTGATTATAATAGGAGTTAGTGGTCCAGCACTTGCACTTTGGCAAGGACTGACACTCGTAGGAGTGCTCTTTCACCACTCGAACATTCGACTCCCTATGGGATTCGAAAAAAAACTCAACTGGTTAATCGTGACCCCACGGATGCACGCGATTCATCACTCCATCAAGAAAGAAGAAACGGACTCCAACTGGTCAAGTGGTCTTACGGTTTGGGATTATCTTCACGGCACTCTGAGACTGGATGTGAATCAGGATAAAATTGTGATCGGTGATCCGGATGCTCCGGAGCGAATTCCGGCAATCAAAGATTTCTTTCTCGCCCCATTCAAGCGTCTTTCCTAAACACCCACGAGACCCACCATCGCCCCCGTCGCGAGTGTTGCGAGGTTTCCAACGAGAATTGATCTGAGTGCAAGCTCTGCGATTTCTTTTTTTCGTTCGGGTACGATCGCACTGAGGCCACCAGCAATGATCCCCGCGCTTCCGAAATTCGCAAATCCACAAAGAGCATAGGTCATGATCACAAAGCTCGGACCTGAAAGTACCTGCGCCGCTGCCGGGAGCTGCAGATAGGCCACGAATTCATTAAAAATAATTTTCACACCCATGAGTTCGCCGGCCAGAGTGGTCTCAGCCCAAGGAATACCAATGAGCCACATGACAGGTCTTAAAATTGTTCCTAAAAATTTTTCAATCGTCATTTCGCCTGGGAAAAGACCCAGTATCTCATTTGTGAGAAATACTAAGGCAAATATCACAATTAGGGTCGCCGTGATCTGAAGAACCATGGTGAGCCCTTCCTGAATCCCAGTGATGACGGCGTCCATAAAACCCGGATACACCGCCTGAGAAACTGCGTCTGCGCCGGCCATGTTCTCTGACGATTTGCCCAGAGGAATAAGGATCAAAGAAAACGCCAGTGCCACCGGAACACTCATGATCGAAGCAATCATGAGATGCCCCAGGGCCCCGGGCAAAACTTTCGAAAGTGTGGTCGCGTAGAGCACCATCACAGAGCCCGCGATGGTGGCCATGGAAGTACTGATGAGAGCAAAAAGTTCACCACGGGAAAATCCCCTGAGGTAGGGCTTCACAATGAGCGGAGCTTCGATGGTTCCTAAGAACACAGTCGCTGCTGCTCCGAAAGAAAGTGCACCAGAGATTCCAAAAAAACGATGAATGAGCTTTGAAAATAAACCAATGAAAAAGGGTAAAACCCGAAGGTAATAAAGGATGTTCGAAAGCACGGTGACCACAAGAATGAGGGGCAGCACCCGGAACGCGATAATGAAAGAGTGCTGAGGATTTTTCAACTCAAAAGGAGCTGGACCTCCCGCGAGGTAACCGAAGACAAAGGACGAGGCTCTTTGAGTCACGCTATCGATAACCCCAACGACACGATTAAGAATAAGAAAGGCTTCGGAGACCATCGGGGCGCGGAGTAATATCACACAGAAAAAAAATCCGAGAAGAAGACCTCCCACAACTTTTTTCCATGCTACGGCCTTTCGGTCTTCGGATAGTGAAAAAGTGAGAGCAATGAAGGCCATAAGACCCAGGAGGCACTGAAAGATTTGCATGTTTTATACCCGTGTGATGAAAAAAGCATAGAAGATTCGCGCGATGACCGTCAAGGCTAGGATCCCGATCCAGATCGGAACGAGAATAGAGAGATGCTCGGGGAAAATAAAAAAAAGACTGTAAGCAATCCCGGTTTCTCCGCCTTCGGCAAGCCCCGAAGCAAGGCGTAGACCGCGGTTATCCGATCTTTCCTTCTTTTGACTATCCTGAAGCACACCGAGACTCAGTGCTGAGGTGATACAGCCGATATAGAGAAAAAGAATGAGAATCCATGAAGTATGAAATGCCGGATGACCCCGGTCGAAACAGACGATGAGAAAAGAATACGCCAGCATATCCAAAGTGATATCTAGAAAAGCTCCGAAGACCGACGTCTTACCCAGATACCGGGCGAGTTCTCCATCCAGAGAATCCATGAGTCTTCCGAGCCACCACAAGATGAGCGCAAAAAACGGATGTCCCATGATGACAGCAACGCCCGCGCTTGAAGAAACAAAGAAGGCGAGGACAGTTAAGAAATTCGGTGTAACTCCCAGACGCGCGAGAATCTTTGTCACCGGTATCGCGCATCTTCCCACCACAGGTCTCAGTTTCTGATCAATCATAAGGGACTTCGGTGTTGAGATCCGCTCCGCGCTCGTATTCATCGTTCATCTTTTTAAAATCACCCTTAAGAAGAAATCGGATTTTCAAATACTGATTCATAATCGCGTGCCGATAATGTCCCCGTTCACGAAAACGAATCGAAGACGTGGTACTCCGAAAGGGAAGTCTCAGGGGAAGACCCAGATGTGCAAGCTTCGAGCAAAGAAGAGTGTCTTCAAATATTTCTACCTCCGGAACTCCCCCAACCTGCTCAAGGAGCTTTCTCCGGAGAAAAAGACAATGATCGAGATAATAAATTTTTCGAAGATCTCCCCGGACAAAATTGGACCACCATGAGGTGAACTTCAGCAGCGGATGATCTTCATCAAAGGCATGAGTAAAAGTTCCCCAATGGGTATCGTCTGAAAGTGCTCCCAAAGCGTCTATTCCCTCAGGCTCGATGAGACTTCGAGGATGATGAAGTAAAATGAGATCCCTTGGTCCAGATATCGAAAGTCTAAGCGCTTGGTTGTAACGTTGGGCGCGCTTGGTCGTTTCCACCGTCACGAATTTTATCCCAAGGCCTGCGAGTTTCTGAAGTGTTTTATCATTTCCCGGTGAAGCACCCACAATGAGCTCAATGGGAAATCCCCGGACGCGGAATTCTTCGAGTCTTCGAAGTGACTCCCAGAAAAAAATGTTCCTCTCTTCATTGTGAGCGGAAAAAAGTACTGTCAGCATCCTACCCCCGTCTCCAGGAAAAAAACGTTGAAAGAAGTTTCAGTGTCCGCGGATTTACGTGTGCCTTCTTCCAGTTTCCCGCGGCGTATTTATTGGCCTCGCTGAAGCTCGGATAAACGTGAATCGTTCCGAGAATTGAATTGAGACCTTTCTTGTATTTCATCGTCGTAACAAACTCCGTGATCATGCTACTGGCCTGGGAACTCACGATGGTAGCCCCGAGGATTTTATCCTTACCTTTTTCCGTGATGACTCTTACTAATCCCTGCCTTTCATCTTCAGTAATCGCCCGATCCAGATCGGCCATCTCGAAGGTCGTGATTTCGAATTCAATTTCTTTTTCCCGAGCACTGGTCTCAGTTTCACCGACGGTCGCGACTTCAGGGTCAGTGTACGTGCACCAAGGAACAACTCCGTAATCAACCTTGAACTTATGAGGAAAGAGGCCATTGACGGCACAGTACCATGCCTGGTGGGCCGCCATGTGAGTGAGCTGATAAGGACCTGTGACATCGCCGCAGGCAAAAATGTTGGGAAGATTTGTCTGGAGGTATTCGTCGGTTTCAATGGTGCCGTTCTTTCTAAGTTTCACACCGAGTTCCTGAAGTCCAAACCCTCGGGTGTTGGCGCTTCGACCCAGGGCCAGAAGAACCAGATCACAATCGAGATGAACTTCTTTTCCTTCGTGCTCGCAGATCGCAAAGGTTTCCGTGAAGCCCCGTACTTTATGGCGTGTGAGAATCTTAATTCCTTCGCCTGTGAGAACCTTCTCAAGCAGTGTGGAAACTTCCGGATCTTCTTTGGAAAGGATCCTTTCTCCTGCTTCAACGATCGTAACTTCCGAACCAAAGCGCGCAAATGCCTGTGCGATTTCAACTCCGATGGGACCGCAACCCACCACGAGAAATTTTTTTGGTAATTCCCGGATGTCCCAAAGAGTCTCCGACGTTACATAGGGAATTCGGCCGAGTCCTTCGATGGGCGGAACCGATGGACCTGCACCGGTAGCGACAACCATATTTTTTGTGGTGATTTTTTTTCCATTCACCTCAATGGTCCAGGGATCGAGGATCGTCGCTTTGCCTTCGATGCACTCAACTCCGAGACTCTCGTAGCGCTCCACACTGTCGTGAGGCGCCACTTCCTGGATCACGCGCTTGACTCTATCCATGACATCAGAAAATTTGAAGTTTATCCGAATCTCAGAGAAGCCGAAGGTGTGTGCGTGATGGCGCAGATGAGCAACCTTTGCTGATTTGATCAGGGCCTTACTCGGGACGCAGCCGGTGTTGAGGCAGTCCCCACCCATGCGCGTTTTCTCGATGAGTGCAACTTTAGCTTTTACCGCCGCTCCGATATACGCAGTGACGAGCCCTGCTGATCCGGCACCTATCGCCACGAGATTGTAGTCGAATTTTTTTGGTTTTTTAAAACCTTTGTAGGCCTTTCTTTTTTTCACCGTGTTCATGCTCCATTTCCCAACGATTGGGAGCAGACCCAAAAGGGCGAATGCTCCAATCATCCCAGGAGACATGATTCCTTTAAGACTCTCGAGCTGGGAAAACTGCCGACCAGCAAAAACAAACACCGCAGTCCCGGGAAGCATACCCAGCATACTTACCCAAGTAAAAGTGAGTGCAGGAATTTTGGTGAGCCCCATGACGAGGTTTACGATAAAAAATGGAAATACCGGCACGAGCCGCAAAGTCGCAAGATAGAATGCTCCGTCTTTTTCAATATTTATATCGATGGTTTGAAACTGCTTGCGAAATTTCTTCAAAAGAAAATCCCTGAGGACAAAGCGCGAAGTGAGGAACGCTAGAAGCGATCCCAGCGTACTGGCAATCGACACAATACCTAATCCTAAGAGCGGCCCGAAAAGAGCACCCGCCAGCAGAGTCATGACCGCGGCACCCGGGAAAGAAAGAGCGGTGACAAGGACATAGGTTCCGAAAAAAATCAGTCCGACTTTCAAAGGATTTTCTTCAAATTGATGCTTAAAGTTGCCGAGCTTGGTCTGAAGAAAACTCAGAGAAAAATATTCGGCTCCTCCACTAAAATAGAAGACGACAAGTCCCGCTAACAGAAGTCCCATGACAGAGAACTTTAAAATCTTATTTTTTTTCATTGAGACTCCAATCGTAATCAAGGAAATCCAAGGTGACGGTCTTTGTGCCCAATTTTTCTTTCAAACCCATGTGCTCTATAAGAAAGCTTTTTTGCTTTTCAGGTCGGCCGAAGTCATCTCCGTACCATTTAAAGATACTCGAGACGTGGAGAATCGAAGAAGCGTCCTTTACCTCGGGCCAGTTTTTCTTTGGATCTTTCAGGAACTCATCTGCCGCGAGTGAGAGCTCTTTCTCCAGGCCTTGACTCGAATAGGCACTGGTCCGGAGATTCGGACAGCTCATGGCCGCGCACACCAGTGCAAAATGAATCCTTGGCTCCTGAAAATCTTTCCGTATCAGATCGTGCTCCAGATGATCGAGGCTTACATCCTTACCTTGCCACGAAATAAAATCTTTTTTCCAGGGAGTACTATAAAAAGGCCCGATGTCCCGAATCGATTTCACCGGATAATTCTGCGCTACAAGGAGAAGAGTGTGGCCATTGTAGGCGTTGATCAAAGTCGCAAGTCGCTCTTCTTTTGTCATGGAAGCAAACTCTCGCTGAGAAAGATCTGAAAGATTCTTAAGGTAAGTTTTGAGTTCTGCGGGATTATTTTTTAAGGAACGGTAATCAACGAGGGTTTGATTTCCGACGCGGGTAACTGTTTTAGAGAGCACCAGAGTAAAGGCCTTGTGCTCATGATCGAAGGCCCATAGCTCAGAACATAAACAGACCAGCAAAAAAATAAATTTCAACATAAGGTGGTCCTCGTTAAAGACTAGCGTGCTTACTTACCAAGGAATTGTATGAGACTTCTTTCGATTTGTTTATAGCTGCCGAATAAACTTCAGCTCAGAGTCATACTTTAAATTCTTCCCGGATCACATCCGACAGAGGATCCTTAAGGAATTTTTTGAGCGTTCCGAGGGAATACTTCTGAACGTAAGGGAGTGTGCCAATCTTGTGCAAGCGCCCGGCCCTGGCCCAGGCCTTCACAGTTTTTTCACCAAGGGCGACGATTCCCGCTCCCGAGGTCGCAAGTTCTTTTACCAGTGCAGTGTCCGGAGCTTCGATGACTACCTCTACGCTCAACCGATGACCCGAGAGAAAATTTTCTACCGCCTGCCGCAAAGGATGACCCGTGGTGGAAAGAACCATCGGTGCTCCTTCGAGTGAGCCGGGGAAGTTCTTCGTTAAAGACTTGAATTTTTCAGCTCCCCAGAAACAGACTTTCTCTTCTCCCACCGGAAAGTAGGCGATGGTTTTTTCCACGTGAGAAAGTTCGTGGTCGAGGATCATGAGATCGATCTTCCCTTCGAGGAGTTCGTCAAGAATGAGCGGCGCCTCGCCTTCGCGAACCCGGATCTTCAGATGCGTCTTCTTCTGAATGCGCTGAATACTCTGCGCGATGATCGCCTTCGGTACTCCTTCCTGAGCTCCTACGACTAGTTCGCGCTGAAGGGCAAGCTGTCCTCGATCGAGGACGGCGAGTAATTCATCACCGCGAGAAAAAATTTCTTTGGCGTATCGGTAGACCATCTTTCCGCGTTCGTTCAAAAAAAGTCCTCGTGACCTGCGCTCGAAAAGTTCGCCGAGGTTTCCTTCAAGTTCTTTAAGCTGTGAGCTTAGTGTTGGCTGACCAATACGAAGTTCCTCGGCTGCTCTTGAAACCGAACCGGTCTCAGCGATCTTATAAAAATAGTAAAGGTGATGGTAGTTCAGCCAGGCCATTGTTTTCTCCAATAGGTTCGATGAGATAAATCGATTATCTAGAAGATAGAACTTCGGTTAAATTTGAGCAAGATAGAAAAAAGGATCGCTCAATGAACCCGGAACTCCTTCTTAGTAGTCTCACCAACCCGACGCTCCTTTTTTTTGGACTCGGGATCTTTGCTGCGTTGGTGAAGAGCGATCTCGAGATTCCGGCACCAACCGTAAAGTTCATTTCTCTCTACCTTTTATTTTCCATTGGTTTTAAAGGGGGGCAAGAACTCTCGCACGGGACGTTTAATAGCGAAATCCTCGGGTCTCTGGTGCTCGGATTTCTTCTGGCGAGTGTTATCCCGGTCATCGTCTTCTTTATCCTGAGACGGAAACTTGGGGTGATCAATGCTGGGGCGGTGGCAGCGACGTATGGATCCGTCAGTGCTGTGACCTTCGTTGCGGCAGCGGCGTTCCTCGAATCGCGAGGGATGAAATTCGGAGGCCACATGGTCGCTGTCATGGCGCTGATGGAAGCTCCGGCGATTGTCGTCGGCGTCGTGCTGATGAAACGCTTCTCCGCCAGTGCTGAAGAAAGTGCAAGACCGCTTCTTCCGATACTTTCTCATTCGCTCACGAATGGAAGTGTGATTCTTATCTTCGGGAGTCTCGTGATCGGATTAGTTTCAGACGCAAAACAGGCCGAGGGCATTCGCCCATTCACGACGGACATCTTCAAAGGTTTCCTCGCCATATTTCTTTTAGAAATGGGCATGGTCACCGCCCGGAGAATCGGTGGATGCCTGAAGTACGGTCCGATCATTTTAGCTTTCGGGCTCCTCGCCCCACTCTTTTTCGGAAGTATTACCGCCATCCTCTCCGGAATCGTGACTGCAGATCCGGCCAACCGTTTCACTTTCGCGGTTCTAGCGGCTTCTGCCTCTTATATTGCCGTACCGGCAGCGATGAAACTGGCAGCACCAGATGCCGACCCGGGGCTCTATGTCCCCATGGCGCTGGGGCTCACGTTTCCTTTCAATATCACCCTAGGGATGCCCGTTTACATGGCCCTGGCATCACTCAATGTATTCGTTTAAACAATAGAACTTATCTCATTAATCCATTTTAATCTCAGATTTTTTCGTGTATGATCTCATTATTGGGGAGTAGTCGCTTCACTACGAAGTACGCCATACCGTCAGCACGGATCTCACGATCCCGGTACGCGATGAAAGAACGAGACCAAAACAAAAAACGGAGGTTTTTATGTTTTGGTTATTTGCTTTAGTCTTCACCGTCTCCTGCGCTACGAATTCAGTTAAAACAGATTTAGAAAAAAAAGTGCAGAGTCAGGAAGCTCGAACGCTTCTGGAAATCCGCGAGGACACGGCCCTTATCCTCAATCGCCATCCGGAACTGAGGAAAGTCATCAAGGGCCAGGTTCAAGCGCGCATCGAAGCTTCGCTTAAAACTCACACCGAACTCCGGAAGAGAGAATCGAAACTGATCTCTCTGATGCTTGAACATTCGCTTATTCCGATCAAGGATCTCAAGGCCTCGACGCTCGAAAGTGAAATCCTCAGTGTCTACGCCGAAAAGGGACAAAACATCTCGGGCCTCATCGCGGCGATTCGGGAACTCACGAAAGAAGAGCATCCGGATAAGGATTTTATTAAAGAGATGGGTGTTCTCATCCGGGAGATGCGCTAATGATTTTAAGTGATCGGTTTCGGCAGACTGCCCTTCGCTCCAGACTCTCGAAGCGCTACATCGTGATCGCGATCCTCTTCGGGCTATCGACGCTGATCATTCCGTTTGCGACTCAATATCTCGTTAACAGTCTGGCCCTCTCATCGCTCGTCGGGAACACGGTGATCTTTCTCGTTCTTCTTTTGGTCTTCCTTTCGCTGTCTCAGGTCCTGCGCTATGGCCAGTTCATCCTGCTCGAGTATCTTCAGCGGGAGATTTTTATCTCCGAAGCGCGGCGCTGGGTGGAAACCGTGAGGGCGCAAAAGTCCCACTACATGCTGGAGATCCAGGCCGTGATGAAAAGCTTCAGCCTCTCTTTCAGTCACTTGGTCGAACTCGGACTTTCGATCCTCTTTGGGTTTCTGGTGATCATGAGTCTTCATCCGGCGTTTCTGGTGCTTCCGCTCCTGACTGCGGGGACCATCTGGCTCGTGTTTTCATCCTGGAGACCAGCGCTCGCCTCGTCGGTGAAAGAATCTGATGAGAAATATAAAATGGTGGAAAATAAATTCGAAGGAAACAATTTAAGCGACGGTGACTTCGCTGATTTTCTCGGGGCCCGTGACGCTCACTTCTTTTTCATTCGGCGCGCGACCATAATCGTGAGCTCGGCCTTCGTTATCTCTCAGCTCATTCTTCTGGGCCTTGGAATCGTCTTCATCGAAAGTGAAGAGCTCTCGGTGGGGCAGCTCGTGGCGGCGGAAATCATCCTGACTGGAATCATGGTTTCGGTGACGAAGCTTCCGAAGACCATGGAGTCACTTTATGACCTCGAGACGAGCATGATCAAACTGGAAAAAGCTCTGGGAGAAAATCCATGAACCTAGACTCTCTTCTCACACCGAAAGTCCCTTTTCTTCCGGAGAATCCGCGCGTGATCGGAATAATTCTTGCATGCCTCTTGGGCTGTCTCTTTCTTCCGTGGATTGCTTTTTCTACGGGCTCGGGACTTTTGACGTCCATCGACCCGAACGAAAGACCCCAGCGCATCACTGCTGCCGTCGACGGTTTCGTCGGAACCTGGCACGTGAAAGAAGGTCAGTACTTAAAGCAGGGCGACCTCATCGCCGAGATCACCGACAACGATCCCCAGCTCCTCCAGCGCTATGCTCAGGAGCGCGAAGCCGCTCGGTCAGGGCTTGAGTCAGCGACTCTCATGCGAGACACAGCGAAAATCAACACCGACCGTCAGCTGCAACTTTTCCGCGAAGGACTCTCAGCGCGGAAAGAATATGAAAAAGCAAAAATTGATTTCTCAAAAATCGAGATGGACGTTGCCAAGGCCAGAGTCACTCTCACCAAGGCCGAGGGACAGTACTCAAAGCAATCTAGTCAGGTCATCCGCGCACCTCGAGACGGTTGGGTCGTGCGCCTGCTTCCAGGTGAGCAAGGAGAGCTGATCAAAAAAGGAACTCCAGTGGCGATGTTTTCTCCGGACGTAAAGTCTCCGGCGGTGGAAGTCTGGATCGACGGAGACGAGTCTCCCATGATTCGAGTCGGAAACACGGCGCGGATTCAGTTCGAAGGCTGGCCTTCACTTCAAATCCCCGGTTGGCCCGCAGTTGCGATTAATACTTTCTCCGGAAAAGTTCACCTCGTTGACCAGGCCAGTGCGAACGGCGGAAAGTTTCGCGTGCTCCTCGTTCCTCAAGGCCCGTGGCCTTCAAACGCTGTCCTGAGGCTGGGACTCCACGCCCGGGCGTATGTGCGCCTGTCCGATTCGTTTATCCTGAAAGAAATCTGGCGGAAGCTTAATAACATCCCGGCAGTCGCGGAACCCTATCGCTCGGAAGTGGGGGCCATGAAAAATGACCAAGACCGCGGAGAAAAGAAATGATGCTTTTTTTCTTTCTCCTTTTATCTCCCCTCACTCTCCGGGCGCTGACCCCGGTGGAACTCCGGGAGGCGGTGATCAGAAACTTTCCTCTTCTCGAGGAAGCACGCATGAAACAACAGGCCTCGGAAGCCGCGGTGACGTCGGCCGAAGGAAATTTTGATCACAAGCTCAAATTCAAATCCCGAAACCGCATCGAAGATAAATACGAAAACCAATACTTCGAAACGACCGTAGAAAGAGACACGGGTCTGCGCGGGATTGATCTCATCGCGGGTCACCGACAGGGCTCGGGACTGTTTGCACCGTACGACGGAAAATACGATACTTCAGCTGCCGGCGAGATTTTCGCAGGCCTGTCGGTACCCTTGCTCCGGGATTCGTCCACCGACCAGGGACGAACGAACCTCGCCCTCAAGCAACTCACCAGAGAACAGTCTAAGGAAGAACTTTTTCTTAAGCAGAATATTTATGTCCATAAGGCACTCTCGCTTTACTACAAGTGGATCGCCGAAGACCGGATCCTGAGAATTAATCGTGAGATTCTGGAGCTCGCCAAAAAGCGCGAGGATATGCTCCAGGTAAAGTTTCGTCGCGGAGATGTCGAGAAAGTAAAACTGACTGACAACGAACGCTCGATCGATAAGAGGCAAGCCGAGATCCTGAAGTCGGAAGCAAAACTCCGGGGAATCGAAGCCGTCCTCCGGCTCTACGTTGATGACCTCTCATCGGTTTCGGATCTTACCGAAGATGTTCTTTCCCGCATCGAAGCGCCGAACTTTACGGATGCGTTTGTCGTCGATGAAACTCCCCAGATCAAAATCCTCACGATAGAAAAGAAGAAGAACTCCCTCCAGCGAGCGCTGGCAGAACAATCCCGGTTGCCGGGCCTTGGGATCGACGTCCTGGGGGCGCGGGAACTCTCAGGCCGAAACGTCCCCTACGACCCCGATCGTTTGCAGGTCGGTGTGCGTTTTGATTTTCCTCTCGAAAATCGAAAAGCGGAGGGAAAAACTGTCGAGCAAGAATTTAAACTTCGCGCACTGGAAAAGCGTCTTCTCTACACGGAAAGAGAACTCCGTTCGAACTACGAGGCGACACTTAAGATCATCCAGCTCACTCACGAGCGCTTCCTGACGACGACCTCAGAGGCGAAGAGAACCCGGATCATGGCACAGGCCGAGAGCACGCGGTTCCGGATGGGAGGCTCTGATCTTTTTATCATGAACCTTCGGGAACTCGATGTGACCGACGCTGAGATCCGGCGCTGGACATCCTGGTATGATTTTCACCAGGCGGTACTGGACGCCAAACTTTATCGAAACCAGATCTAAGGATTTCATACTGAAGTTATTACCCGGTTCATTCACATTTAAGGGGGAATCTCCCATAATACGCCTTATGAAAAACATCCTTGTTCTTCTCGTGTTGTCGTTCGCCAGTCACTCTTTTGCAGGAAATGCTTATCCCCGAGGGCCGGATGTGAATCTCACTCCAGGTTCTCTTTGCAACAGCCCTACTGCTCATCGCTATCCGGAACAAATTCCTTATTGTGAGCGCGATGTAAACTCAGCAACCAAAGAACTAGTCTTCATCAACTACAGAAAATTGGGCTACAGCCTGAGTGGAGATCGCGGGCAATACAAAGTTGATCACTACATCCCCTTATGCGCTGGCGGAAGTAACAACGAAAATAATCTCTGGCCTCAGTACCATACGATCTCTGAGCGCACCGACATGATTGAGATGCGGGGATGCGAAGTTCTGGCGCTGGGAAAAATAACCCAGAAGGAATTAGTGGGGCTGGTGATGAAGGCCAAGCTCGATCTAAGCGAAGCCCCGACCGTCCTAAAATATTTAAATAAACTTCGCGGAAACACTAATCGACAATAAAGAGTTTCGCGCCATTTGTTGTGATGGATCTGTGTGCTTCAGCGTTTGTTGATACCTGATAGCTCATTCCTTTTGTGAGGACAAACTTCCGCCCATCCTCAAGTTCAGTGATCAGCTCTCCTTCTAGAACCAGGATCACATGACCTCTCGAACACCAATGGTCTGCCATGTAGCCGGCAGTGTATTCCACCATCCGTACTCTGATATTTCCGGTTTCCAGTGTCCTCCAATACGCCTTGCCTGTTTCACCCGGATGCTCAGTGGGAACAATGGAACTCCAGTCAGTCGTCATGAAGGGAACATTTTCAATATTCATACTGTATCTGTTTTATGAGCAAGGTAATCTTCAACATCGCTTAACAGTTCCAGACAGGCGGCCTTGTCCCGTTTT
>JBKJNQ010000050.1:0-15357 GCA_046593575.1 Bacteriovoracaceae bacterium
GTCAGTCTGACGCAAAGAAGTTCCTTGAACGGGAGATTTCTTACTTCGATGACTCCTGCATTCTCTATTTTGATCCTCCTTATGAAGATCATAAGCTTTACCTTGAGGGCCTCAAAATCCTGAAAGAGAAGGGCTATGCCGGAGAGCTCTGGCTTGAGACGGACCGCCTCAAGGGCCCACCCAAGGATCAGATAACCCAAGCGTTCCATTCAATTATTAAAATTGTGGAACAGGGGGATCACTTTGTAGTTGTCGGTAAACTGAAGTAAACTTGAGCCATGGATAAAAAACGTGCGCTCTATGCCGGGACTTTCGACCCCTTCACCAATGGTCATCTGGACATTGTTCAGAGAGCTCTCAAGATCTTTGATGAACTCATCGTGGTCGTTGCCGTATCACCCACAAAAACCCCCCTCATGTCGACTGCTCAGAGAGTAAAAGTCCTGAAAAAACTTTTCGCTCACGAGCCCAAGATCAAAGTGGAATCGTGGACCGGTCTCATCGTTGAGTACGCTCGCCAAAGTAAAATTGGCTCGATCGTCCGGGGACTCCGTCCTACCGGAGATTTTGAAATCGAATTTCAGATGGCCTCGATGAACAGAAAAATTAATCCGGATTGCGACACCGTTTTTCTCATGACGAGTGAGAAGCTATATTACATTTCAAGTTCTCTCGTGAAGGAAGTTTTCATTCACGATGGTGACATCACTTCGTTTGTTCCTCCCCTGGTCCAGGAAGAGATGAAGAAACTGAAGAAGTAACAGGATTCAAATTATGCATTTAAGTTCGCGAGTCATCGGTATCCCCGATAGTATCACCATGAAGCTCAATGAAAGGGCGATTTCTCTCTCAGAAGAAGGGAAAGTCATCTACAATCTTTCCGGCGGCCAGTTACCGATCAAGCCGCTTCCGGAGTTCGTCGAAAAAATTCATCATCAGCTTAACTTTTTAAAATCTTATCAGTACTGTCCTTCAGCGGGATTTCCGGGGCTACGGAAAAAGCTCCTGAAACATTTTTATGAAACCCGCGAACTGGCGGCGGAGCTTTTTGAAACAACTTTTGATTGTATGATGTCGAACGGATCAAAACATTCGATCTACAATGCACTAGGTGCGGTGATTGATCCGGGTGATGAGGTTGTTCTCCTCGCTCCGTTTTGGGTTTCGTATCCGGAGATGATCAAGTTCTGGGGAGGAATCCCCGCGGTTGTGAAGTCGAATGTCTTTGATGCCTTTGTTCCTTCTCTTGATGACATCCGGAAGATCATGAGTCCCCGGACAAAATGTATCATCATCAACAGTCCAAATAACCCCTCCGGCGTACATTACTCTGAAGCGTGGATGAAAGAATTTGCGGCGTTCCTGAAAGATTATCCGAACGTCGTGATCATAAGTGATGAAGTGTATTCGGAGATCAGTTATTTTGATCCGAAGCCGTCCTACTTCTATCAGTATGATCACTCTCTCATCAATCAAACCATCATCATCCGCGCGATCTCAAAAACTCTCGCAAGCACCGGGCTTCGCCTTGGTTGGGCGATTGCTCCGAAGGCCGTGATAGATGCGATGTCGAGAATTCAGGGTCAGACAACTTCCGGTCCCAATAGTCTTATTCAGAGAGCGCTCATGGATTTTGATCTCTCACATATTGATTCATTTTTGGTACCCGTGAGAAACCACATTCGTTCCAATGCTGCCACTTTGCGGGAGAAATTCCGCGAGGGAAATCTGGGTCATTGCTGGTATCAAAGTACGTCCGCTTTCTACTTTCTGATCGATTTCTCCCGGACTCCGATGTTCGGGCGCTTCGATAATGTGGAAGGGGATGACCACTCTTACAAGATTGCCGATGAGCTCCTTCATCAGGAAGGAATTGCCGTGGTCCCGGGCCATGATTTCGGAATGCCAAATACCGCGAGGATATCGCTCGTGATTGAAGAAATTCCCTTTCAAGAAGCGATAACTAAAATCATCAGGTATCTCCACAAGACGACTTAGGGCAACTTCGTCCCCCCTCTGAAATGCCCCCTCTCAAGCGATATAATTGAGAGGTGAGAAAATACATAAATTTCATTCTTATTATTTGTTTTATCGCTCTTATCTCCTGCGCCGCTAGTCCGGAGGAAGCAGCTGATATCGGCATCGATCGAGCACTGACACTTCTGTCGGATGCTAAGTGTGCCGAAGCGATTAAGATCCTCGAAGATCTGAAAGATCAGGATAAAAATCCAGTCTGGATAAAGACGCTTGCGAGTGCCTACGCCTGCAAGGCAGGTTTCAACGAAATCAGTTTCGTGGATAATGATATTTCCAATATCGACTCGAACTTCCTTTTGAAAAGTATTTCCATCCTGAGTTACTCCGATGAAACATCCGTTGATTCCGCTAATTACTTAGCGATGAAAAAAGCCCTGACTATTCTTGGCCGAACTGACTTCAAACAAACAACCAGAAATACTGATTTCGGCGTGAGGCACGGCGAGGACATGGGAGTGCAGGTGTTGATCTACTCGATCATGCAGCTGGGGAAATATCTCAACTGGTACGCAGACGTAGATGCTACGGGAAAAAAAGGTGCGGGGACGAATACGAATTTGTGTTACCTCAACTACACCTACGCCCCCGCGATCGCAGTCGTTGGCTCCTTCCCAGGGACGAATGCCTGCAATGGTATCAGCAAAGGAAATTCTGATCTGGCGGCCAATCGTATCGTTCGTATGTGCGAAGGCCTCACTCTCATGACGAATATTTACGATACACTCAACACAATCGATCTTTCTTCTTCAAGCACTCTGAGTTCACTCGAAAATATTGTGACAGAGCTGAATACTTACCGGACAACAGCAAATGCCGCCGGTGTCGGTTATCTTCTCGATGTCACGTCACCTTCGGCGTGCGAGACACTTCTTGCGAACGCTTCCGACATGAATAATGCAGAATTTCTATTTGCTCTGGTTCTCGAATCGGAGCATGAGTGATGAAGTTTCTACTTCTCCTCCTCATTCTTTCCTGCTCTGCTTTTGGCTTTGATAATCCGTACACACTTCGTTCCCCTCGTGGACTTCTCATGGGAGATGCTTTCACCGGAATTAATGATGATGCTTTTACTCTCTTTTATAATCCGGCAACTCTTGGCCGGCACAAGAGTGATTTTTCCATGTATCCCCTGAATGGAACTGCCACGGGGACAAATGTTCTGGCCAACATGGACCGCTTCAAGAATTTTCCTAATGATCCCGTCGGTGCTTCGGATCGGTTAATGAATTACCCGGTACACGCGGGTGCTAATACGGCCCCCGGATTCAAGATGTTTAATTTTGGTCTCACTGCCATCGTTGCAGATTCCTACGACGTTCTTCTCCGGAATAAGGCCAATCCTACAATGGATATTGATCTGAGAAGTGACCGGGGAGTGGCGGCGGGATTTGCGATACCGATCGGCTCCGGAAGACTGAATAAAAAATCCACCAGTGGTTCGCAGACTTCGCTCGGTATAGGGGCAAAATACATTGAACGCACAGGGATTTCAGACCGGATCGGCCTTTTGTCTCCCACAGTACTGAACTCTCTTGATCAGGATGGGGTTTCTAAAATTGTGAAAAGCCTTGGTCGTGTGAAAGGTCAGGCGTGGGGATTTGATGCCGGATTTGAGCATGTCGTGAAGGTTGCTAATTCCCAGTTTGTCATCGGACTTGCCGCTCTGGATATTACGGGAACTGACTTCAAGGTTCAAAAAAATCCAAACAATCTCAAAGTCGCCAGTAATCGCGATCAGGTCAATCTGGGGAGCGCTTTCGGACAGGATTTCGGAATTTTTCACTACATTATGTCGGCTGATATCCGCGCGTTAAATGAGCAGATGGATTTCGGCAAACGCCTCCGTGTGGGAGGAGAAATCGGGATTCCGGGTCTTTCAGTCATGGCCGGAATGAATTCTGGTTACTACAGCTACGGGGCGACAATTGACTTGGGTTTCATCAAAACCACCGCAGGGATTTACGAGGTGGAATTGGGCTCCAAGTATCGGCAGACCAAAAGCAGTCGCTTCGTCATATCTGTCACCTTATTTGACTTTTCATTCGATGCTTAATTTTCTATCCTAAATTCAGACGCGCTACGTACATGACGCTAATACCCCCACGGATAGGAGGAGTTTTTGAACAAGACTTTCATTCTGGATACTAACGTTCTCCTGCTTGACCCTCTCGCCATCAACAAATTCGGTTCAAACAATAAAGTATTTATTCCTCTGACCGTTATCGAAGAACTGGATAAGTTCAAGAAAGACCAGAATGAAAACGGAAGAAACGCCCGTTACTTCTCTCGTCTGATCGATGGCTTCCGCTCACAGGGATCTCTCTTCAAGGGAATCACTCTTGATAACGGCGGATCTCTCCAGGTGAGCGTCACGAAAGGTTACAAGGGAACTGCTCCGACAGAACTTCGCCTCGACCTGAATGATAACCTCATTCTCGCCGCTGCCATGAACCTGAAAGATGCCGGCGAAAACGTTACTCTCATTACAAAAGACATTAACCTCCGTCTGAAATCAGATGCCGTAAATATTCATGCTGAAGATTACGAAACAACTGATGTCAGCATCGAAGAACTTTATTCAGGCCAGCGTGTAGTTCCTTTTGATCTTGAGAAAGTCGAAGAATTTGAAAAAGAAAGATTCCTGAAAATCGAACCAGGTGACATTCAAAATCTTTATCCAAATGAGTATCTGGTACTCGTTGATAAAAATAACCCGTTCAAAAAAGTTCTTGGAAGATATCACGCTCGGAAGGGCGGGATTGTTCCCCTCATTAAACCTAAGGAAGGAGTCTGGGGAATCCATCCAAAAAATATCGAACAACAATTCGCTCTCGATGCTCTCTTGAATAACGAAATCAATCTCGTGTCTCTCGTCGGTAAAGCAGGAACAGGGAAAACCCTTCTCGCGATCGCCGCAGGTCTCGAGTGTGCCATCACCAAGCAGAATTATTCACGCGTTCTCGTATCGCGCCCGATCGTTCCCATGGGTCGCGATCTCGGGTTTCTTCCGGGTGATATCAGCGAGAAGCTGGGTCCATGGATGCAGCCGATTTTCGATAACATCGATTTCCTCTTCGGAAACCAGCGCGCTCGCAATGAGATGACGACCTGGGATGAGCTCATTAACCAGGGCCTTCTCCATGTTGAACCACTCACATACATCCGTGGTCGCTCACTTCCTCAGCAGTTTATGATTGTGGATGAGTCTCAGAACTTAACTCCGCATGAAATTAAGACCATCATCACCCGTGCCGGTGAAGGAACGAAGATCGTTCTTACTGGTGACTCTGAGCAGATCGATAACCCGTATCTCGATTCGTTGAATAACGGTCTCGTTTACACCATCGATAAACTTAAAGGTGAAGACATCGTTGCTCACGTGAAACTTTCAGTCGGTGAGCGTTCGCCGCTGTCGGAAATTGCCTCGAAGCTTTTATGATCGTCGGACGATACCAGCGCCGTTACCTCCGCGCCCCCCATAAAGGGAAGATGCTCTTTCTTGACGGAAAGCATGTCTACTCCGCCCAGGTGCTGAACATCTCGGAGGACGGCATGCTCGTCGAGAACATTCCGAACTTTCCAGAAGCAGAAGAGCTTCCCATCATGATCAATCTTCCGCAGTATCCTCTTCTGAAAGGACTTACTTACGAAGATCTCATTCAGCTGAAACCCGAGAATCTTTCGCGCACCATTTTTCGCGCCCGTTGCCGGATTGTCAGAAAGGGTGAGCTCGCCCGCGATATCTCAAATCTTTTCCGCGCTAAAGTGGGTATGCAGTTCATGAGAATTCTTGCTCACGATAAGAAAGTGATCGAAGAATACGTTTCCACCTTCGGCATCAATCTCATCCATCTTCAGACATTGATCGATTCCTATAATTTCGATGAAGATGCAAAACTCAGAACGAGAATTGTTGCGCGCTTACTTGGTTATCAGGAAGATTCTAAGATGGCCCAGCTCAGAATGCTGGTGGCGACTGATTATCAGTCGCTCCAGTGGTTATAAATTCATTTCGCTAAGAAACTTTTCCGCATAGACTTCGCTTCCCCGATGGGAAAGATGGTCCGTATCGTAATAGTAGAAAAATTCCTTTTCACTAAACCGACACATATTGTTTGAACAGAAAACGGCGAGCGGATCAAAAAACCGGATAGTGGAAAATTCTTTTCGTAACTCGCTGATCATGGGCCTGTGAGTACGAACTCCATAAGAAACATTTGTTAATTCTGATTCACACGCTTTTTTATTTCGTAAACAGTCGTATCCATATTTTGCAAAATTTGGGATGTCGATCAGAACAACCAATGATTTTCCTGATGCCAACAAAAAGCGCGCAGAATTCCTTAAGCCTTGGAGAAAATTTTCCTCCGGTGAAATATTCTCTTCATCAAAATGAAATCGCCTCTTCAAATAGAATTCCCCCCAGTAACTAAAAACGAGTGTACGCACATTTTGCTGAGTCGATGCCCACTGTAGGACTTTCTCGACTCTGTTTTTACAATAATCACTTCTTCGGTCTTTCAGTCCCAGAAGCGGCGGACAGTTGTCTATGGCGATAACTCCCCAGCGATTCTGTTTATCTTTCCGCGCAAAACCTAAGAATTTATCAAAAGCGTGACTATCACCAATCAGAAGGATCTCGGGCTTTTTACTTACGGGTGTAAAGCACCTCACGACTCCTATCGACCGAATCTCAGGATCAGATGAACAATCACGCACAGTCTCCGGAATTTTGAAAAACTGAGATTTTCCAGAAGGAGAGTAATAAAAACAAAAAATCCCCAAAGAGAATATGGCAAGGACCCATGGCCAAACGGGCCCACGTTTCCTGAATGGAACTTCAATCCATTTCCAGGTTAACCAGCCGAAAAAGTAACTGCAGATACAAAGTGTGATTTTAAGAAACAGAGAAAGTTCTCCACCGGTAGAAATCCTGACGAAACTAAGAAGAGACCAGTGCCAAAGGTATATGGAGAAGCTGGACACACCCACGGCCACTAAGATCCTAGAAGATAGGATGCGGCGACTTGTGTAGGTTTTGGATTCAGTACCAATGATAAGAAGGCTTCCCAAAATAGTGAGCAATTTTCCGGGTAAAAAATCTCCCTGCCCTGGATAGATTAGCCCCGCAAGGATCATGATCAGTCCGATCAGAGCGGTTTCATTCCGTCGTTTCAGAAAGGGTGAAATTAAGGCCAGACTTCCACCTGCTGCAAATTCCCATAGACGCAAAGGAGTGGAATAGAAAGCGAGCTGGGGGTACGCTCCCCATGCAAAGTAAAAAGAGACTAGTCCGATAAACCAAAGTGCGGCAAGAAGATTTATTCGGAGTTTGACCATCACAAAGATGAAAATTGGGATGACGGCGTAGAATTGTTCTTCCACAGCGAGTGACCACAAATGAAGAAGCGGGATGAATTCCGCATCGTAGCCGAAGTAGGAAGTCATCGAAAAAAGAAGTTTCCAGTTTGTTACGAAGAAAGCACTGGCGGAAGTCAAATCCATCAGGTGACGAAGTTCGTCGACGTAGAAAGTCGTCCAGCCTGCGATTAGTGTTATCGAAAGAATCAGGAGTAGCGCTGGAAAAATCCTGAGAATACGGCGACTATAGAATTCCAGAAAAGAGAATGTCTTCTCTTCAATACTCTTGGTAATAATCTTGGTCATAAGAAAACCAGAAATGACGAAAAAGATATCTACACCCAGGAAACCACCGGGTAAAAGATTCGGGAATGCATGATTAAGCACCACGGCCGTGATGCAAATGGCCCGGAGCCCATCGAGTTCCGGTCGATATTGAGGAGTATACAATTTAGGCATTCACCATCATTACAGCAGATGACTCAGACATAGTCACACTCAGAGAGTGACAATAAGACTGCTGCAGCGACTGGTCATCTCAAGTGGGGCAAACGTCGCTGGAATTATCTTCGTGATCCTGCATTCCTTGAACTTAAATTTTTTCGGATCTCGCACGCGGTTGAACTCAGGTTTCTTTTCATTTCCCCCGCCGTAATTACAATCCACCACCAGAGTTCCTAAAACGGTCTTATCAGACTTCTGCTGGATCTCAACGATGTAACGCTGGCGCAGATAAGACCAGAAGCTTACCCACTCTGGGGCCGGCAGAACCTGAAGTTCTCCCACTGCCTGGTGCTTTAATTGAATGTTCTGAATATCTGCTGTGACCTTGTCATGCAGATACGTGATGCCTGCCTTATTTCCATAAAGACAAAGAGCTTCTTTACCAGAAATTTCCAGAAAGCTCTGGTCATCCATGTTCTGGATGGCCTTAAGTGCCTGATCAAGTACGAAGGCCGGATTCTTTTTGAATCCAAATCCATACGGGTCACAGGCAATCACAATAAAAGTGAGTGCTAACAAGGCCATTATTTTCATTGATTATCCTCTCCGGATTTCCGAATTATGCCTCAACGCGGAAAAATAGAAAGGGATTTGAAATTATTTCCCGTAAACAAAACCAGCGTACTACAGGATAAATTAAGGGTCAGAACGTTGCGTGATCTGGAAGCCGAAAGGTAAGATTTGGACCCCAAACCTGCAAAAGGAAAGACAAGAATGAAAGTTCCTGTTGAGTTGAAGAAGCGATACTTATCCCGGAGATTTCAGGAGCTTGCTCTGCTTAGAGAGGCGCTGATGAAAGACGATTTCTCACACGCTTTGAGAATCGGACACCAGGTGAAAGGAAACGCCGATACTTTTGAATTCCCTCACATGGCATCGATCGGCTCTGAGCTCGAACATGCAGCGAAGAAACAAGATAAGGAAAAACTTCTTTCTCTCGTTCAAACAATGGAGTCGGCCATCACTGTTGCTCAAAACTTCTTCGTCTGCCCTTGATTCATTCTGCCCCAGAGCAAGGCGTATTACTGCCCCGGATTTCTTCCTTCTTCTTGTGCGGCTGGTTCTATCTTCTTAAAAACTCTTACAAAATTATTTGGCTTCTTCTTTGCTTAATTCATGCCGTGAGCACCCGGCCGGTTCACCCCATTAATTGAGGTGTTCCAAGACATGTGAGGGGGATGCATTTATCTTACTGGCCATAGAGGCTGGAGGAGATATTGCATAATAAACGACCCTTGCGCGTGCTCTACATTGAAGATGATGAGCTTGAATCTCGCTCTGTCGAGACTGAGCTCCATAAGGTCACGTCGCAGTTACAACTCCTGAGAGTTTGTGAAGAAAAAGTATTTCTGGAAAATCTGAAAAGAGATACCTGGGATCTTGTTCTTTGCAATTATCACTCACAATGCCTTGAGGCCCGCGATGCCCTCCGTGAAGTCAGACATGCTCACGGTGATCTTCCGTTTATTCTTATTTCCGGAACTATTGGTGAAGAAGCAGTCGCCGCTCTCATGAAAGAAGGCGCCGATGATTTTATCATGAAAGGAAAATACTACCGGCTTGAGGCGGTGGTGAAACGTATTCTCATGGACCGTGATATCCGGAAAAAAGAAGAGAAAGCTCAAAGGAAGGCCTACGAAGCTTTCGCGGCTAAAGAGCGCATGCTCGCTATTGTTTCCCACGACATAAAAAATCCCCTGAGTGCGATCCATCTGGAAGCACAGATGCTTCTGCGGACAGTGAACAAATACGGGAAGTCCGTGATGGGAGAGGAAGTGAAGATTCAGGCGGGAAGAATTCTCAAGACCACAGACCGACTGCGGGCGCTTATTGTGGATCTGCTTGATAAAAATAAAAGTCAGGAAGGTTTGAAATCGATTCAGAAAACGCTGGTTGATCCTATCAGTCTTTTTTATGAAAGCCTTGATAACGTCAGACCTCTTATCCTGGAAAAAAACATTGCCATTAAGTTTCGTCCTCCGGAAAGTTTTCCTGATATTCCGCTGGACCGGAACAAGATGTTTCAGGTTTTTTCCAACCTGCTCAGTAACGCCATAAAGTTCACACCCGATGAAGGCGAGATAAAATTTGAAATGAAGATTCAGAATGAGCAGGCGTGTTTTTCTCTTATTGATTCCGGACGAGGAATCGCGGAGGGTGAGAACGAGAAGATCTTTGATAAATACTGGACGGGAAAAAAGAATGACGGCTCGGGCACTGGTCTCGGTTTATTTATCTGCCGAAGCATCCTTGAGGCCCATGGCGGTGGTATCGCCTGTCAGAATGTACCGGGGAAAGGAGCAAATTTCAGTTTCAGCGTTCCAGTTGAAAACAAGGATACAAAAAAATTACCGGTGGTTGTCCCTGGTGAAATTATTGTCATCGATGATGATGAAGACCTTTGCGAAGTCATGGTCTGGGCGTTATCGGGGGAAGGTTACGCAGTAAGAAGTTTTAAAAATGGTGAAGAGGCCCTGGCCTTTCTCCAAAGCGGGCAAACAGCGCCGGATCTTTTGATTGTGGATTTCCATCTGGGTGACATGGATGGAAGAGACTTTCTTACGAGGCTGGGAACAGATGCTGACCGCTGTCCGCTGATCTTTGTTTCTGGAAGTCCGGATGAGGTTACTGAAGCGATAAGTGGCGGGAAATTTCATGCTGTCGTGGAGAAACCCCTCGATCTTGAAGGGCTTCTCCAGGAGGTAAAAAATCTTAGTGTGCCTTATTTGCAGAAATCATCGAACGAAGCATCCAGGCAGCTTTCTCGTGGACCTGCATCCGCTGGATAAGCATATCTGCGGTCACATCATCTTCGCATTCTTCGGTCACAGCAATCAGCTCACGGGCCGTGCTGACAACAGTTTCATGACCAATGACCAGGTTCTGGATCATTTCTTCCGCTGTCGGAATAGATGATTCTTCTTTGATTGAACTTACTTTTGAGAAAGCGGCGAAGGATCCAGGTGCATATTCTCCGAGAGCGCGGATACGTTCTGCGATTTCATCCACTGCTTCAGCGAGATCACGATATTGTTCTTCGAACAGGACGTGCAGCTGATGGAAAGATTTTCCCGTGACGTTCCAGTGATAATTCTGAGTTTTCAGATAAAGGAGATAGGAGTCGGCGAGAAACTTCGAAAGCCCTTTGCAAAGTGACTTACGGTCTTTTTCATTAATACCGATATTAATATCCTGTGGGGTCGAAGAGAAATCCGCTTCAATCTTGTTTGGCATAACTACTCCTTGTTATTTCGTTTTAATTTCATCCTTGTAGTCTATGATCACGAGAACTTTTCCCGCTTTGGTATATGAAGTCTGGCCGGACGGTAATCTCGTTGCACTTACACCTGATACTTCAACGTTTTCTTTCACCCGATAATCTTCACTTTTTGTGAGACTACTCAAGAGATCCGGTTTCTTTGCCATATTAAACACATCAATCTGGGTCCGGGTATTGAGATCCCCACGGATGTATTCGCGGATTGTATTCGCTCTGGCATTGGCCAGAAGGATATCTTTCACGGAAGCTTTTACTTTTGACTGACCAGGATATTCTTTGTCTGACCACGCCAGAACTTTGATCTCTTGAATTTCTTTTCCTGACCGCGCTGCCTTACGGGCAAACTCATTGAGATATTTTTTATTCATCTCACTCAGGCCAGATTTCCCTTTAGGGAATTCAAGTGCCGCATAGGGGTTTCGCTCAAAAGCATCCTGAGCGATATCCTGGTTCGTTACCGAGCGCGATACCGGCGCTTTGTGAGTACAGGAAAAAAGAAAAGAAATAAGTAACAGAAATGAAGCGAGTGTTTTCATACTGAACTAAAGAGGAGCAACATTGATGCCAGTTTCTTTCTGCCAGATTCCGTTCAGTTAAAAAGTTGAATGATGAATTCTGCCTCATCGCAAAAGGGAAGCTCTGCCAAATGAGAAGATGAGGCCGGCACCAGATATGCTTTTTGTAGGATTCGAATCAAGGAGGATTTATGAGTACCCAACAAAATCAGAATCAAAACGAAATTAAGAAGAAAGGAATAAAGGTAAATCCGTCTCGCGACGCAGATTATGCTGAAAAAGAAAAAAAACTAGCGAGTGATGATGGCGAGAAAATTGATGAAGAGGCGAATGAAGAAGTGAATCCATCAAAGCTCGACACGGACGAAGTTCATCTTGATCGGGGTGGCGTCGAATTTAGCGGTGGTGGAAATCAATCAAAGAAACATTAATCAGTCGTTCTGAACAACGACTCCATTTTCTCTGACGTAACCTCTAGGCATGGGCATTTTATCATTTGTTGAAGTGACAATTTGCCCATTCTTATCCACAGAAATAATCCCTCCGTCTCCACCCAGCTCTTTCACGAGACTAAGAGTTTCTTCAATCGCAGAGGAAAGAGAGCGTTTTGTGTACTGTAGGATAGCGGAGATTCTAGATCCAGCAGTCGCGCGGATAAATTTCTCGCCTTCACCGGTACAAGAGACAGCGACCGTCTTATTGTTGGCATAGGTTCCGGCACCGATTACCGGAGAGTCACCCAGGCGTCCCGGAGCCTTTCCAAATAAACCACCAGTTGAAGTCGCCGCTGCGAGATCCCCGCAGCGATCAAGAGCAACGGCACCCACAGTCCCATAATGGAATTTTTCTTTTGTCATCGGAACCGAACTGACAAAGTAATCAGAGCTCACCATATCGAGACCGAATTCTTTGGCCTTGGCGGAAGCTCCCTCTCCCACGATGAACACATGCTTGGTTTTATCTTTCACCATACGGGCAAGGCGGATCGGATTTTTCACATCCTTCACACTTCCCACAGCTCCAGCATTTAAAGTCTTTCCATCCATGATCGAGGCATCGAGCTCCACTGTGTGCGCACTGGTTCTTGTTCCACCTTTACCGGCGTTAAAGAACCCTGAGTCTTCCATCTGTTCGATCGCATTCTGAACGACGTCCTGAGCAGTTGCGCCGGCCTTAAGGAGGTCATGACCTTTTTTCAGGATAGAGACCATCGTCTCTTTTTGTTTTTCATTAGCGTTGTAGCCAACTCCTCCGTGCATCACGAGTGCAAATTTTTTCTGGCCGCAATCTGCAATTGAGGAAAAAGAAATGAGAAGAGAAAGAGGGAGAAGAAGTGTTTTATTCATGGAAGGAGTCTACCAAGTTGGCAGACTTCTTCCACAAAAGATTTATTTCTGAGAGGCGATTTTCTGCATAACGCCGTATGTGGCAGGTGAGACGAGCTCTTTTACATCAGACCATGCATTCTGAGAATCCTGAGCAGTTGGCTTCGCAATCTTTGAAAGTTCTGTCTGAACTTCTGCGATCAACATATTGGCCTGGTCGATTTCTGAATTGTATAAAGCGAGTTCAGCACGGGAAATATCAAGCGCTGTCGCTTCAATCCCCGAAAGTTCGCGAAATCCCACTTCCTGCTCGCCATCAAGGAGAACCAGACCAATGAGAATGATGGGAGCGCCGATAAGGACTATGAAGGCCTTACATAAGCCTTGGCCTTCTCCTCCGCCATCACCACATTTAGAAACACTGACTGCTGTTCCTATCAGACCCGCGCCTCCAATCACGAGACCAGCGATCAATACTGGTGTCGAGACGAGAGCGCCAACTGCGGCCTGTGAAGGCTTCGAGTGGGTAAGAGTCACAAAAGTTAAGACAACGGCGATAAAAGCTTTGAGCTTGTTCATAAGACCTCCCGGTCATTTTGTTTCAGGCCGGAATCTACCTACCGCACGGTAGGTATGCAATGAACCCTATAAAAAAGAAAGGGGCCCGTGTGGGCCCCTTCATTTAGATCATTTAAGTTTTGATTATTTTTGAGAAACAATTTTCTGCATAACTGTGAAAGTCGCCGGAGATACGAGTTCTTTTACATTGCTCCAGGCAGAAGCTGAATCTTCTGAAGATGGCTTTTCAATTTTAGAGAGCTCGGCCTTAACATCAGCAACCAGCATGTTCGCTTGATCAACTTCAGAGTTATAAACAGCGAGATCATTTGCTGATACTTCAAGTTTTACTGCTTCTACTGAACTCAATTCACGGAATTCGACCTGCTGTTCTCCATCGAGAATCACGAGTCCCAGAAGAACGAGAGGGCCGAGAATAAGAATGGTGAGACCTTTACACAGACCACTGCTATCGCCACGACAACCGTGAAGCGTTGAAAGTGTCACAACTCCAGCGCCACCAGCGATAACGATTCCTACGATCAATACAGGTGTAGAAACAGCGGCACCAACAGCAGCTTGCGAAGGCTTACTCTGAGTAAGTGTCACAACAGTTAAAAGAACAGCGAAGAACACTCTTAGTGATTTCATGAGACCTCCCGGTCAGTTTTAAGTGGCCGGAATCTACCACCAGTCGGGGTTGGGAGATGAAACTGTGTAAATTAGAAAGGCCCCACCAGGGGGCCCTTCACTTATCAGAATGTTAGGAGGGGATTAATCCACGAGTTCAGGATTCAGAAGCTGGATCTTAGGCTTCACAAACTTGTGAGCGCGATTCTTGATCTCTTTTAGGATGAGCTGGCTTTTTGAGAAGAAGTCCTTCCCATGCTTATCATTGGAGAATTCATCCAAAAGGTAATTCACTTCCGTCTCGAGCTGGGTATTGCTCAAAGTCTTCAGATACTTTTCAAACGACTCGACTGAACGACGGAGTTCCTTCAGTTCTTTGAAAGCTCCGAGATCAACAACATTTACGTTAGACATTAGGCCCCTCATTTATTTTTCGATCGTCTGCCATCCTGGCCCGATCATTCCCACCAAACATCGCAAACACTGGGCCAGATTCCCGTCTCAACAAATGCGATGTCGTAATGAAATGCTTATAAAGAGTTTAGTGAGACTACGACAATCAGCTCTCGTTCTTTTCTTGGGTTTTTGTAAAGATTACCGTTCACACGGTGCCCAAAGGTGAACAATTTACCGGTCTTACACGGTAAAAAATGGTGACACAAAGCACCCATTAAATAAAAAAGGGGCCACTAAGGGCCCCTTTAATGTCACCGAACTTTTCAGTCGGGTATTACGCGTTCTTTTTAAACCATGCTTTTGAACCCTGTGGATCTGGCTTCATGGTGTCGGCACCTTTCTTCCAGTTAGCAGGACAAACTTCGCCAGACTTCGCTGTGTACTGATACGCCTCAACCAGACGAAGAGTTTCATCAACAGAGCGGCCAACAGAGAGGTTATTGATGGTTGAGTGCTGAATGACGTTGTTGTCATCGATGATGAAAAGACCGCGAAGAGCGACACCTTCATTGACGAGAACTTCATAGTCACGGGCAACTTTCTTATCAAGATCAGCGATAATCGGAAACTTCACTTCACCAAGACCACCTTCAGCGCGCGGCTGTTTTGTCCAGGCAAGGTGAGAGAAATAAGAGTCAACAGAACAAGCGAGAAGCTCGCAGTTCATCGCCTTGAATTTATCAGAGGCATC
>JBKJNQ010000011.1:0-23320 GCA_046593575.1 Bacteriovoracaceae bacterium
CGTTCAGTCCCTGAAAGATCTCCGGAACAATCCTGCTCGTGAAGAACTCGCTCAATCCAACGCCAAACTCGCGCACGATGCTTCTCACCGTTTAGGGAAACTCGTTGATACGGGAAAAATTAATGAGAGCTACATCAATAATCTCAGCTCGCTCGAGATCGTTGCCCTTTCGCATACAGATCATAACGGGCCCGCGTTTAAGGTCATCGCATCGGTGGGATCAGGCGCCAATAAGATGGAGCTTCTTTTCAACATGGCAGGAAAGTTTCTTTCAAACAAAGTGATTGCCGAGGGCCCTGCTGAGGTTTCCCCCTGGATTGAAGGAGCATCGTCTGAATTAATCGAAGCTGCTCTTCATCCCCTCACGGATACAACTTCTGCTGAGATGATGCCCTTCATGAGCGATCTCGCCAAAGTCAGTGTGAAGCGCGCAGTGAAAGAAGATGGAAGTGTTCAAGCTGTGGTCACGATGACTTCATCAACGACGGCCAAAACTCTTCAAGTAACGCTCGCCCTAGATGGGACGATCCTTGATACGACGATCCTTCAGTAATTCATGAAAACGTTACTGGCACTCATATTCATCGTTTCTTGCGGAGGACCATCGAAGATGCAGTTCTCCGTCAAGGACACGACCTTTGGTGTCAGTGATGCACTCAAACAATCGGTCTCGTACAATGAAGTGGTTTCAAAAGTCTTCGCCAATAGCTGCCTCTCCTGTCATGACTCTGGCTCAAAAATTCCTCTCAATACTTATGAAAGCGCTGTCGCTCATCTCAAAGATATTAAAAAAACCGTGCTGCTGAAACAGAGTATGCCAAGAGCTCCTGTCTCAGTGCTCACAAAAAATCAGCTTCAATTGGTGGCCGCGTGGATTGAAGCTGGGGCCCCACGGGAACCGTTAAACGGTGATCATGTGGAGCCGGAACCAGAACTACGGCCCGATTACGAATCTATCAAGGCCCGGATCATCGACAGAAAATGTCTCACTTGCCACTCATCAGGGGGAAACGCCTCTCAGATTCCCCTTGTCACCAAAGATGATCTCCTGAGTTCAAATTTAGATATTGTGGTTCCTGGAAACCCTGATGACAGTGGCTTTATGATAGTACTCGAAGAGGGAGCACGGAAGTTCATGCCACCAAAAAAATCCGGATTCACTTCGGTCTCAGAAGCTGAAAAAGCTATTATACGTTTGTGGATCGCGCAGGGTGCTCCCTGAGGATTTCTTTTATACTCCTCGCCTTTTTCCTTCTCACTTCCTGTGCGGACATCAAACTTAAGACAAAAAAAATACAGGACCGCCCTTACCGGGTCGGAGTATTAGGCTTCCGGATCACGGCACCTATTAAAAAGCTTGGGGAGATTCAGAGCGAAGAGACAAAGACCTCAGTCAAAGAAGAACTCATTGGGGTGGATCTAAGTTATTCAATTCAGTGGCGCGAGTCGAAGGTTGACCGAAGCAGAGCTGGCAAAACTCAACTTTGAATACTCTTGCACAAAATGTACATTAGTGTTACACTTAAGTGCCACCGGAGGAGCGTCTTATGCCTACAGCGAAGAAACGAGTCAACCTTACTATTGATGAAGAGCTTTACGAAAACTTTGAAGCTCTTAAAAAATTGCGGAAAGATTCTTCTATCTCAAGCATCATTCTGGACCTTGCTAAGGAGGGCCTCGAAATGAATGAAGATCTTTATTTTCTCGAATTGGCCGAATCAAGACTTAAAGAGAAAAAAGTGTCACACGAGTCCGCTTGGACAAAGAAGAAATGAGTAAGAGTTCTCCTAAGCCACTAAATTGGAAAATCCTTTATGTTGAATCTGCGGTAAGTGATATCCAGGAACTGGATGGGTCTGACCGGAAGATTATTAAGAAGGCCATTGAAGATAAGCTTGGGACTGATCCTTTGAAGTATGGTCTGCCTTTGAGAAGAACTTTAAAGAAGTTTTTTAAGCTCAGAGTTGGTGACTACAGAATCATTTATCAGATCGAGCAAAAAGAAGTCATAGTTCTTGTTGTAAAGATTGGTCACCGCCGGGAGGTATATGATTAAAGCTTCTAAGCCTCTTCATCCCGGACTAGTACTTAGAGAAGTTTACATGAAAGAAATGGGACTTACGCATACCACACTCGCCAAACTCTGTGGATGCTCCCATCGTAAGATTAATGAGATCGTAAATCAGAAGAGAGCTATTTCACCAGAGATTGCGATCGAATTGGAAGAAGCGCTCGGAACAACAGCAGAGATGTGGGTAAGGATGCAAGCTGATTATGATCTTTGGGTCGCACGAGAAAAAGCTGCTTAAAGTTCAGGAGAGTTCGGATTTCCAAATTTTCGATAATGTCTTTTCTTTGATTTCTTTTCATTATTTGAATAAGGAAAGCAATTACTTTTCGGGGCATCGTAACGTTCACCTAGAATGTCTTTCAGCTGTTTGTGCCTGTCCTCGATTCTACTTTGAGTTAAAATCACACTGAGTACAATAATCACTGAAAAAATGTTCATATTTAATTCTATTACTTCGTTCAAATCGAGATCGCACCGGAAAATATCTGATACTCGTAGATCAATTCTAGTTTGAAGCGAATAAGGGTTAGTTCTTCGACTTTTTAAATTGGCCACCCCACCCGGACTTGAACCAGGATCAGAGTCTTAGGAAGACCCCGTTTTATCCAGTTAAACTATAGGGTGACGACTGAGTTTATCTTCTCTCTCTTTTTTTCTCAACCGTTACTCACCTAACGCAAGGCTTCGCCGGCGAAAGAAAATGCCCAAAGAGGGTTCATCACTCCCCTCTTAGTGCCAGAATATCCGCCTTGATCATTTGATAGTCTCTCTTCTTCTCTAGATACTGCTTCAGGTATTTGTGATAGCGCTGAACGGCCGTCAGGGCATCCAGAGAGTTCTTCACCCCTCGGTCATATTCCTGGAGTGTAACTTTGAGATAGTCCTTACTCTTTGTGATCCGGTCTTCCACGTAATGCATAAGTTCGTGAGTGTGCGAAAGGTCTTCTCTGAGCATAATATATTTCGCCTGAGTTTCCTTTTCCTTATAGCGCGCCTCGAGTCGTTTGGCCTCCGCTTGATAGGAAGCAGCAGTTGCTTGATTCACAGAACGGGCATCGAAGAGATCGAAAGAAATCTTTGCCCCAATCACACGATCATCTCTCTGTCTGATGGCCAGATAGTCACGGTCGCGTAAAGTATAGAGGTAGTAGCCTCCGTAGAGATCAAGTTTCGGTGTCCACCACAGTTGGGAAGAGCGCTTCTGGAGATCCATACTTTCATGCTGGGCCTCAAGGCTCACGACATCCGGATGTTTTGCGGCATCGAAACTAAGAGTCATGAAGCTTTCATCGTGTTCGTGTTCAATCTCATCGGGAAATTCCAGTTGCTCATTGGGATTGAGGTTAAGAAGTGGAACCAGACCCTGTGAAAGAATGTAATTCTCATGCTGAAGACTTTCGACAGTTTCATCAAGCTCGGACTGATAAATATTGAATTCAAGAGTGTCCGAAGAAGTTGCAACTCCGCTGCGCGCGCGACGTTGTGCCTGCTCGCGGATTTTCTTATTTTGAAGCGACTCGTCTTCAAGAATTTTCATCATCGCGTTGTTGAAAACAATCTTCCACTGAAGTTTTCTCGCTTCCAGGATTTTTTCTCGAACATTCGAAGACCGGTTATAATCAGCAATCCGCGCATTCAGATCCCGAAGACTGCTCTCGATCTTGTCGCGGCCTCCACGAAAGAGATTGATCCGGGCCTCGAGCATCCCGTAGGGATTGGTGTAATTTTGATACTTTCCAGTCTGAAATTTTTCCTGACCAAGTTCCAGAGTCAGTGTGGGTATGAAAGAGCGCTTTAAAAAGCCGCGCTTCACGTTCTCCCCTTCCACATTCTGGTCGAAGCTCTGAAGGGAAAGATTCTGGGACATGACTTTATTTAAAAGAAAATTCTCATCCACTGAGGCAAAAACATGGGGAATGAGGAAGAAGAAAATTAAAATCTTCATAAAACTCCTAATCAAGATTATCAAACGCTGAAAGAAGCTCAAGGGGGCCTTCCATGATTTTCACATCGATGCTAAAAGGTTTCCGCGTTGGCCTGGGAGATTTTCCCTCGTAATGATCTTCCTTCCACTGAAGGTCGAAATTTTGCTTCGTGACCTTGCCTTTCTTGCCGGAAATGAGAGTGGCGATTGCCTTGACACCTAGTCCCTGAACTTTCAGGGGTTCCATCTTTTCGTCATATAGATAAACCCGAACCGTTCCATCCATTGATCGGACCATTTCAGCTTTATGTTTCAAGGGTGCTTTGCCACCAAGGCCCGCATCCTTGAAAAGAACCACCGGGGAAACCACTCCGCCCTGAAGAGCGGCATCATGAAGTTTCGGCCCATGGCCTTCGTCATGGGAAAAAGACGAGAGAGACACGAAGAGAAAAAGTACGGACAAAGTTTTCATTTATTTCTCCAGTTTAAAATTTGTATCATTTTTATCACTCATCATTTTCTCCATCGCCTTTCTTCCGAACTTCATGAACACCGCTGGTGTCACAAAAAGATCAAGAAGAGTGGAAGATATGAGACCACCGACAATCACAACCGCGACTGGATGAAGGATTTCTTTTCCGGGTTCACCTTTAGCAAAGAGAAGTGGAGACAGAGCAAGGATCGCTGAAAGTGCAGTCATCAGAACTGGGACGAGTCTTTCGAGCGAACCGCGGATCACCATGTGCTCAGAAAAACTTTCACCTTCTTCTTTCATCAGGTGAATGTAATGGCTGATCATCATGATCCCGTTTCTCGTGGCAATCCCACAGAGGGTAATGAACGCAATCATGGTCGCTACCGACAGCTCTCTTTCTGTAAAATAAATTGCGATGATACTTCCGATCAAAGCAAGCGGGACATTCAGCATGATCTGAAGAGTCAGAGCAACAGACTTGAAGTGAATATAGAGAACGAAGAATACTCCCAGAAGAGAGAGCATGCCGAGGAAGAAAATAAGTTTTGAGGCCTTCTCCTGACTTTCAAACTGCCCACCGTACTCGAGAAAATATCCCTGAGGAAGTTTCACGTCTTTGGCTATTCTGTCCTGAATTTCTTTTATGAGTGAAGCAAGATCCCTGCCCGAGGAATTGGCCGAAACAACAATTCGTCTCTGAAGATTCTCGCGGTTCACCATATTGGGGCCAGTACCCTGGTAAACTTCGGCAACATCAGAGACCCGAATTTTTTCCCCATTCGGACGCGTTCTCAGGATGGTGGAGTTAATGGAATCAGGATTATCGCGGGAATTATCATCGAGGCGCATATAGATATCGAAGAGCTTTTGCTGCTCGATCATCTGGGCCACGGCCTCTCCGTTCAATGCCATCTCAAGGTCTCGCGCAAGTCCGCCTGGACCGATGCCGTAACGGCCGGTCTCTTCGCGATCCACCAGGATTTTGAGCTGAGGAATAAGAACCAGTGGCTCGAGTTGAAGATCCACGATGCCTTCAGTTTCCTTCATCGCGCGCTCGACCTGAAGACCGAGACGCCGGAGTTCAGTGAGATCGGGGCCAAAAATTTTGATCGCTATCTGGGCGCGGACCCCGGAAAGTAGGTGATCAAGCCGGTGGCTGATGGGCTGGCCGATGTTGATACCCACGTTACCAGTCGCTTCTAGTTTTTCACGAATTTCATGAAGGACCACATCTTTCGGTCGCCCACCTTCCTTGAAATCGACATCGATCTCACTCCAGTGAACTCCTTCGGCGTGTTCATCGAGTTCCGCCCGGCCCGTTCTCCGAATGGTGGATTTAACTTCCGGAACAGAGAGCATCGCCTTCTCCATTTTAGTTCCGAGATCATCCGAGGCCTTGAGGGAAATTCCCGGGAAGGCAGCGATCCCGATGGTGGCCGTTCCTTCGTTGAATTCGGGAAGAAAATTTCTTCCCATAAACGGAAGAAGTGCCAGAGCTCCGGCCAAAAGAACTCCGCAGAAAACCATGACACTTTTCGGGTGATGAATGGTCTTTTTAAGAAGTCCCTCGTCCCAGAGTTTCAGCTTTCGCACGAGTGGTCCGTCTTCCTTGTGGGCCAGAATTTTTGAGCGCGAGATGAGGTAGTAGCAAAGTACTGGGGTAACCGTCAGAGAAATCACCAGCGAGGCCAGAAGAGAAATGATATAGGAGAGTCCCAGCGGAGCAAAGAGCTTCCCTTCAATTCCACTTAAGGCAAAGAGTGGGATGAATACCAGAACGACAATGATGGTGGAAAAGACAATCGAGTTTCTCACCTCAGACGAAGCCTCGTAGATCACCTGAAGCGCGTGCCTTGGTTTATCGGAGGTACTGTTTTCCTTCAACCTTCGGAAAACGTTTTCTACATCTACGATGGCGTCATCAACGAGTTCACCGATGGCAATGGCGAGTCCCCCGAGAGTCATGGTGTTGATCGAAAGCCCAAAAATTTTAAAGATAATAAACGTCATCACAAGTGACAGTGGAATAGAAATAAGCGTGATCGCCGTTGTCCGGATGTTGAGAAGAAAAAGAAAAAGGATGATGGCGACCATAATCGCACCATCTCTCAGGGCCTCTTCGACATTCGAAATCGAGGCCTCGATGAAGCGCGACTGCTTAAAGAGATCGCTCTCAATAGCGACTCCCTTAGGAAGAGTCTTCTTGAGTTCAGAAAGCATCGTATCGATTTTTTTTGTGAGATCAATCGTTGAGGCACCCGGCTGCTTCTGAATAGTCATGATCACGGAATGCTTGCCGTTGATACTTCCCTCACCGCGCTTAAATTTTGGCCCGAGTCTCACGATCGCTACGTCCTTCACAAAGACCGGACGGCCCAGGTGCATGCCGATGGCGGAGTTTTCAATTTCCTCCAGACTTTCAAGTCGCCCTAGGGGACGGATAAGAAATTCTTTGTCATCAATATCAATAAAGCCACCGGTGGTGTTTTCACTAATCTCTTTAAGCGTGTGCTTCATGTCTTCGAGCGAGATCAACTTCGACTGGAGTTTTTCACTGGAAACAAGAATTTGATACTGCTTGAGCTCGCCGCCGATCACGATCACCTGACTTATTCCGGGAATGGTCATAAGACGAGTTCGCACGGTCCAGTCCGCGAGAGTTCTGAGCTCCATCGGATTCACAGAATCATCCGGGCTCACCAGGCCCACGAATTGAATTTCTCCCATGATGGAACTCACAGGTCCCATGATCGGAGTGATTCCTTCCGGAAGTCTTTCTTTAGCAAGCTGGAGCTTTTCTGAAACCAGCTGGCGATTGCGGAAGATATCTGTGCCCCAGTCAAACTCCACATAGATGATCGAGATTCCGATCCCGGAACTCGAGCGAATACGGGCCACATCGGGTGTGCCGTTAAGCGAAGTTTCTAAGGGAAGTGTAACAAGCGTTTCAACTTCCTCAGGGGCCAAACCATGAGACTCGGTGATGACGGTCACAACGGGACGATTGAGATCCGGAAAAACATCTACGGGAAGCTGGGAAGTGATCCAGCCTCCATAAATTAATAAACCCAATGAAACAATCATGATCACGAGACGATTGTTCAGGGAAAACCTGATAATGGAATTCAACATAGTGCTGCCTCTAGATGAAAAATTCGGGAAATGATTTGAGCTTAGTTAGGCGATGGGAGGTCGGAAAATACACTGGGAAACTGAGGCAAGGCCCAGTTTGTTCTCTGGAAGATAAATTTTAAGAGTACTGACTGTCGCAGGAGGAACGATGGTGGCAAGGGAATATGGAACGACGCCTATATGGCCTGAAAGAAAGGCAAAATCAGCATCGTGGTGATGCTTTGCATGCTTCTTGTTTTCGTGATGAGTGCCGGTGTGGTGATGATCAGCATGGACAGCGTGGTGGGAAACAACATGCTTCAAGAGCACGAAGGATTTCGACTGACCGGAAAGGTTGCCTAGAACGATCAGGATTCCGAGAAAGAGAATAGAGATTAGTCTCATGGAAAAAGAATAAGACGCTCAGAGCGAAAGTTCAAGAAGCATCGGCTTGTGATCACTCCCTTTTGCGGTACCAATAACCTCGGCCGATTTCACCGAGAGCCCGCGCACGAAACCATGATCCAGAAAATTTCCCGTGACCGGTGCGCGCATCCGTTGATCTCCGTTCTTAAACGTAATCGGCGTAAATTTCAGATCCTTCATCATTTGATAAAGATAATTCGTCCGCACTTTGAGATGCGTATTGAAGTCGCCGGCAATGAGAACGGGACCATCATGCTTGTCGATCTCGGCCTTTGCTTGAAGCATATTGCGCTTAAAGGGACCAAGAGTTGTGAAGTTGATGGCGTGGACTGATATGACGAGAAGCGACTTATCACTGCCAGTGATGTCAAATTTTGCGTACGTGAGTGACTTCGGTGTTCCCGTCATCGGCTCGTGATCAACGGTGTGAGTGACGATCACTTCTTCCGGTTCAGCGTGCGAGCCAATCATAGTTCCGGTGGCGTGATTGTTATAGCGACTATAGGTAAAACTCCTCCCCATATCGAAACGAAAGCCGTCAAAGCTTTTGATCGTATCGAGGAAAAGAGATTCGTCATACGCTTCCTGAATGAGAAATAAATCTTTTCCCTTCGCGTATTCACTGAACTCAACCTTCCACGGTTTTTCCTGAGTCTTCTTGATATTCCAAACGAGAACATTGATGGAGGATGAATCGAGTTCACGATCATGGGCAGCACCGTAAGTGACGAGTGCTTCAGAAACCGGAATGTGCTTAAAGAAGCGACCGAGTGTACTTTTGTCGAGAGCAAAGGCCTCTGATGCCGTCAGAGTTAATGTCAGGGAAAAGAGCACAAACTTATGCAAACCGTACCTCCATGTACGAAGACTCCTTCATCATAGAACGAAGGTCCCATTCTCATGATAGGGAGCTTTTTTCCCTTTTAGTGTTAAGGTTTGGTAAGTTCATACGACTCTGCCCCGAAAACCTGAGATTTTGAAATCTCTTTAGCTTCCAGGGCAGATGATGGGTAATGGTAGGGGCAGTTTCTGCTTGTTTTCTACTCTGAACGCGAAGCAGGACAGTAATTTTTTTCCTGTTCCCGAAGTCTTGCAATTTCTTTTTCGTAATACTCGCGCTGGGATCTCAGCGCATCACCGTTGGAAGTCTCACTTTCACAATTAAATGCACCCTCTTCCGAAGAAGAAGTTGATGAGTAATTTGATTCTTCAGAACCCCCGTGGCGAACCTGCTCGTAGCTGAGGCGGGCGATTTCATTTTGCGCCCTCGAAATCTGCGAACGATATGAAGAGCACGAGTCCTCTCTTTCAAATTCAGAGGCAAACGAAGCAGAAGTAACTATCAATGAGAGAAGAATTAATGTTTTCATTCTGCTCCTCCTTTTCTTACGGTTGAAGAGTGACAACTTCTCGCACTCGCCGGACAGTTCAGGCGAACGTGAAGGTGGTCGTCGTGATTAGGTACATAGTGAAAGCTGTTAATGACTTTGAGGTTTGAGCTGTACTCGTTCTTCGAGCGAGCATAAGCAATGAGCTGGTTCTTAATCACAGTGTCCATGAAAATCATCTGGACTGAACCGTGGCGATGAAGCGATTTCATGAGTTCCCAGTTTCTTTCTACGTCGAAGTTGGAAGAGACACTTCCATTTGAAACCATTGAAGGTGCATAACCGCGCTCTTCAACGTTATTGGCCTTGAAATATTGAATATCAACGTCCTGACCGTTTTCATGTGAGCCGTGGGGATCGATGTCTCCGCCATTTTTAGCAGCGATATCTTCAATCTCGAGACGATCTCTTCCTGGATAGCGGCGTTTCATATCGGACGCAGTTTGCTCGAGCATATCAATCATTTGAGAAGTTCCGTAGATGTGACCAACGTCACGAAGAAGCTGAACGTAACCTTCGCCGGACTCCTGAAGACATTCGCCATTGATGAGAGATCCCTGGTTATAGTAACCAACAGGCTCTGAAGCAAAAGAGCAGGCAGACCAGAGAACGAGAAGGAGGGAGAGTTTTTTCATACCATCTTATGAGCAAGGCCCGTGCCAGCTGGCGTACGCGATTTCCTTTATTTAGTGTGTATGAACCTGTGACAGTGTCAAAAGTTTAGACACTCCTGTAGTTTCTTCCCGGTTCTCTTGTTGTAAGATCGGGCGATGATACGCTTTCTGGTTTTCCTCATTATATCTTTTCAGGCCTTCGCTTCCGTGAAAACGAGTGGCTTTCTTGATACCTATTACGCTTGGGATTTTAACCGCCCTCACAATAATAAACGCCTCTATACGACTCAGCCTGATCGTCACAATGAGCCCGGTGTGAATCTCGTTTATGGGGATGTGACTCTTGATCAAGAAAATACTCGCGGACGTCTGGCACTCCAGGCGGGAAACTCCGTCATAAGAAATACCGAGTTCGAAGGAAAAACCTTACGCTTTATCCAGGAAGCTTATGTCGGAAAAAGAATTTCAGAGAAAACCTGGATTGATGGTGGCGTTTTCCTGGGCCACATCGGAGCCGAGTCGTGGGTCTCGAAAGATAACTGGACCTACACCAGAGCGATCAATCTTGATTACGTTCCCTATTATGCCACAGGCCTTCGTGTGACCCATGAGAATCTTCAGGTCTATCTCATGAACGGCTGGCAAAATATCCGGGAAGACAATAAGGCGAAGGCGATCGGCGTACAGTACAAGAAAGCGATCCGGAAGGATCTCAAGTTCACTTACAATAATTTCTTTGGTGATGAGGAAGTTGTCTCATCTCGTCCCCGCTTCCGCGCCTATCATAATTTTGTTCTCCAGTGGGACAAGGATGAGCGCTGGCAGTATCTGTCTGCGTTTGATTTCGGTCATCAGTCCCAGCAAAAGAATAATGGGATTGATCCCTGGTGGGCAGTGACCTTGACCGCTCGACGTGTCCTGGATGAGATCCGCTCCCTCGCCTTTCGCTTTGAGTATTACGCTGACCCTCATGAGGCCAACATTAAAACTCCCAGCGCCCTGGGTTTTCAGGTGACAGGAGCGTCTGTCAATTTTGATCAGAAGCTCGCCTCAAATATTCTCTGGAGAAATGAAGTCAGGGGCTTCTCTTCCCGTGCGAAAATCTATCCGGAACATCATCAAGCCCTCTCTCATCTGGATAGTTTCTTTGTCACATCGCTCTCCCTCTGGCTTCCCTGAGTTTGCCTTGCTAAGATGGACCCATGTCTGCTTTCATCCGTCAGTTCCGGGGTCACGTCCTCGTCGGCCTTATGTTTCTTCTTCTGACTCTCGGTCAGCAGTATATTTTCTTTCTCCTGAAAGGAAGTCCTGTATCGTTTCTTTCCTTCGGCAAAACTTTTGGTTTTTTTCTTTTCTTTATCGCCGCCACATTCATCCGCGAGAAATCCCTCCGGTATCTCTTTCTGAATTTCATTCTGTTTCTGAATTTTTTTCAGATGACCCACCAGTCTTTTTTTGGAACTCAGGTTCTGCCATTTGAAATTTGGTTACTCTTCGCGGAAATGAGCGAGATCAATGGCTCGATGCTGGCCGAACCCGCACATTTTCTTATTCCTCTCTTTCTCACGGTTGTTCCTCTCTCTCTAGGATGGTTAGCCGAGAAAAAAATCCCGCATGAAAGGAAGTTTCCCTTTATCGGCTGGCTCTTTGTCATTTATTTTCTCTACAATCCGGCGAGGACTTTTGTTACCGGCAACAGTTGGGGCAGACAACCCTCAGTTGAACATCTGGGCGGGTTTAACATCTATCTCTCCATGTCTTATTTTGCGGGAAAGATTCTTCCGCATAAGCTTTCAGGAACGGCGGCTTCAAGCAAAAACACTTCCACTGACCTTGAGATTAAAAGTAAAAGCGTATCTGACTGGGACAAAATCATCGTGGTGTTGGGAGAAAGTCATACTCCTCATCTCATGTCCCTGTTTGGCTATGATAAAGATACGACTCCGTACTTGTATTCCCTTCGAAATGATCCCGATTTTTTCTCAACCGTAGGACTCTCGGCAGGGGTTTCAACTGATATCAGCATCGCTTTTTTCATGAATCTGGGTTTTGGAAAAGCGGGAAGCCTTAAAGCGGCCAAAGGCCAGCACTGCTTACTTAAGTTGGCCCGGGACAATGGATTTAAAACGCATTTCTGGTCCACGCAGTCAAAGCAGCAACTCCGTTATGTTGCCCCCTATATTTGTCACAGCTCGCTCGACTCTTTTAAATCACTGGAAGATGTTGATCCCGATTTTGTGAATGAAGAAGCTGCGAGTGATCTGAAACTTCTCACAGGACTTCCGGCCGCCTTTGAAGAGAAAGGAAAAGGCTTTCTGGTTCTCCATCAGCGCGGCTCTCACTCCCCTTGGCAGCACCGGTATCCACCGGAATCACAAAAGTTTCAACCGGTAGTGGGAGACGATCGCGGTCATCATTACGAAAACTCTTTGGTTGAATTTGACCGATTCTGGATGGAACTTGATAAATTTCTCCAGACCCGAAAAGAAAAAGTTCTGGTGATTTATGTTTCCGATCACGGAGAGGCCGTAGGCAAAAAAGGCCGCTGGGGTCATGGTTTTCTGGAAGCAGAATCTTTCGAGATTCCGGTCATCATGCGCTCGTATCGGAAAAGCTTGTCATCGTTTCTTCACAATCGTCCGCCTCTCCTCACGCAATACAATGTGGGACTTTATATCGCTTCTGAACTTGGCTACGACTTCAATCAATCAGCTGACAAACTTCCTCAGGACTATGAGATTTACGGCAACGACATTGATGGCTTTGCTGGTCGGGCAAAAGTAATATTCGACGGTGCGGGGAAATATAACTTCTCTCTGAAATAAATCTCTCTATACTCATACTATGAAATTTCTTTTTGCTTTTTCCCTGGTCCTCTTTTTCATCTTTCCAGTTTTGGCAGAAGAAAAACTCGAGTTCAAACAAATCTTCACAGAAATTCCGAGCACAACCAAAGCGACATTCAAAAAAAGTTTCTCGAAGGAATCCATTCCCTATTGGGGAGCAATTGTCGGAAGTACTGCCGCTCTTATCTACTATGATGAACAAATTTATGCGGATCTTCAGAAGCGCGGAAGGAACTGGGGCTTAGGTAACGAAGACAACACCAAACCCTTTATCACTTTCGGAGGACAGGAACTGATCCGGCTTCCGACCGACAAGGGGTCAGCCTTGTACTTTCTGGGTGACGGCTGGACTCACGCTTCGATTGGTGGGGCGTTTCTTGCGACGGGATCCATCCGGAAAGATAATCATGCTTACAATACCGGGATGATGATGTGGCACGGGATGGTGGTCTCGACGATTTTTAACCAGGCCCTGAAGCGCTCTTTCGGGCGTGAAAGTCCGGAAGTAAAAACCCACGAACGTGGCCTCTGGCGGCCTTTTCCGTCCTTTAATAATTATAATACGAAGACTGCCAGTTACGATGCCATGCCGAGTGGTCACGTGATGACAGCAACGATGACTTTCACGATTCTCTCTGAGAGATATCCTGAACAGAGAAAATATATTTACCCTCTCGGCGGATTGTGGGTTTCGGCGCTTATGTTTCAGATGGTGAATAATGGCGTTCACTGGGCTAGTGACTATCCCCTGGGGATCGCGATGGGATACATCTTCGGAAAGTATGCGACAAAGATGGGCCAGGAAAATAAAGAAACCAACGAAGAAACCTCGACGAGCTGGAAGATGGTTCCCACCCTTCGAGGCATGTATGTCGTAAAAAAATTCTGATCTAGTGACTAAAGATTGAGGGGATCTATTTTCGGTTCATCGTAAGAGACATAAGGCTCAGCACTTCCCCACGAGAGACGTTTCACTTCAGGCTTTTCAAGCATCACGTCCTCGGACCCCAGCTTCGAGCGCACCACAGTCGTGGCATCTTTAATGATCTTATCTTCTTGAGGAACAAAAGGCATTCCCAGATAGGCCCAGCAAGCTCCACCGTAGAAGATGGCGGAAAGTCCGCACCAAAGGGGCATTCCTCCGCCAACGGAATAACTTCTTTCGTAGATCATGAAACCATTCCCCTGCGCACTCTTATAGGGAGACTTAACCTGCATGCGAATGGTTGAGCAGGAGAAGACCATCATCAGCGTGAAGAGAAGAAGAATATTTTTCAGACATCCTCAAAATGAAAAGCTGCCTCAATGGCATGGTGATCAGACGACGGACAGATTTTTCCGTTCCGTTCAAACTCGAAAAGTTTCACCCGCATCTCGGAACTTGTGATGCTGTAATTATCAAACCACATATGGTCAATCCACTCGAAATCATGACCAGTCTTGAAGCACTCATTTGGTCTTCCGCCGGTATTCAGGATGGGTCCAGTGAGAACGGCGTTGTTCATGCCCAGAAGTGCCAGACCCATTTGAAACTCGGGTTCGTGTACATCGATGTTCAGATCTCCGATCAGAAACTGAGGAACTCCCTCTTTTCGGTTGCGGATAAGCATCTGATGAATCTGCCCCAGCTGCTTCATCCGGATAGCACCCGCACCCTTGGTTGCCTGAAGGTGCGTGTTCACGACCTGAACCAACTGCTGATCCGGAAGCATGATCTCCATCATCGCGGCCCCCTTGGAGGCCAGGCAATCAGCCGTCGTACAGTGAAGGAAATAGATATGATCAATCAGTTTCACCGGAAACTTACTTAAGACTAAAAGACCTGAGCCAAAAACCGGAATCGGAAATTTATGGTTCTTCAGATAGTAAGTGTTCGGATGAGTCGCCTTAAGTGCTGTTCTCATTTTGTTCCGAAAACTTCCCATGAAAGCTTCCTGCATGAAAATGAGATCGTAATTGGTTTGTTTTATCTGAGCGGGAATGATTTCTGATCGGGTGTTCTGAAGACTGAACTTGATCGGCTTCGGAAGCATGTACACGTTCCAGCTCAGAACCTTAAAGTCGTAGGCAAAAACAGAAACGGGCAAAAGGAAAAAAAGAATAAGAAAAATTTTCATATATCTATTATGGGCCTTGATGAATGGGGAGTTCAATCAGAAAGCGTGCTCCACCAGTGTTAAGATTTGATACCGAAATACTACCGCCGTGAAGAGTCACGATCTCTTTGACTATATAAAGACCAAGTCCCAGTCCACCGCGATCACTGCCAGCACCTAACCGTTCAAACTGGTTAAAGATCCGCTGATGATCTTCCGGTGGAATTCCAGGACCCTGATCACAAAATTCAATTAAGGCGGTCTGATTAAGAGTCGAAACTTTTACGTAGAGGGGAGATTTTCGTGCGTATCTCATGGCATTCGTGATGAGATTTTCCAGCACCTGTTCCAGTCGATCAGGATCCCAAAGGCCCATGACTTTTTCAGGAAGATTAAGGTTTACCGGAATGCCCGCAAGTTTCAACTGGTCCATCATGCCGAAAACAACTTCGCGGGTAAGTTGAGCAAGATTGATTTCTTTTTTCCTGAGCTCAAGCTTTCCTCTCGTGATGCGCGAGATATCGAGCATCTCATCAACGAGCTTAGAAAGTTTTGTGACCTGTCGATCCATCTTTGAGATCGCGTCCATTGATATCTGCGGATACGTGAGCTGAATAAGCTGAGAATTCAGCTTCAGTGCGGTCATGGGTGTGCGGAATTCATGTGAGGCAACGGAAAAGAATAAGTCCTTCGCTTGGAGCGCGTCCCGAAGCTCTGTTTCAATCCTGAGCTTGTCAGTGATGTCACGAAACAAACTCACGGCCTCAACCGGCTGGCCCGCATCATCATAGATAGCACGGGAGGAGACAGCTGAAGTTCGCACTTCACCAGTATTCGTATTCCGGAATTTTACGATGGTTTCCGATTGGATGGGACCACCACGAAGAACGACCCGCGAAGGAAGTTCTTCCGGAGGAAAAGGACTTCCGTCCTCTCTCAAATATTCATGAAAATCAACCAGAGCTTTCTTTGACATCCAATCTTCAGGTGTCGCAAATCCCGCCATCCGGGCCGCAGTCTTATTTACGTAAGTAACATTTGAGTTACGATCCTGAACCAGAATTCCCTCGGCCACATTCTCAAAAATAATCTTGAGATGATCCTGCGCCAGTTTCAGGTCAGTAATGTCAGTGAATAAAACGGCAACTTCAACCACTTCGCCCTTATCATCTTTTACCGGCGAGAGAATGGCCTCAAGCCAGCGCGCTCTGCCGATTTTTCCGATCTTAGACGGATCATAAAAATGTGGCGGCACATGAACGATTTCTCCCTTGAGGCAACGGCGGACACAATCGGCAACTCCCGTTGCATTGGTCTGAGGATCCTCCAGGACATTGTAACCTTCAAGTTCAGAACGATTTGAAGCAAAAAGAGTTTCCCAGGCGCCGTTTATATCAATGGTAAAACCTTGCTTGTTATAAATCTGAATCGCCACAGCAGATTGCTGAAAAATGGCCTCATAACGTTTAAAGCTCATTTCTTAGACTCCTTCATTCTGCTTCAAGCTCCAGTTGTCTGGTCGTCTTGGCCCCGAGGTCGCGCAGATTTTCCATCCGAGAGGCGACACTTCCGCGTCCAGTGACCATTTTGCCTTTGAGATTAATGAAAGCGATATCAACTTTCTTGAGTTGAGTTTCAATCACCTCAAAGTCTTCCACTACCGTCACAAATTTATCGTAAAGAGCACCCGCTTGCCGGGCGATTTCAAGAGCATTTTTGGTTTGTCTTTCCTGCTTCCATAACGATGCGACCGTCCTGAGTGTGGCAAGTAATGTCGACGGACTAACGAGAACAATATTTTTCTCCCACGCATGTGTGAAGAGTTCCTTGTCTTTCTGCATCGCCAGCATGAAAGCACCTTCCAGCGGAACAAACATCATCACATAATCCGGAGTCATGATCTTATCGAGATGCTGGTAGCGTTTAGCAGAAAGGCCCTTAATGTGAGCGTACAAAGAATCGCGGAAAGATGTGAGATCTGTTTCATTCTGCTCATTCACATAACGCTCGTAAGAAACAAGGGAGACTTTTGAATCAATGATGAGATGTTTATTGTCCGGCAGATTGATGATCACGTCCGGCATCTGGTGCCGACCTTCATCATCTTTTAATTTCATCTCTTTACCCTGAAGGATAAATTCTTCCCCGTTACGAAGGCCTGAGCTCTCGAGAATTTTCTCAAGAATCATTTCGCCCCAATTCCCCTGCATCTTCACGTCACCCTTCAGGGCCTTGGTGAGATTTTCCGTTTCCTGGCTCATGCGAAGAGAAGTTTCCACCATCCGCGCGAGCTCCGCGTGGAGCTTGATTCTGTCTTTCGTGTCGGTCATGTGAATCTCTTCCACTTTGCGCGAGAACTCATTCATTTTTTCTTTGAAGGGACTAAGCATGAGCTCCATCCCCTTCAGTGAATCTTCGCGGAACGTGCGCGACTTCTCAGTGAAGATGGCGGTTGAGAGTTCTTTCATTTCAAGCTTCAACTTTTCAGAAGACTCCTGATGAAATTTTTCCTGAAGCGAGTATCTTTCCTGCAGAACGCGGAAGTCGGTCTTCAGTTTTCCCTGAAGAATCTGCGAAAGACACAGGCCCACAACGAGGCCTCCAAGTACCAGAAGAAGAGATGTCAGCATGAATGTTTCTCCTCCTCTCAGTATTCCAGAAACACACACACTCTATCCAGTACTTATAAATACCCGAGCACTAAGCTCGGAACGCGCTTTTTCCGATAGAACATTGATGAAATACGGCCTTCTTCTTTTCATTCTTCTCATCCCAGCGATCGCTTTGGCGGAGCTTCCGCTCGATATTGTGTTTGATATCGATCTAACGATCGTGACCCGTGTGGATGATGGCCCTCAAGGCGACCTCCTCGCCGATCCCGCTGATCCTCGTCGGGGCACGGTCGATATTAATTTCCTGGAACCGGAATATGATCGCTTAAATCGTGTGGTAGGAAACAGAACCATTCCCCGGAGTGAGCGCTATCGCCTCTATGAGGGCATGACAGCCCTTATGAAAAGACTCAAAACTCTCCAGGAAGAAGGGAAAGTCCGCGTGACTTTTTTCAGTGGTGGTTCCGAACCCCGAAACGAAGCACTTCTGAAAACCATCAAGCTCTCCGACGGCTCGTCACTTTGGGATCTTGCTCAGGGAAGAGTTCTTGGCCGGGGTGCTCTTACTCCTACCGGTGTCACATCCCGCATGCGCATCCGCGATCGTTTTAAAAAGGATCTCACTCGCGTGAACCCGAATCTTTCGGACGTCATCATCATCGATGACATCAAGGAATTTGTTCCGGTCAATCAGCGCCAAAATCTCCTCTGGATCGGTGAAGAATTCCCTTATCCTGAAAGAGTCCGCCATTCATCAGGCGCTATTGATCCTGCTGTTCTTGAAAGAGAGCGCACGAAGTTTCAGTGGATCTCCCGCGAAGTGGAAGGTGCCATCTTGAAACGTATTGAAACCGGAAGGCCCCTCTCCGCTCTCATCCAGGAAATTATCACACCGATTCCGGCTGCTTCCTGCAGCCTCATAGATATCATGGCCAAACTACTGACACCTTAACTGCCCCTACCGTCATCTTCACCATTGCTTTCATTTTTGATCCCGCTAAAATAATCCTATGGGTAAAAAAGCCACTGCTCTCGCTCCTGTTGTGAACCATGATCTCGCCCGGAAATTTCAGGAAGCAAGTCTCAAAAAAACCGACATTCAGGATTTCGTGCGCGAATTCCTCGTTCAGTTTCTTTCCGAGGACACCAAGACTGCGTACATCAAGGACCTGAAGTTCTTTTTTGATTTCCTGCGCTCTGGAAGTGTCCAGATTTCCCACCCGGCAGAAATTCAGTCCTATCACTTCCAGCTCTACCGGGACCACTTGATTGAAAAAGGTCTCGCTTCGGCAACCATAAACCGGCGCCTCGTCTGTATTCGTTCATTTATGAAATGGGCGATTGCCGCAAAACTCATCGATCACAACCCGCTCGACACCGTAAAACTTCCGAAAGTGCAGACCGAATCTCCGACGGTCGCTTTTGATGACGAGGAAGTGGTCCGCATGATCAACGCCCCGGATCCTGCGAATCACAAGGGAAGAACCCATCGCCTCGTGATGGTCATGCTTTTTCATCTGGGCCTTCGTCGCTCGGAGCTCACGAATCTTCGCCTCCATCAAATTGTGGATGATCGCGGGCACTGGACCATCAGGATTCACGGCAAGGGCGATAAGGTCAGGCTTGTTCCCTTGAATGTCGTGGTCTGGGAAGAAATTCAGCTTTATGTGGCGAGCTTAAAAGACAACGGCATTAGTCTCGGCCCGGAAGATTACCTACTGCAGACTGAACTTAAATCAAAGAATGATCGCCCGATGGATGGCTCAACAATTTACCGTGTGATTGAAAAATACGCCCGTTCACTTGGGATTAATAAGTCCGTCTCTCCCCACTCGTGTCGCGCGACGGTCATCTCGCATCTCCTCGATACGAGCCGGGCCGCTATCCGCGATGTCGCAACCTTTGCGGGTCACTCAAATATCACGACGACCGAGCGCTACGATAAACGCAGGAAGAATCTCGAAAAGAGTGCTGCCTATTTAGTGGATTACGAAAAAAAATCAGGCTGATTGTATTTTCTTGAATGGGTCTTTGTAATGATCTCTCACGAGATCCTTACTGTACTCCATAAAATCCTGAATCACCCGAACGTGGGTACTTTCAAACTTTGAATACGGAATGAAAAGAAAGACTTTCTTATTCTTGAAGAAATCAAAGCTCGACTGAATGGAAAAATCAGAAAGACTGCAATAGATCGAATCTTTTTTATTGGATGAATACATGAGATTAAAAGCATACTGAGTGAAGTGCACCTTGAGTTCAGTCAGACTCTTCCCTAGCGCAGACTTAAGCGCCGACGTATCAATCACAATCCGGAAGTCCTGAGACTTTGCCATCTCTTTCTGAAAAACATCTGCATCGAGAGAGAAGAGAAACCCATTGTTTGTCAGCTGATCAAGATTCACCAGCTGGACCTTGGCGAAATCTTCACCGTACTCAAAAAGCACTTTAGATTTTAGTCTCACGCGGAAGTCGCGTCTCGGAAGTTTGCCTCTCAGAAGATTAATCAGGATGAAATCGCGATAGATAGTGCGGTTAAAGCATTCCGTAATCGCCATATTCTTAAAAGGCCCGGTTCCCGAAATAAATGAAATTTCAATCGGACCGAATGGATCAACACCACCCAGTGCCTGAGTTCTATTGAAAATATGTTTTTCATAAAGTTCATGCATGTTGGATTGATGAATTTTCTCGCGGGTCTTGATCCAGACCGGGATATGAGCGAGTTGAGCAATGCCTACTTCTCTTCTTTTAAAATCTTCCAGAAGTTCCGGATCTTTTTCGAGTGCTTCTTTTACGGAATCACAGGTCTCAAAAAAATCGGCCCAGTGAAAAACCATCACACCATTTTCGCCAAGTGCAAATTCTTCACCAAGCGAATGATGAAGCGAATCCTCATTAAAGAATGACTGGGGAAAATAATTTGCGACGTTGACCTGGCCCATGGGATGTCCTTTCCTGTTTTCCTCGTCCTGAGGAACTCTTTTATTTTATCTTCATTATGAATTTCGCTGAAAGGAAATTAACTAAGTGATCGAACGATATTTACAAACGACTGATTTTCCTTCCGGAAATAGGCGAATGAAAACCAGCTAAAAACGAGGGAAATACCGAAGGGAATGAGGAGCGAAATGACTATACTGTTGAAATTCAACTGAACCGGTAAGCTTCTTTCGACGAAAATGTCAGGCATAAGGTCGTGACCAAATCTCTCAAGTAAACGCAGAATGAGGGAGCCAAAAATGCCGCCTAAAATCACCGTCAAGGCCGACAAGATTAAGGTGAACTTAAAACAGAGCGCCAGGAGCTTTTTCTGGCCCATTCCGAGGATCCAGAAACTCATGAGATCGCGCTTAATTTTCGAATAAAAAATCATCAGTCCCGATGTGATCGCAATCGCCACCAGAAGGCTCATGGAAATAAAAAGAAAGAGCATGACCTTGGTTTCAAGATTCAAGGACCACACGAGGGCCTCGTTCATTTGTGCCCAACTAAGTGCCCGAGCATCGCGAGGGGCCGCTTCCATCAGTCTCTGCATTACGGCAGGAGTTAACTCCCCAAATACCCTCACCTGATTCACCGAATTTTCCCTTAGTAAATTCTGCACAAAACTCAGTCTCGCAAACATCTCCAGATCATCCACTTCAGAAATTTCCGTATAAAGATAATCAGAAACTGTATCCGAAACAAAACGCGGAACTTCTCCCAGAATAGAATCCGAAACTCCCGGAGCAATCACTTCAATTTCATCCATGTACTGAGACTTAATTTTTCCAGCAAGATCACTGCCGAGAATGAGGCCGGTGAAATCCTTATCTTTCAGAAACTCCGGCTTCTCATCGGATAGCTCAATTCCGTGAAGCTTAGCGGGAGCTATAAAATTTTTCCGACGGAGCATCACTTCAGTTTCAAGCTCAGAATAAAAAGGAATATTTTCTTTCCTGAGAATTTCCTTCAGCTCTCCGATACTCTCCGAATTAGTTCCCGGAAAACGTATGAGATAATGTCCATTGACGGATTTTGAGCGGGAAACCAGACCATGCTGAAGGCCTCCCATAATTCCCTGAATCACCATCAATGAGAATGCTGAAAGAAAGAGACCCGTCACCGCAATAAATAGGAGCTTCTGCCGGGTCTTTGCCCGGAAAATATACCCAAAGAAATAGCGAAAGAAGGGTCCCGTTTTCATTTAGAGATCGTAAAACTTTTTCTTGTCCGAAATCATCATTTCCAGAAACGGTGCAATCGCAAAGCGATCGGCACTCACCTCTTTTGCCAAATTTTTGATCCGGCCCGCGAGTGTCTCAAGTCCTTCCTGGTCGGCCCAGCGAAGAAGTCCGCCTTTAAACGGAGGAAACCCGGTTCCATAAATCATCCCAATATCAACCGTTGCTGCTTTATCCACGATCCGATCAGCAAAGATGTAGGCCGCTTCGTTCACCATCGGAAGGAAGAGTCTCATCTGAATGACCATCTCATCCATGCGGATTTTTTTCGACGGAAGCATCTTCTGCACATCAGGATTTTTTCCGGTGACTTTACCTTTCTCATCATAAAGATAGAAGCCTTTTCCACCCTTTTTCCCGAGAAGTTTCGCCTCATAGAGACGGGTCGTGAGGTCATTGGGCTTAAGTCTGGGCCCCAATCCATCATTGAGAATTTTCCCAACTTTCATTCCCACATCAATTCCGATTTCATCAATGAGCCTGAACGGCCCCATCGGCATGCCGAAATTCAGGGCGGCATCATCAATTGCCTCCATCGAAACACCTTCTTCAATGAGATACGACGCCTCATTGAGATAAGCACCAAGGATCCGGTTCACCAGAAACCCCGGGCCGTCTTTCACGATGATGGGAGTTTTCTTCACATCGAGCACCCATTTATAAAGAGTGTCGATCGTGTCTTTTGACGCTTTTTCGTGCGTGACGATTTCCACCAGCGGCATCTTATTTACAGGATTAAAAAAATGCAGACCCGCAAAGCGCGAAGAATCTACCAGGGCCTTACTCATTTCTTCCAGCGACAAGCTCGAAGTATTGGACGTGAGAATCGTATCCTTGCGGACATATCCTTCAAGTTCAGAGAGTACCTTCTTCTTCACATCCATATTTTCTACAACCGCCTCCACCACGAGATCGGCCGCCTTCATGCCCTCGAAATTCATCGTGGGTTCAATTGAGCGCATCTTTCTCTGGAACTCATCGGCCGTCATTTTTCTCTTTCTCAAAGCACCCGAAAAATTTGTCGACGCTTGCTTAAGTCCGAGCTCAAGCGCCGCCGGCGTAATATCTTTCATGATCGGCGACTGATTATTGTGAGCAAAGAGCCACGCAATCCCGCCTCCCATCACACCTGCTCCTAGTACGGCACCCTTCTTGACCGTTGGCAATCGATCCTTGTTATCAAGCTTCTTCGAATTGTCCGTCAAAAAGAAAATATGCTGAAGATTTTTTGACTGAATCGACTGAGACAACTCCGCAAAGGCCTCTGCTTCTATTGCCAGATAGTCCGTGCGGTTTTTCCCTGCTCCACCTTCCAGAACTTCCAGAATTTTTAATGGTGCCGGATAAAAACCTTTCGACGTCTCAAGAACTTTTTCGCGTGCTTTCTGAAAAATAATTTTTCGGGCGAGGAAGTTATCCATCGCCTGCGCCTGGATTTCTTCCTTCATGGTTTTTTTCTTGCCGGTTTTTTTCTCAAGAAGATAGATCGGAGCAAGCTCCTTCATTCTCTCCGTCGGTAAAATGGCATCGG
>JBKJNQ010000030.1:0-5184 GCA_046593575.1 Bacteriovoracaceae bacterium
TCTCAAACATCAAATTCTGAATCCGTCACCATTGTAGGAATAGGTGCCTCGGCAGGTGGGCTGGAAGCTTTCAAACAGTTATTGGAAAGCTTGTCTCTAGAGACTGGTCTTGCCTATGTTCTGATTCAGCACCTCGATCCGAACCATGAAAGTTTATCCGTTGATATTTTATCCCGTTCGACAAAAATGCCGGTAGCTGAAGCTAAAGATAAAATGAAAATTGAGAGTAACCATGTTTACATGATTCCACCTGGTTTTTGTATGGGTGTGTCCCATGGTGAACTTAAGCTTTATCCGAAAGAAGAATCACATAATCATCAAAGAGTGATCGATTTTTTCTTGCGAGAACTTGCAGAAGATCGAAAAGAAAACGCTATCGGGGTTGTTTTGTCTGGAACTGGAAATGATGGAAGTGAAGGCCTTGTGGCAATAAAAGCTGCCGGAGGAATTACTTTTTCTCAATCACCGAAGACTGCCAAATTCGATGAAATGCCAAAAAATGCGATCGCTACCATGGCGGTTGATTTCATTTTAACTCCACAAGAGGTTGCTACTGAATTGGCAAATATTGCCATAAAACTTCCTCAGGAAGTGTTACAGGCGTTTGATTTGGATGAGAATGAACCCGTTTCGGGAGAACATCTGAATAAGATTTTTCTTCTTTTACGCAATGTTTGCCATGTTGATTTTACTTATTACAAATCTAATACCATCTTAAGACGTCTCGCCCGAAGAATGACCTTACATAGAATGGAGAATATCGAAGACTATTCAAATTATCTTTCGAAAACCCCTGAAGAAGTTAAGGCCCTTTATGCTGACATCTTAATTCACGTAACTCAATTTTTTCGAGACCCGGAAGCTTTTGAAAGTTTGATCCGCGATATTCTTCCAAAGCTTACCGAGAATAGACCTCCAGGACTCCCAATCCGGATTTGGGTACCTGCGTGCTCAACGGGTGAGGAAGTTTACTCTCTGGCAATTGTGCTTTCTGAATTTCTAAGTGATAAGGCCCCGACTACTTCCTTTCAGATTTTTGCTTCAGATGTCAGTGAGCAGGCAATCCAGAAGGCCAGGGCGGGAGAGTATTCTCAAAACATTTCGCAGATGGTTTCTTCAGATAGATTAAAGCGCTTTTTCACGAAGTCAGACTCCGGACATTACAAAGTTAACAAATCCATCAGGGACGTATGCCTTTTCTCACGGCATGACCTGACAGTTGATCCGCCCTTTGCCAAAATAGACCTCATTTCATGCAGGAACTTACTCATCTACCTGACTAATGTTTTACAAAAACATATCATTCCGCTCTTCCATTATTCTCTTGTCCCCAAAGGATATCTCTGGCTCGGAAAATCTGAGAGCGTCGGAGGATTCACTAATTTATTTTCGTTGGTTGATAAAACGAATAAAACTTATGCCCGCAAGGATGCTCCAACTTTAATGAGTTTTCAATTTCCTGCCAGTACTTATGTTCCTGGAAACAAGCAATCCTCCCAAAAAGTTCCCAGCTTCGTAAAGCCTGCAATCGATATACCCAAAATTGCAGATATTGCTCTCCAGAGTGAATATCCCGGTGTTCTCATCAATGAAGAAATGGAAATACTTCAGTTCAGAGGACGGACAGCTCCTTTTATAGAACCGGTGGCCGGAATGCCAAGCTATCATTTGCTTAAAATGGCACGTCCAGAATTCAGAGCCGATTTGCAAATACTGATTCAAAATGCAAAGAAACAAAATGTTACTGTCAGAAAAGATGGCCTCACATTTCAGGATGGAAGCAGGCAGATAATTTTTAATTTAAAAGTCATTCCTACCAGTCACACTAATAGTGTGCCACCTTCCAAAGAATTATTCTTTTTGGTTCTTTTTGAAGACACGACAGAGACAGTTGCAAAAGCTACTGACGAAAATATGCCCTCAAAGTCTGCGTCCGGTATGATCGATCCTCTCGTTATTGAACTGCAGCGTGAGTTACTTTCTCTTCAGGATTACCAACGCTCTTTGACAGAAAAGCATGAAACGATCCAAGAAGATTTCACCATGGTGAATGAAGAACTTCAAAGCACGAATGAAGAGCTCCAAAGCACGAATGAAGAACTCGAAACTGCCAAAGAGGAATTGCAAAGTAGTAACGAAGAACTTACGACTGTTAATGATGAATTACAGAGCAGAAGTTTAGAGCAGGTTCAGCTCAGTAACGATTTACTTAACCTCCTAGGGAGTGTCGAAATACCTATCTTGATGCTGGGAAATGACCTTAAAATACGTCGTTTCACACCCCTTGCCGCCAGAGCACTTAATCTTATTACGTCAGATGTAGGCCGACCGATTAGTGATCTTAAACTCCATTTTTCCTCTCCGGAGATGAAACTTGATTTAAGTGACATCGTTACTGAAGTGCTGGATTCTTTAAATTCAAAAGAACTAGAAGTTCAGGATAAAGTGGGACATTGGTTTCGGATGCAAATTCGTCCCTACAAGACACTTGATAATCGAATTGATGGGGCCGTCATTGCCTTAGTTGATATTGATGATCTGAAACAAAGTTTAAAAGAAGTTAAGGCCTCAAGGGTTGAGGCCGAGAGGGCCAACCGTGGTAAAGATTTATTTCTGGCGACTCTTTCTCATGAACTGAGAACTCCACTGACTTCTATTCTATTATGGACGCAAATGATAAGAGTGGGGAAATTAGATGAAGAAAAAACTAAAAAAGCCCTCAAAATTATTGAAGATAGCGGCAATGCCCAGGCACAGTTGATCAATGATCTCTTAGATGTTTCAAGAATCATTGCCGGCAAACTCGATTTGCAACTGAGCGAGGTGAATCCCGATATCATCATTAAATCCGCCGTTGAAGCTGTCAGACTGACTGCCGAGCTAAAATCCCTCAAGATTGAAACTCATTTTAGCCCATATGTTGGAACCGTTATGGCCGATAGCACCCGCCTTCAGCAGGTTATTTGGAATCTATTAAACAATGCCATTAAATTTTCTCAACCAAACTCGAAAATTATTATCACCCTTGAGAGTATCAGCGACCAAACAGGCATCAAGGCGCATGTCCGAATTCAAGTTTCTGATTTTGGTAAAGGAATTGATCCTGACTTTCTTCCCCATATTTTCAATCGGTTTTCACAGGAGGATAATTCGAGTATCAGGCAACATGGTGGCCTGGGACTGGGTCTGGCCATTGCTAGTAACCTGGTTGAACTCCATGGGGGGGAAATTCACGTTGAAAACCGAGTGAGTGGAACAGGGGCTATTTTTTCTATTTCGTTACCGATAAAGTCAATTCACCCTCTTCCCATGACAAGGATTTCGTCTCATGACGAAATAACCAAAGAAGCAAATCTTAGTCATGTTCGAGTTTTAATTTTGGATGATGAGCCTAACACAAGAGAAGCTTTTACCGAAATGTTGAAGTCCTATGGAGCAATAGCCCACTCCGTAGAATGTGTAAAAGACGCGTTAATCTCCCTTCCTGAGTTTAAACCTGATGTTATTGTCAGTGATATCGCCATGCCACTAGAAGATGGGTACAGCTTTATGCAAAAAGTCAGACTACTTCCTGCAGATCAAGGGGGAAAAACGCCCGCTATCGCTGTGACTGCTTTTGCTGGTGCCGAAGACATTCAGCGCGCATATGCAGCGGGCTTTCAGATTCATTTGTCCAAACCCTTCAATGGTTCACACTTAGCAGAGATAATCCAAAGACTTTTAAGCATCAAGTAATCACTTTGCCCCCAAGGCCTGAGTCAATACTTGGAATGGTTTGTGCAGGAATAAGGAGTTCTTATTCCTCAAGCAATGGATCATTCTTATGCGTAAAACTTCTAAAAAGAAAACGGCCACGAAACCCAATGGACTAGATAAGTGCCCAACCGGCATCGTCGGACTGGATGAAGTGACGGAAGGCGGGTTTCCGAAGTATCGTACCACTTTGGTTTCCGGTGGCACTGGCTCTGGAAAAACTCTTCTGGGAATTGATTTTCTTATCAAGGGTGCAACTGATTTTAAGGAGCCAGGTATCTTCATGTCTTTTGAAGAATCAGAAGATGAGCTTTTTCAGGACGTCGCTTCTCTCAATCTTAATTTACCTAAGCTTGTTGCCCAAAATAAAATTTTTATTGAACATGTTATTCTGGACCGCAAAGATGTTCAAGAGATCGACTTTAATCTTGAGGGAGTACTCGTTCGTTTGGAACATGCCATTGATACTATTGGTGCGAAACGGGTTGTTTTAGATTCGATTGAATCTCTTTTTGCAGGGATCAAGGATTCCGGCATTCTGAGGATAGAAATCAAAAGACTCTTTAGGTGGCTCAAAGATAAAAAAGTGACGGCCATGGTAACCGGCGAGCCTGGAAAAGAGGCCTATACTCATCATGGTCTGGAGGAGTTTGTTTCAGATTGCATTATTCTCCTGGATAACAGGGTGAAAGAACAGGTTGCTATCCGTAGACTTCGGGTTATTAAATATCGTGGTTCAAATCATGGAACAAACGAGTATCCATTCGTCATTGATAAATCAGGACTTTCTGTCATTCCGATCACAGCGGCGGGACTCGACCAGCCCGGTACGAACAAGAAAGTTTCAACCGGAATTCCCTCCTTGGATAAAATGTTCAAGGGAAAGCCAGGCTACACCAGAGGCAGCACGGTATTGGTTTCAGGAACTGCAGGCACAGGTAAAACCAGCCTGGGGGCCGCCTTCGCATTGGCCAGTTGTAAACGTGGAGAGCGATGTCTCTTTTTGTCCTATGAAGAATCTGCCGGACAACTCGTACAAAACATGAATTCTATCGGTATTGATTTTGCCCCCTGGATAAAAAAGGGAATGTTAAAGATTGTTTCTGTGAGACCATCATTTTTTGGTCTTGAGATGCACTTACTCGATTTATACAAGCTCGTAGATAGTTTTAAACCAAAGGCCGTGATCATAGATCCGCTGACCAGTCTCATTGGAGAGAAAGATGAGCGTGAAATCAGGTCGATGATCACTCGCATGATTGATCTTTTAAAATCTCGTTTCATTACGACCTTTTTCACAAGCCTGGTTTCAGCAAGAGAAAAAAACGACACCAGTGGGGAAATCGGAGTGTCGTCTTTAATCGACACCTGGATCGTCGTGAGAGAATTGGAAGAAGGTATGGATAAAAAACGAACCCGTGGCCTATTCAT
>JBKJNQ010000055.1:0-9739 GCA_046593575.1 Bacteriovoracaceae bacterium
TTCAGACCCCTAAGCTGCGATGGATTCGTACCGCTCCATCGGATGAAAAACCTTAGTTCTGAGTAGGCGTGCAGTTAAGTGAAGTGAAAAAAGTCTTATAATATCCACCGATCGAAACATTGAATTTAGCAACTTCCATGCGTGGATTATTGATCACGATGGTTTCTCGCATGTCGAGAATTTCAAGTGAGATGGTTTTTGCATCCACATCATGATCGGCCCAGAATTTAAAAACTTTTGATTGTGCGTAATAGTGAACGATCGCTTTATCTTCGCTCACCGCTTGGAGTTCCACTTCCGTCGTTGTTCCCGTGCCGTCATTGTTGAAAACAACAGTTGTTCCGATACACTTCATGCCGGCGAATGCTGCTTGGGCCGAAAAACCAAGAACCAGGACAAGAAGAAGTTTCATGTGGTTTCCTTTGGACAAATTTGTGGAATGGGAATACCACTAGCGAGTCCACTGTGAAAGTCTCCTGATGAAATTAAGAAAATGTGTCTGTTTCCAAGCCTTTAGTGATGCATTCCTCTTTGCCTCCAGCTCGTGACTTTGATAGAAAACCTCATGCACACACTTCTTGCGGCGACCATTCTTATCATCGGCGACTCTCACACTGTGGGTCCTTTCGGACAAAAACTCGATCAGCTTTTGAGAAATGAAGGCGCACAAGTGGCGACGTATGCTTCATGCGGATCCATTGCCCGTTGGTGGTATAGCGCCCAGAAAACAACGTGTGGTTACTATAAACGAGGATTAGATGGTGTTGAGTTCTCCACCACGTCTCACATCACGCCGCTTTTCAAAAATCTTCTTTCTGAAATCAAGCCCGATGCCGTGATCGTTGAGCTCGGAACAAATTATGTGATGAATCCGAGCGATGCTTTCGCGATTGAAGATATGCAGACCATGGCGGCCGATATCAAGGCAGCGGGTGCTGATTGTTTCTGGATTCTTCCTCCTGACATGAGAAAATTCCGCAGTGATCTTCCACGGCTTGGTCGCCTGGTGACTGAGGCCGCAGGCGAGTCGTGTCGATTGTTTGATAGTGCGCAGTTCACGCAGTATCCCGCTAACGGTGGCGACGGCATTCATTATTGGTCGGCCGAAGGCACACCGCTTGCGCGCGCCTGGGCAACTGAAGCATTCAACGCATATCTAGTACCTTAACTTTGACGTGAGGCTCTCGTAGTCTTCGGATTGCCTCAATTCTTTGTCCGGCACTTCGCGCACATTAAGAAGTTATATATATCTTCGCTCCTTAAAAGGGAGTGTCATGAAAATCATCTTTTGTTTTTTGGTCTTAGTTTTTCTCACCATCACTCAGGCATTTTCGTTTGATGTGACACTTCTTCAGAATAATAAGGAAGCTTATTCTAGGTTGGTCACTAAAAAGGACAGAGAAAGTCTCACAGAATGGATGGATGTCCATCCGCTGGGGGCCGATCTCAAAATGAAAGCACGCGAAGTTATGCGTTCGACATTTATTTCCTTCGAAGCGCGGGAAGCGAAGTGTGATCCCGGAATGGCGACTCTTCTCTTGAATAATGCTATGAACGCTCGCCTGATTGAGAATGAATCAGAGCTTCACTTGCTTCTGGTTCTTCTTCGTGAAGAAAACCAGATGGACGACATCCTGATGGATATCATCGGTTCCTCAGATGAAGTGAGAAAGGATCTCGCAAGTGCAGGTCGCTGGATGAAACCAAAGACTCCGAGAAATCTTGTGGCGCCCGCAGGTCTGGACCTCAAAAAATATTTCAGCATGTATGCAAGCTGGCCGGATGAAGTCGGCAACTGTGCTATCGGTCGTTACTTCCGTCTGGCAGAGATGCTGACGTATAAGACAACGACAGAGCGGGACAATCTCATGTGGAAGATTGCCCACATCGGTTTGCGCGATGGCTTGATTGATACGCTGACCTTTCATCGTCTCGAGGCGCTTCGTCTCAACTATGTTCTCGACTGGAAATACTATTCATACACATATCTCAACATGATCAATGGTGCCAAAGACAAGATGGCAAAAACCAGAGAGCTTGTTTCGACGAATAATTTCTCGGAAAAATATGCCTCCCGTAAGGAAAAGCTTACTCAGCGCGGTCGTCTGTATAAGTCTTTTTCTCCCACTCAAGTCATGATCATGTCTTCTGTGATTGAAAGACTTTCGAAAAGAATGGACGCCAGACGTGTGGAACTGAATTTTCAATACGGCGATGATCCGGCCGGTGAGCGCGAGACTTATGTTCTTTCGCCGATGGAGCAGTACCGCGTATCGATCAACATGATGAAAAAAGAAATGGCCGAACTCATGCGCGGCGATCTCTTCAAAGGAACGAACATTGCCTATGAAGACATTATTGCCTCGGCCTATGAAACGGGTCTTATCAAATCTTCAGAGCTTGATTATATCCTGAAGTTTGAAGAATTCTGGAATCCGAAAACTTCGAAACTCAGAACCTACGCAAACTTTGCCTTTTCGCTGGCGGGAACGGCCTCGTTCTATCTTCCGCCACCGTGGAATATCGTAGGTGCGATTGCGCTGATGTTTACCCAGACACGGATTATGCCGCCCGGGAAACCTGATCCTGATGATAACTGGAACGTGATTATTTAAGGAGCAACCATGAAATTTCTCATCCTATCGCTTTTTGTTCTGAGTTCGCTCCACGCGGAGACTTTCCGTGTTCTGGTTCGCCAGGATCATTCGACCGCCACTTCTTATAAAGAAGTTGAGCTTACGGATTTAGAGAGTGCAGATTCTTTTGACGGAAAATATTTCAGAGTCGTGAAAGGGAAGGAGCGCGAGCCGGTTTCTTTTCACGATGAAGACCGCGAGCTCGTCCTGAAAGCTGCGAATACTTATTATCACCTGACTCTTGCCCGCGAATTCTGGCTGAGTAAAATCGGAACCAATCGCCCGCTCGATGTTCAGAAGCTCACTGTTCGCGTGGACATTAGTAATCTTTTTGATGACCAGGGACACTTCGCGAACGACAACCGTGATCCGCAGTTCAACAACGCTCTGTCAGTACCTGCCGGGAAAACGCCGGAATGGGTTCCTGAAGGAAGAGAAGATGCGTGGGGGCCGGAGATCTGGTTCCGTCCAAAGAAAGTGATCGATACGCGTGTATTCTTAAATGAGATGGGACCGAACCCACTGACTCAGGTTCTCACCGCACTTGAGCATCCGTTGATTAACTACGCTCAAAATCAGCTTCAGATTTCTATGGTGGAGCGTTTGTTTTATCCATCGTACTCATCGGGAAGTATCCAGAATGATCTTCTGCGCTTTGCCGGAACGATTGCCCTTACGCGCTTTCTGATCGGAGCGTCCCGCAGAGCAGATCCACTTTTCATTGAGAAATGGTTCTATCTTGATACCTCGATGGTGCCGGAAGTGATCTATCACGAATACGCTCACATCGTTCTTTCTGATTACCTTAAAATTAGCCACTCGACACCAGTTCTTGAAGGTTTTGCGGATTACTTTGCAGCGGCGATGGCCAACAAACGCACGGTCTACGCGAAAGTTCCGGGAAGAAGTACCTCGCAGCCAAAAGATCCTTATAACAAAAAGCCTTACTCGCACTGGTCAGAGGCCAATCGTACGGCGAGCTCTGATTTTGTTCTCGCCGTCATGTGGGACGTTAGAGATGTTGTGGGTGATGAAATGGCCAATAAGTTAATCTTCCAGGCGAGAAAGTATCTCACAACGGATTCAGCAACGATCAGTGATCATCTCTTGAGATCAATCCTGAGAGCTTGTGAAGACGTGTGCGAAGAACCACGCCGGGATAAGCTTCGTTTGTTTGAGAAATTTTCGGCAAGAGGTTTCTAAAGGAGATTGTATCCCATCTCCGGACGGCGAAGCTCCTGCGGGAGATTCTCCGTATTTTCGGGGATGGGTTGATGGGGAGAGACAGGGAAGACAAGAAACTCAGGTTTCTTTCTGAACATCAACGTCTCTCCGTTTTCAAGAAGAGAGACATCCATTCCGCGCTTCTTCATTTCATGAATCGCTGCTGACAAATCCAGAACCAGACCTTTGTTGTAAATATTCACTGCCGGAAAGTCAGCGTGAAGGGATATGCCTTCTGGTTTCAGCACCCGGATCATTTCATTAAAGAGCTCAAACTTGTATTTGATGTGCCTCAAAGTATTCTGCGAAAAAATGACATCGAACTTATTGTCGGAGTAGGGAAGTTTCGCTCCGAAATCAAGATCCTGAAAAATCAGGTAGGGAAGTTCAATATTGGCGAGTTCTACCTTCGTCATGATTTCATAATTCATGGCCGTGACGGCGAAGCTTTCCCTTCGGTAGAACTCGTGGGTCTTCTCTTTATTGATTCCGTAAAATTCCACATCAGGAAACAGCTTTTTTAATTCCATGATCACTCGACCATTGCCGCAACCGATTTCCATGACCCGGGTTTTCTCACCGGAAAATCGGTTTTTTTCAACGATGGCCTGAATAATACTCTCGAGTTTTTGAGGGCGCAGTTTTAATTCGAGATCTGCCAGAGAATGCGATCTTTCAACACTGTAATGCATGTTCATGGTCGGTTCCATGTTCACACTTTTCACTGTATCAACACTCTGAAAATAAAGTGTTAAGCAAAAGGCAATCATCGTGACCGAGAAAATGAGGAGTGTGCGGCGAAAGTACATACATTGATGAAACACTGAGTGTGCTTCTTTGACAATCACGACTTCTTGATCTTAAATAATGGAAATTTCCCCCGGAGTGATAATGAAAAAGATCCTGATTGCGATTCTCCTTCTCATGACTGTTACGGCCTTTGCCGAAGGTCAGTTCGGAGTCGGTGCCATTATTGGAAATCCTACCGGTCTCAGTGGAAAATACTTCCTCTCGGAAACCACTGCTATTGACGGAGCAGCTGCTTTTTCTGTCGGCGGAAAATCAAAATTCAGCATCCATTCCGATTATCTTTTTCATAACCCTGGTGCCCTGGTTTTTCAGGATACGCATCCACTAGATGTTTATTACGGAATCGGCGGGCGCATGAAGTTTTCTGACGATATCGAATTAGGTGTTCGTCTTCCGGTTGGTCTTGCTCACATGCTCGAGAATAATCAGGCCGATGTGTTCGCGGAAATTGCCCCTATCGTGGATTTCGTTGGACGCGTCGGGTTGGAACTCAGTCTGGGGTTTGGTGCTCGCTACTACTTCTAAACGGAAAGTAATCTCGTTCTCACAAGCTCTTGCTTTCTAGTGTCAGGAATTTTTCTTATCTATCATCTGATAGATTTTTTCGAATATCCCAATTTCACCTTCTATGAGATAAATAAATTACTGAAATTCAAGTAACTCATAGGAGATTCATATGAAAACCCTTCTCATCCTCAGCTTCGTGCTCATCTCTGTTTCACAGAGTGTCATGGCAAGAGAGACAAAAGGACACCAGGATAAGCCCATTTTTCCGATGATTCGTGAATTGAAATAATTGAGTGGGGCCTTAACGGCCCCCTTTTTTTTACTCTACGTAGATCTTCTCTTTGATTGAAACTTTCTTCCCGTAGATCTCGCTGATTCTTATTTCTCCACCCAAATTTTTCTCGATTGGTTTTTTCGTATCAAGAGGGTTGATCCTCACATTGTAATCCGCTTCAAATTTTACTTTGCCGCTTTTTCCGTAGAGGACCCCTTGGCGGAGTTCGATATTCATCAGAGGCTTAGATTCAATCGTCGGTGAGACTTTATTGGAAGATTCGATGCGATCATAGAGTTTCAGGTTTCTGAGTTTTAACTGGGCCGGAAATGCTTCAAAGACTTTCGGCATGACGGTGCCTTCTACGTCACAGCCTTCCAGGAACTTGAAGTTGAGAGTCACGGGTTTGCGCATCAGGAGGACATCCGTCCAGTCGATTTTTTCAGTCTGACATTTATCTACTCGAAAATCTTTCATCATTCCCGGGAGGACTTTTTTCTTCCCAGGCAGCAGGGGCGAGATGAGAGAGCGTATAGACGCCGTGGCCTCTTTGACTTCAGGAGACACTGAAGAAGCAGCGTAAATCATCTGAGTAAACAATAAGGGAAGCAGCACAATGATCATAGATAGACCTCCGCACATGAGCATATAGGACTGGCCAATAAAGAGAAATCTTAATTATATAAGAGTGGCGGTATATGTAATGGATGAAACGATTCTTCGAGGTAAAAATATCCTGGTAGTCGATGACGAAGTAGATCTTCGTGAGATCGTAGCGTCGGAACTTGATTACATGGGGGCGAAAGTTTTCCAGGCGGGAAACATCATCGCTGCCGATGCCGTTCTTAAAGAGCAAAAAATCGATCTCATTATTTCTGATATCCGCATGCCAGGCGGAACTGGTGTGGATCTTCTGAAGACCGTGAAGGCGAGAAATATTTTTCTTCCGCCCATGATCCTCATCACTGGTTTTGCAGATATCACGCCGGAAGGTGCCTATGCCGAAGGGGCAGAAGCACTTCTCAATAAACCTTTCCAGCTGGATGAACTCATTCAGTTTTCCGTTAGACTGGTGAAGCCTGGTTTTGAAAAATTCTCTGGCGAAGTCCCTGTCGCCGAGAAAACACTCACTCTCGAGTTTTCCACTGAAGTCGCTCAAACAAAACACTTTGAAGTTGGCCGCGGCGGAGTTTATCTCACGACGGATAATTCTAAAAAATATGATCTGGGTGAGCCCATTAATCTCAGCGTAAAGTTTTCCGATGTAAAAATCGTTGGAGTCGCCGTACCCCGTTGGTCAAAACTCTCAGAAACAGAGAACCGACTCTGTCTGGGGCTAGAGCTTATTTCGGTGAGCGAAGGCCTGGAGTTCTTAATCGGCCATTGGGAAAAATCCCCGGGGCTCGCCTTTATTCCCAAAGCTCATTAATTTCTTAACCAGTGACAGGTGTATCCGCCGGGATTTTTTTTCAGGTAATCCTGATGGTAATCTTCTGCGGAATAAAATTTCGTCGTCGGAATAACCTGAGTCACGATCGGCTTTGGCCATTTTTTCGTGGCTTCAATTCTTTTGATCGTTTCTTTTGCCTGCTCTTCCTGCTCGGGAGAGTGAAAGAAAATGGCCGAGCGGTACTGAGTTCCTTTATCGTTTCCCTGCTGATTGACAGTGGTCGGATCATGCATACGGAAAAAATATCCCAGAAGATCGATGTAGGAGAGTTTCTCCGTATCAAATTCCACTTGAATACTTTCAGCGTGATCGGAGTTGCCGAGTTTCACGATATTATAATTGGGATTCTCCACTGAGCCACCGGTGTAACCGACCGTGGTATTTATCACTCCGGGAATCGCGCGGATGATGTCCTCCATTCCCCAGAAGCAGCCGCCGGCGAGAGTTGCGATTTCTTTTTTCATCTTGATACCCCTAAATGAACGTTTTCGTGGACCTATTGTCGCCTGATAGATTCCTTCTATCAACCCTTCGAGAATATCAATTTTTCCTGAACAAAGCTTTCTGCGATAGTGGTCTTAACCCAATAAACCCCAGGAGGTTTTTATGTTAGGTGTAGGTGCAAAATTCCCGGCTTTCCAACTGAAAGGTGTCAGCGGAACTGATCCCAAGACAGCTTTTACGGATATTCATAACAAGAGCTTTGAGGGCAAATGGCTGGTGGTGTTTTTTTATCCGAAAGATTTTACTTTCGTTTGTCCGACCGAGATTAAAGGATTTGGAGACTTAAACAAAGACTTCAAAGATCGTGAGACTCAGGTATTAACCGCGAGTACTGATAATGAGTTCGTGCACCTGGCGTGGAAGCTTAATCACAAAGACCTGACCCAGCTTCCGTTCCCTATGCTTTCAGACATCAAGCGCGAGCTCTCAACGTCACTGGGTATTCTGGATGAGCAGGAAGGTGTGGCCCAAAGAGCAACTTACATCGTCGATCCGGGTGGCATCATCCGTTACGTTTCAGTCAACGATATGAGTGTGGGACGAAACCCGAAAGAGGTTCTGCGCGTCCTCGATGCCCTTCAGACCGATGAACTTTGCCCCTGTAACTGGAGTAAAGGCGAAGACACGATCAAAGTCTAAGGAGGATTTATGAGTCTCGAAATTTTAAAAGATTTGGTGAAAGACTATGGAAGAGATATTCGCATTAACCTTGATTCGGTTCTTTCAGTTGAAGGAGCTCCTGGCCTCACTGAAGATCAGATTTTTGGAACCTTTCTTGCTTCGGCCTATGCCACTAAGAGTCCGAAGCTCATCGAGCTCGCGGAGTCCTATGCCTCAACGAAAATTAGCGACACCGAACGTGAGGGAGTGAAAGCAGCGGCGACCATCATGGGGATGAATAATATTTATTACCGGTACCTGCATCTCCTGGAAGGCGAGGAAGAACTAAAAAAACTTCCCGCCAAGCTCCGGATGCAGATCATCGGGAAACCCGGAATCGAAAAAACAAACTTCGAGATTTATAGTCTCGCGGTTTCGGCGATCACGGGCTGCGGAATGTGTATCAATTCCCATATTCAGGAAATCCGGAAGCACGGAGTGACCGATTACGGCATTCAAAGTGCGATTCGGATCGCGGCCGTGACAAATGGGGCCGCTCAGGCACTGGCGATTAGTTAAGTTCCTTGGTAAACTGGAGGAGTGAATATCCTCAAAGGCCCTGATGGGTTTGATCAATTTTACGGTGAAATGTTCAAGGGACGCTGGCCTTCGTTGAAAGCGTCCCTTTTACTTCCTAAAAAACATGTCGCGATTTTAAATCCCTTCAGTAAATTTAAATTTCCTGAAGAACCGATCAAAATGACCGGCATTCCTTTTGCCCATCATATTGCCGATGCCTTTCCTCATCCGGAACTGACCGAAGAGGGATACTTTAATTATTATCTGCTGGATGTGGCTTCTATTTTTCCGGTGATGGCACTGGATCCCAAGCCGGGTGAAAGAGTGGTTGATCTCTGTGCTGCCCCCGGAGGAAAAAGTCTTCTGTGCGCGCTCATGATGAAAAATGAGGGACTTCTTATTTCCAATGACCGAAGCTCCGCCCGGCGCGCGCGCATTCATAAAATTTTTGATGAATATTTTCCGAAGACTGAGCAGAAAAATCACAAGGTGACCGCCCACGACGCGAGCAAGTGGTGCCTCTACGAAAAAAACGTCTACGATAAAGTTCTCCTCGATGCGCCCTGTTCTTCTGAGCGCCACGTTCTGGCGGATCCCAAGGAAATTGCCATGTGGGCACCGGGAAGAACCAAGGCGATCGCTGTTTCTCAGTTTGCGATGCTGGCGTCTGCACTTGATATCGTAAAACCCGGCGGCCTCATTGTTTACTCAACGTGTGCGCTTTCTCAATTAGAGAATGACGACATCATGAGAAAGCTCGGGCAAAAACGCGGCGGAAGGTTCGAGCTGATCCGGAGAGAATTTCCGGTGGGCGAGCCGACGGAATTTGGCTGGCAGGTTCTTCCGGACACCACCGGATGGGGCCCTTTTTATCTCTCGATGATAAAGAAAATAAAATGAAAGAGATCACGATTATCTCCGGTGATGAGTACCCAGAGCTCGAAGCTCTCTGGATGGAGAAAGCGCAGAAGCAGATGGCGCGCTTTCATCCCAATCGCCTGAAAGAATGGGTCAATGGACGAGTTGCCCTGACTCTTGCGTTCAAAAAAATAAATATCGCGATCTCTCCTCAAGATGAATTCCTGGGCTATCAGAAAATTAAAGGCCACGAGGAATTTACCTTCTCTCTGTCTCACACTCCGGGGTGGGCAGGTG
>JBKJNQ010000114.1:0-17382 GCA_046593575.1 Bacteriovoracaceae bacterium
TCTGGCGAGTGATGATATGTCCTGGTTTATTTCCGGTGATCTTTTCCAGGGTGTTGGCACGGTCGTCATCGGTGGTGAAGAAGGTGACATGAAAAAGTATTTCGCAACTCTCGAAAAAGTAATTGCACTCAATCCCCGAGTGGTCTTTCCTTCCCACGGAATCGGACTGGGTGGAGTGAATATTCTTCAGACCACTCTCGAACACCGGCGCGTCCGTGAGACTCAGGTTCTCACGATGTTTAAAGAAGGCAAGTCGCTCGATCAGATGCTCGAAGAAATTTATCAAGGCGTCGATAAGGAACTCTGGCCTTACGCCCGGATGAACATTGAAAAACATCTGGAGAAATTAAAAGCTGAAAATAGAATATAAAAAAAGGCCCTCGAAAGAGGGCCTTTTTTTAATTCAAATGTGTCTGGTGAATGTAGAGACGAAAGATCTTGTCTTTGGTTCTTCTGATAGAGAAGTTACCTGTCTCTTTTTGGTCAATCAGGAACTGATAAAACTCGGGTCTAGTATCTGCGATCTCGAGAACTGATTTGCCCTCAAATTCGCCAAAATCAATCACCACTTTATCTTCTTCGATAATACCGGTGAGTGGACTCTGTTCCTGCGCCATTATTCCCTCCTTAGAATAGTCTGGTCAGTTTCAGCCATGAAACTTCTTATGCTTTGATTATGGAAAGAAAGTGAACGCTTTGAAAAGTCTTAGTTACGGTAAAATTGCTTGAGGAAAACGACCAGAGCTTTAAATTCCTGAGGGTAGTCGTCAGCCATGATGATCTTTATCACTTCAAGCGTCTGATACATTGACCGCTCTTTTCTGAAGGGGCGGACCGATGTCATGGCCACGATGATATCAAAGACCGCTACCATCGTGCTCTCTAGGCCCACGATAGTTTCAGCGTCCTTGGGAGTACGGCGCTTTAGCGCCAGATCCTTGATGCGTGAATTGAGAAAATGATGGTTCTTCACAATAGTCAGGTAATTTTTTGATAGGGGCACGCGCCCTTCTAAAAGATCAAAAGAATAATCAGCGTGGCTCGCGAACATTTCTTTGTCCCGGTCATTCAGAGTCTTCTGATCGTACTTACTGTCCGGGATCATCGAGATCCCGATATCTTTCAGGTAACTTGCGAGGAAGAGATTTTCCACTTCCTTGTCGTGAAAGAGGTGGATCGACTGAAGGAATGACAAAAGCATAAGTGAGGAAAGCATCGGCTGAGCAAGTGTAAAGTGGAAATTTTCTTTCTGAAGGGATTCATAAAAGTGGGGCTGAAGTTTCCGGTTCTCCATCAGGAATTTCGAAAGGTTCTGTGAGCTCTGAAACTGAAGCATCAGGAGGTCATCGTTGTGCGGATTACGGTAGAGTCCCCCGAGATTCAGAGAGAGAAGTTTCAGGTCTTTTGTTCCGTTGTCGACCGGGTCACCGACTGAAAGAGATCGCGTGATTTTAATCAGGGCACTTTCAAGATTCTTTTTAATTTCCGAAAGATCTTCTTCGAAAACAAAAACCTCATGAAAAGAATTACGAATAAGAGTGTTGATAATGTCCCGGGTAGGAACTGAACCTTCATGAATGACCGGGATAAAGAGGCCACCGCGGTAAATGTACGCAGGCTTAGAAAGTTTTTTCGCCAGATGAAGCTCACCCACAAGGATGGGTCTCAGCTTTAATGAAAGCTTATGATGATCAACAAAGGAATGGATGGTTGCCTGTCCCAGCATTTCCTTATTTTACTCTAAGTTCTCAATACGCTGGGAAAGAAAATCGGTGAAGGAATGGCCATTGGCCTCCATCATCTTGGGAAACATGGAGATAGGGGTCAGCCCCGGGAAGGTGTTTATCTCATTAAGGTAAATTGTGCCTTCATCAAGGAAGAAATCGATCCTCGAAAGGTGGCGGAGCTTTAGTCCGTGATAAAGCCTAGAGGAGTAGTCGGTAATAAGGCGGACCTGCTCAGGCGAGAGGTTTTCCGCACGAGTTTCCGTCGTCGTGAGACTGGCCTTGGAATACTTCTCTTCGTAAGAGTAAAAGGACCCAGGGCAGATGATTTCTCCTGGATAGGATACCTGAAGTTTTCCATCAAACTCGTAAACGGAAACTTCGATCTCACGGGGCTTCATTCTTTTCTCGATCAGGACGAACGGAGAAAACTTGAACGCTTCCTTCACGGTAGAAACTGGATCTTTTCCTTTCTCGACCATGTAGCAACCCACAGACGATCCCTGGTTTGAGGCCTTGATGACGATGTCGCCATAGAGGGCCTGAAATCCCTTCACTCGCTCCATTCCTTCAGAATTATCTTCCCCGAGAAAAATATACGGAGTGTTCGCCACACCCAGGGCAGTCGCCCAGAGTTTGGTAGTGATCTTGTTAAAGCAAATCTTGCTCGTCTCTGAATTACAACCAAGATAGGGTAAGCCGATCATTTCAAAGTAGGACTGGATATCGCCTGTCTCTCCCGGATAACCGTGGATGCAGGGAATTGCCACATCCATTTTTATCCCGGCATTTCCGACCTGGTCAAACGAACGGAGATTTCCTTTCGGATCGAGAAGATATTTTTTCCCTTTCTCATCCACCCAGTGGCCGGACTTATCGATTTCAATTGTCGTGACATCCACGCCGGAAATTTTTTGCAGGCAAGACTGGATATGTTTCACAGAAACAAGCGAAACGTCATGTTCCGTACTGCCGCCGCCGCAAAGAAGGAGAACGTTCTTAGTCACGGAGTTCCTTGGGCATCATCTCTTCATTAAGTTCAGCAAAATTCTTCAGCACGTCCGCGTGAGCAAGTGTGTCTGATTTCATCTCACCATATTTACGGACACTGACTGTCCCATTGGCCATTTCCGCGTCACCGATCACGAGCATGAACGGGATTTTTCCGGTCTGTGCCTGACGTGTCTTGAGACCCATGGATTCATTTCTTTCATCGACGCGCACGCGGTAACCCTTGTTGTTCAGTTCTTTGCTGAGTTTCTGGGCCGCTTCGAGATGGAGTTCATTCTTAATCGGAATGATCACCGCTTGCTCAGGAGCGAGCCAGAACGGGAAGGCGCCGGCGATGTGCTCGAGGTAAACACCAAAGAATCTTTCGAGTGATCCGAGAAGGGCACGGTGAATAACCACCGGTCTTTCCATCTCACCATTCTGATTCGTGAATTTAAGATCAAATCTTTCCGGTAACTGGAAATCCAATTGAATCGTACCCAACTGGAAATAGCGCCCGAGAGCGTCCGCCACCTGGATATCAATCTTTGGCCCGTAGAAAGCGCCATCGCCTTCATTCACAAAATATTCTTTTCCGGAAGCATCGAGTGCGGCCTTGAGAGCGGCTTCAGCTTTATCCCAGGTCTCATCACTTCCCACGCGCTTTTCAGGGCGGGTAGAAAAACCAATCTTGATTTTCTTGAATCCGAAATGTTCATATCCCATGAAGAACATTTTCATGAGATCAGCGATCTCGTTCTGGATGCCTTCAAACTGGATAAAGATGTGAGCATCATCCTGGCAGAAAGTTCTCACCCGAGTCAGTCCTGACACCACCCCGGATTTTTCATAACGATGAAGTCTTCCGAAATCCGCAAAGCGCAGGGGAAGATCACGATAGGAGTATCGGTGATGAGCGAACATCAGCATGTGACACGGACAGTTCATCGGCTTGAGGGCGAACTCTCTTTCATCAATCTGCGTGAAGTACATGTTCTCGTGATATTTTTCGTAGTGACCTGAAGTGTGCCACAGGTCCACGTCGAGTACCTGCGGAGTGATGACTTCGTTGTAGCCGAACTTCTTGTAGATCCGTTTCATGAAATCAACGAGACCGTTATAGACAACCGTCCCTTTCGGCATGAAGAAGGGAGAAGCAGGTGCTACCGGATCAAAGATAAAGAGCTCGAGCTCTTTTCCGAGTTTCCGGTGATCGCGTTTCTTGGCTTCTTCAATCATCGTGAGATATTCGCGAAGCTCTTCTTTCGTGCTGAAGCAGGCGGCGTAAATCCGCTGCAGCATCGGACGCGCGTGATCACCACGCCAGTAAGCACCGGCAGTATGGAGCAGCTTGAACCACGGAGAGAGGTCATTGGTTTTTTCTACGTGGGGGCCAGTACACAGATCGAAGAAATGATCACCCTGAGTGTAGTAACTGATCACTTCACCATCGGGAATATCTTTAATCAGTTCGCACTTCAGAGTCTGTCCGCGTTCCGAGAAGATCCGGAGCGCCTCTTCACGGGAAACCTCATGACGAACTACCGGCATATTTGTTTTCGTGAGCTCTTTCATGCGCTCTTCGATTTTTTTCAGATGCTCGTCCGCCAGCTTCGTGTTCATCTCGATGTCGTAATAAAAGCCGTTCTCAATCACCGGACCAATTCCCAGCTGAACATTGTCGTTCGGGAAAAGTTCCATGATCGCCTGGGCCATGAGATGCGCAGTCGAATGCCGGAGAGTATCGAGATCGTATTTCGCCATGAACGGGACCTTCGTGAAAGTTATTGAGGTGCCAGAAACCTTATCAAGAAAGTCCCGTTTTATCAATGAGTTAGGTTTCCTTAAGGTAACACTTGTTTGACTGTAAGAAAGAGCATTCTTACAGACTGACAGAACGCAATTCGTAACGGGGTCAAAATGCCTCCATAAAAAATCTTCTTACATGTTTAATAACTAGGAATTATTGAAAAATTTAGCTTTTTAGAGGCCATTTTTGCACAGACCTTGCCTTTTAGTAAGGAATGCGGTTTAAGTACCAATCTCAGAACTGTAAGATCACAAGTTTCTTACGCCCTAGGAGGACCTCATGGATACCACCCAAACACCATCGATTGAAACAACGATGAGTCGTGCTGTGGTTGATCTCGCTAAAGATGACCGCTTTCTTGCTCACCTCCCAAAGGAGTCGAGCCGGATAGAAGGACAAGGTCATTATCGCCTCGCTAAAATCTATTATGATAAAGCGGACTTTGAAAAAGCTGAGGAGCATTTCCTCGCGGCTCTTTCGCGCACGGAGCTTCCTCAGGATGCATTCGCGGTTTTCAAAATCTACGGATTTTTGATCCGCATCTATTCTGAGTCTCTTAATGAGAGAGAAGCTCACAAGTACATCGGGCTTTCTGCTGATCTTCTGGATCAGACAGTCGCCTCTCTTCCTTCACTCAATGGCGAGTACTTCTATAACGCTGCTGTTGTGAACACCTATAAAGGTGAATTCCAGGAAGCTCAAAAGAATTTCAATCAGGCCTACAGAAAGGCCCAGACAGAAAATGAGCCTGAGCTCATGGCAAAATCTCTTTATGCGATGGCGACCAACGCTTATCAGATGAAGAATTTCGCCGATACTGTCACTCATCTCACTCAATTGAATGAACTCCTGAATATCCTCAAAAAAGGTTATCTCAAGGGTTCTATGCACCTTCTCTGGGGGAATGCCCTCCGTGAGCTTGGTGATTATCCTGCTGCTCTTCCACAGTACGACCTCGCGATGAAGCTTCTTCATTCGAAGCGTTGCTGGAACATGCATAACTACGTTCTTCTGAATAAGGGTGTTGCTCTTAAGAAGATGGGCGAGTTCTCTAAAGCTCTCATGCTTTTTGGCCTTGCTCAGAACTCACTTGATGATGAGTACTTCAAGCGCCTTCAGCAGCTTATTATGATGGAAGTAGAAGATGTGAACGACTCAAGTGTCGACCTCTATCTTGACCGTCATAACCGTGTCATTCATGAAAAAACTCTCGGTATGATCGACTTTAAACATAGATTCGTTCTTCTCGAGATCCTTTTCCTTCTGGCTCAGACTCCGGGAACTTACTATAATAAGGAAGACCTCGCGAAGATGATCTGGAAAGACGAGTACAATCCACTTATCCACGATAAGTTGATCTACACTTCAATCAGTCGTCTCCGTAAGCTTATTGAGCCGAAAGGAGTGAAGAGACAGTACATTCTTCGTGGAAAAGATGGTTATACATTTAACCCACGCGTGAATGCCCGTTTCCATAAAGAGAATGAAGTCGTTAAGCAAAAAAATATCGGGAATATCGAAATCAGTTCTCCTGTTTAATCTTTTCCTATTTTCTGCCGGGGCCGAGACCGTAAAAAGTCCGGCCCCTATATCCTCCGACAGATACCTCATGAAAATCCTCGACCGTACCATCTCGGTTCAGGATATGAATTACCAACTAAGAAATCTCAAGGCCCTTCATTGCATTTATGACGATGCCTTTGTCGTGAAATATTTTGATAAGAGCTTTCTTCCAGAGATGAAGTATTTCCTGGAGAAACTCCCGGATGATTCCAAAAAGGTCAGAATTTTTCTTCATACTCAGGAAACGATCCTGAAGAAGATCAGGACGTTTTTTAAAATGCTCCGCTATGCCGAAGATCAGAAAGGCAACGTCTCTCCGGAACTGGCGAAACTCATCCGCGAAGGGACCAAAGAAAACAAATGCGGAACTTCTGTTCTCTATAAAGACACGCTGAAAACAAATTTTTTGGCACTCATGCAGATGGAGCTTTATCTCCGCACCCGCTACGGCAATCAGCTGAAAACAACACGCAGCTTTGACGAGATCCGCACCTCGGTTGATCTTTTTGTCGAATCCCTCGATAAGCAATTCCCCCATGAATACTACTGGTAGGCTTGAAGTCGTTCAGAAAAACGATGAAAACTGGAGCTCCATTTTAGCGATGGACAAGACCCTCTTTCCCCGCCCCTGGAAGGCCGAAGAGTGGCATTCCCTTGATCTCAATCACCATCTTCTCTATGCGTGGATTCTGGAAAATAAGCTGGCCGGCTTTGCTCTTTTTTCCGCTCCTCAGGGCGATGAAACGGCGCATCTATTAAAAATTCTGGTGGAAACTTCCTTTCGTGGAAGCGGGGAGGCCGTTCTTTTCTGGGAAAATATCCGGCAAAAGCTCCGCGGGGCCCGATTTTCCTCGGTTTACCTCGAGGTCGAAGAATCAAATTCCAGAGCGCAAAGCTTCTATCGTAAGCAGGGATTTTCCCTTCTCCGCAGAGTGAAATCCTATTATTCGGACGGCGCCGATGCGGTTATGATGCAGTTGACCCTTTGAGTCGTGGAGGGTTTAAATTGCTCTTTTGATTAGACTTTGTTAGAAATTACGCCTGCTCGTTTAAAGTTGGTCTCTGAGGATAGGGTGGTTTGTTTCCATCCTTTTTTTTTTGTATGGATATCCATCGCGAACGCCTTGGCGTTGAGAAGAAGTTTTATCACACATGTGAACCGATTGTTCAGGAAGCTGGCTATCGGTTGTACGACCTTGAGTACATCAACACTTCGAAAGTTCTTCGCCTTTATATCCAGGATCCACGAACAGGTTCGGCGTTGATTGAAGATTGTATTAAAGTTGATCACGCGCTTTCTCCGGTGTTTGAAACAGAAACATGGATACCGGAAGAAGTTGTTCTCGAAGTTTCCTCTCCTGGTGTCTATCGTCACCTGTCGAGCCTGGAACACTTTAAGATGAGCGTTGGTGAAGTTATTAGCGCAGTGATTACCGGTCAGCTGACTGCCGAGCAAATGGCAGGCGCACCGAAGAGTCTTGCAGGTGAGAAGAAATTACGGGGGAAACTCCTGGAATTAAACGAAGATGGATTTACGATGGAAGTGAAAAACTTCCCTCTGAAACTTACTTATAAACAGTTAAAAAAAGCCAATTTAGACCCAGACCTTAAGTCAGTACGGGAATAAGGAGAGTAGAGTGAACTTTTCAGAATTAGGACGCGTGATTGAGCAACTCGGGAAAGACCGAGGGATCAAGAAGGAATTTATCGTCGGTGCTATTGAGCAGGCGTTCCTCGTCACCGCTCGTAAGAAGTTTGGTATTCAGGGTGAATACGAAGCTCGCTACAATGAAACAGACGGCGAAGTTGAAATCTTCCAATATAAAAACGTCGTGGATAAAGTCCGCGATTCGATCGTTGAGATCGAATTCGAAGCTGCTAAGAAGGGTTGCGAAGTGGGCGATCAGCTCGGTCTCAAAATTGAGAACCCTGGCTTTTCTCGCGTCGATATTCAGACCGCAAAACAAATTATTTTCCAGAAAGTCCGTGATGCAGAAAGAGATATTCTCTTTGCTGAATTCAAGCACCGCGAAGGCGATCTGGTTACAGGTATTGCACGCCGCTTTGAGAAAGGTAACGTTGTTATCGATCTCGGTAAGTCAGATGCCATCCTTCCTAAGAAAGAAATTATCTTCGGGGAATCATTCAAGCCGGGTGACCGCATTCAGGCCTACCTTTCTGAAGTTGTGATGACGAATCGTGGGCCGGAAATCCGCCTCACAAGAACGTCGCCAATGTTCCTCGTGAAACTCTTTGAAGTTGAAGTTCCGGAAATCGCCGACGGCACGATCGAAGTGAAAGCTGCTGCTCGTGAGCCGGGTCACCGTGCGAAAATCGCCGTGACTACGCGCGACCGTGACATCGATCCTGTCGGTGCTTGCGTTGGGATGAAGGGTTCACGCGTTCAGAACATCGTGAACGAACTTCAGGGTGAAAAAATCGATATCGTTCGCTGGAATGAAGACACTGAAACATTTGCTCGCGCTGCACTTGCGCCAGCAGACATTCAGTCCATTTCTCTTAATCACCAGGACCATACTCTGGACGTTATCGTTGAAGATGATCAACTTTCTCTGGCGATCGGAAGACGCGGTCAGAACGTTCGTCTCGCAGCGATGCTCACAGGATGGAAAGTGAACATCATCTCGAAAGCTAAACTTCAGGAGCGCGTGAAGCTTGCTGTCGAAAACTTGACTCAGCTTGCGATCGTTTCAGAAGCAACGGCTCAGGTTCTCGTTCAGAAAGGTATCATGTCGATTGTGGATCTTTCCGGTGCGGAGGGCGAAGATGTTGCCCGTTACCTTGGCAAATCAGTGCCTGACGCCAAAATTATGATTGAAGCAGCCCAGGCCGCTCTCGAAGATGAAACCATTAAGAAAGATCTTGATGAAAATGCAGAAATTATCTCGGCTTCAGCTGTGCCTAACCAGACAGGCTTTAAGCGCAGAGAAGGTGCTGATGTGAAGAGAGGCGACGACGTTACGAAGTTCTCAGAAGCTGAGAGAAGACTTCGTGAAGAGCTTGCCGCCTTCAAACTGAAGTAAGTTAGAAAAGATAAAGGGAAAATAGAATGGCGAAGAAAGTCTACGAACTAGCTAGCGAAATTGGAGTGCCTTCACTCGATCTCGTCGAGAAGCTGAAGACCATGGGTTTCAACGTAAGAAATCACATGGCCTCTCTTACTGACGAAGAAGTTGCAAAGGCCAAGGCTGCTTATGAAGCGCCAAAGACTAATGCCGCTCCAGTGAAAAAAGCTGTGGTCAGAAAAGTCGTGAAAAAAGAAGCCGCTCCGGTTGTTGCCGAAGTCGCGACTAAGGCACCTGAAGTTGCTGCTGAAGAACCAGCCGCTGCTCCGGTTGAGAATGCTCCGGATGTTGCTGCTGCCCCAGTTGCTGCTGCTTCTGCCGCTGAGGCTCCAGCTGACGATAAGCCGAAAGTTGTTACGGTTAAACGTAAGACCAAGGCGCAGAAAGATGAAGAAGATAAAAAGGCCGCAGAAGCCAAGGAAATAGCGAAGGAAATTGCGGCACGCGAACAAGCGGCCCGTGAGAATACTGAACCCCTCCCGGCAACAGCTTTTAATACTTCGAAGACTCGTGATCCGAAAAAGGATTATTACGAGGAGAAACGTCACTCTTTCACTCCTATTTTCACCCCTGATCCTGAAAAGAAAAAAGAAGAATCTGGAGAGAAGAAACAGTTCTCCGATAATCGCCTCATGCCTAAATTCCCTGAGGGAGAGACGGATGAAGAGCGTGATAAGAAGCGCATGGGTGACCTTGCCGCTATTATGGGCAAGAAGGCCGGTACAGGTAAGAAAGATCTGACGGTTATCCGCGCTGATGAAGAAATGAAGTACGCCACTGCCCTCGTGGGTAAGGCGATCTATACTCCAGCTAAGAAAAAGAAAATTTACTCCGGCCCTTCGCAGAAAACTCTTATCACGACGATGAAAGAATCCAAGCGCGTGATTGACGTTCACGGTGTTATTACCGCCAACGATCTTGCTCACAAACTTGGTCAGCGTTTTGAAGTTTTCTCAAACAAGCTGCTCGATATGAATCTTCTCGTGAGAGCTGATGACTATATCGGACTCAAACTTGCTGGTGATATCGCAGCTGTTTATAACTTCAAAGTGGAAGATGTTGCTTTCAGTGAAGACGCTGTTCTTAATAAAAAAGAAGGCGAGGATAAGACCCAGTATCCTACACGTAACCCGATCATCACGATCATGGGTCACGTCGATCACGGGAAAACTTCTCTTCTCGATTATATCCGTAAAGAAAAAGTCGCATCCGGTGAGGCAGGGGGAATTACCCAGCACATCGGAGCGTATTCAGTTCAGGTAAACGATGCCACTCTGACCTTCCTCGATACTCCTGGCCACGCGGCTTTCGGGGCGATGAGACAGCGTGGAGCGAACGTTACTGATATCGTCGTCCTCGTCGTTGCTGCAGACGACGGAGTGATGCCACAAACTGTTGAGTCGATTAAATATTGTAAGAATGCTGGCGTGCCTATCATCGTCGCCGTTAACAAGATCGATAAGCCAGGTTCTAATCCTGATAAAGTGAAGCAAGGTCTTACGGAATTTGAACTCCTCCCGGAAGACTGGGGTGGACAGACAATTTACGCCAACGTTTCTGCTCTGACCGGAGCAGGTGTTGATAATCTTCTTGAGTCTATCCAGCTTCAGGCAGAAATCATGGATCTTCGCGAGAACGACAACGGTCCTGCTGAAGGTATCGTTATCGAATCCAAGATCGAAGTTGGTCGTGGGCCGGTTGCTACGATCATCGTCCAGAAAGGTACCCTCAAGAAGGGTGATGCGATTGTTGTTGGTGAAACATCCGGCCGCGCGCGCTCTCTCATGGATTTCTCTGGGGCGATGCTTGATGAAGCAGGTCCTGCGACTCCGGTTCAGATCCTCGGACTGGAATTCGTTCCGTCCCCTGGAGACGTTCTGAACGTCGTGAAAAATGAGCGTGAAGCAACCAAGATTGTTGAAAACCGTATCAACGAAAGAAAAGCTCTCTTTAATGCCAATGTTGAGAAGAAACCTGCCAGCCTGGAAGACTTCTTTGCGACAGCTCAGAACAATTCTGAGATTGAAAAGAAAGTACTCAAACTTATTGTTCGCTCTGATGTTCAAGGCTCTTTTGAAGCGATTAAAACTGCTGTTCAAGGTCTTGGGAACGAAGAAGTTTCTGTTGAAGTTATTTCCGGTGGAGTTGGTGCCATCAATGATGGTGACGTCAATCTTGCTGCGAACTCTCAAGGTTACATCATGGGCTTCAACATGCGTCCGGTAACATCGGCGCGCAGAATTGCTGAAGAGAAAGGTGTTGAGATCAAGACCTACTCGATCATCTATGAGCTCATTAATGATGTGACTTTGGCGCTTGAAGGTATGCTGACTCCAGAAAGAGTCGAAAAATACATTGGTCGCGCTCAGGTTAAAGAGACATTCAGTATTCCAAAAATTGGTACAGTCGCAGGAACTTCCGTCATTGACGGTAAGATCGAGCGCGGTTGTAACATCCGTCTCCTTCGTGATGGTAAGATCCTTTACGACGGCAAACTCACCACACTGAAGCGCTTCAAAGACGAAGTGAAAGAAGTGAAGAATGGTTACGAGTGCGGTATGGCGCTTGAAAATTACAATGATATTAGGACTGACGATTTGATCGAAGCCTATATCATGGAAGAGAAAAAGCGCACTCTCACCACTGAGGCAACACTGTAATGGCCGGACAGCAGGGTAGAGGAAATAAGTTTTCAAAAGTTAAATACGAGGAGAAGGTCCGCGAAGTCATCAATACGGCGTTACGCCGGGAATTCGCGGACCCTCGACTTATTAATATTTCCGTGACGAAAGTTGAACTCACGATCGATTACTCTCATGCCAAAGTTTACTGGGACACCTTTGATTCCGGTAAGCGTGGAGATTGCAAAGAAGCTCTCGAAGCGACTGCAGGTCGCATGAGAAAGCTTCTTTCAACCAAGATGGAAGTGAAGCACACTCCGGAAATTCATTATCTCTACGATTCTCAGTACGAAGACGAAAACAAAATCACCAAACTCCTTAATGATTCTGCCGACGACGAATAATGGCGAAGCATCCGGTCCTTTTTCCACCGAAAATATTCAACATTTATAAACCTGCAGGTATTTCTTCTTACGATGTCGTCAGGCATTTTAAGCGTAATCTCCCTCAGGGATTTGGAAAAATTGGCCACTTCGGAACCCTTGATCCTTTCGCTGAAGGTGTTCTGATGATTGGAACCGGCGGGGCCGCCAGGCTCAATGATTTTATCCACGAGTTTCTCCCGAAAACTTATCTCGCCACCGGAAAGCTGGGCGAAGAGACTCCGACGGGAGATCCCACTGTCGATGTTGTTCAGAAAGATGAGTCCGTTTATCTCACGAAACAAATCGGGAGTTTCTCCCGGGAATTTATTGAAGAAAGAGCTCGGGCGCGCTTTCTAGGAGAATATCTCCAGACTCCGCATAAATATTCAGCGACTAAGTTCATGGGTAAAAATCTTCATGAGTGGGCGCGGGAAGGTGTCGATGTTAAAAAAGAAGCGGTGGCGAGAACCATTCACGCTCTGGAAGTTCCGGATTATTCGTTTCCCCTTCTCACCATCCGTTCGACGGTAAGTTCCGGTACTTATATCAGAACACTTTTTACTGAACTTGCTCATGACCTGGGGACTCTGGGACATCTACTCACTCTGAAACGTGAGAGTGTTGGCCACGTTCATGCGGATAAAGCTTTGAAGCAGTCGGAGTGGCCGGAAGAAAGAGATCCAGCTTTCATGGAGAAGGGACTTTCTGTGACTGATGTTCTTAACTTTGGAACAATTATTCTGAATGATGATCAGGTCAAATATTTCCGGAACGGTGCTTTTTTCAGGGCGCTGACTGACTCTAAGGGAGAAATCGAATCCCCCTACCGCTGGCTCTCTGATTCAACAGGAGACATTCTGGGTCTGGGAGAGTGGAAAAGTGAAACCGAATTCCGCCCTAAGATAAACTTTTGTTCAGAGGACCCATCTGGGCCTCCATCTGATCGTAGCCATTCGTAATCTTATCCCAGCAAACTTTCGAAAATTCTTCCGGTGTTGGAAAATCTTTCGGATCTATTTCCTTATGGACGATGATTCCGGCATGACGACCCGGCTGGACGGCACCATTCTTTGAAAGCACACCGCGGGTTCCGTAAATACTGGTGGGAATAACAGGAATTTTTTCATTCCAGGCAAATACCAAGAGTGTTTTTTTGATTTCTTCAAAGGTCTTTGGTCTGGCGGTTTTGGAACGCGTGCCTTCCGGATAAACCTGAATACCTATGCGTTCATTTAAGATTCTTTCTTTGGTCTGGATGAAAACTCTCTTTCTCGACCCTTGCTGGGAGCGTGACACCGGCATGGCACCACATATCCATCCCAGAAGACCCACAAACGGGATATAGAGGACTTCTTTTTTCATGATCGGCGGAACCTGATAGATCGTGATGATCATCGGGATATCGATGTAGCTCTGATGGTTGGCGACATAGAGACCATAGGCCGGGACACCCTTATATTCGGGAGAACGATGGTCTTCCTGGACGTCGATTTTCATTTCGCAGGCATACCGCAGTGCAATCCCACTGCCCCATTGCCAGACCGGACAGGTTATTTTGAGCCTTCTTTTCAGGCCGAAAGGAATGACCAGAAAGCAAAGTGGGATAAAAAAGGTGAAGAGAATCACCATGATAAAAATAGCTTTTATTTGAGTAAAAATGCGCATGAGACATCATACTGATAAACCTCTTTATCGAGAAGGAAGCTTAGCTTCTTTTTGTTCTCTTTTATCGATGATTTAGGCTATAATCAGTGAGATTAAACGGCTTATAGGAGTCATCTGTGTCAACCAGCTTAATCGCCATGGGCGTCGCTCTTTTTCTGGTCATCAATCTTGTTGTGGGACTAGGTGCCCTTTCACTTCTTTTTGGGACATTTGAAACCCTTTTCGGAAAGCCGAAACTAACTCTTCTTCGTTCAACGAAGAATGGTCATTTCTTTGCTTTTGGCTTCAAGTGGAACTCTGCCAAAGAACCTGTCGCCATCGATACCATCAAACTTCGTCTCTTCAATCCATGGGGAACTCCGACTCAGGTTGAACTTGCTCAGTCGTTCGAAGCTAAGCGTTCAAGCTTTGCGATGGAAGCTGATTTGGGTCCGGCATTGATTGAACTTCTCGGAGCTAAGAATTTTGATCTCGCCATTCTTCTGGTGGAAGTTGCTTCTTCACGTGATGGAGTGAGCTTTTCATTCGAAATGAAGGGACCAAAGTTCAGACGTCTTATTGAAGAAGCGAATCAGACTGTTGCTGAATATATTTCTCAGAGCAAACTTGATGTGACGAAAGAATCTAAGCCGCCTATCGATATCCCAATCAGAAGCTTCATCGCTGATACAGTTCCTGGTCGCGGACCAATGTTGAAAGTAGCCACGAACCCAATGTTTGCTGGCGACTTCTCTGCGGCTCCGGCCGCAGGTGGAGCAGGGGCAGCGGCGGCATCGACAGTTCCAAATTTCGCTGTTTCGAAAGTCTGGATCGAGCCTGGTTGCATTGTTTGCAATGCTTGCGAAGATATTTACAAAGATGTTTTCGAAGTAACAGCTACGACTTGTCTCATTCGTCCGGGTGCTCCGCTGGATGATGGTCTGAGAGTCCAGGAAGCCGCTGAGGCATGTCCGGTTGAAGTCATCAAATATACAAAAGCATCATAAAAAAAGCCCTTCTTTCGAAGGGCTTTTTTTTTACTTTAATTTGTTCCAGATAAGTTCTGTCTGGAAGATTCCTTTGAGGCCTTTTTCATTCTCAACCCAGATTTCCTTCAGGGTTTCCCTGTGCTTTTTCAGCTCAGGACATTCAAATGTCAGGACACTCGCAGAATATTTTTCAACACCAAATGTTCCAAGAGAACCCGGTGTCGGATAGCCGATGTCGGAAGCCACTTCATAAGTATTGAATCCAGCGAAGTAATCAGCGATGTCTTTGCAGTTACCGTTATAGTTCAGGATGGGCTTCCAGGTGTGGAAGGAAATGATGAGCCCTGGTTTGTACTTATCCAGAAGCTTAACCAGAAACTGGTTCTCAGGCTCGGAGAGAGGTTTAGGACCCGGGTTATAACGAGGCTTCGTCTGTGTGCTCGACCAGTCTTTCGTTGGTAAATTACGATTGAGATCTACCAAGTGAGCGTTGACCCGGGAGTTCGCGCGATAGCCATCGACGTTGAGAATAGGAATCACAATCATCGGCATGTCTTTGAGTGAGTGCTCGTTTTTTAGCCACTGAAAAAGTTCTTTCAGGACAAAAACGCCTTCGACTTCGTCGCCGTGAACTCCACCAATGAGATAGAGATATTTTGGCGCCTTGATATCCGTTTTAAAAACCGGAATTTCATGTCCTTCGAGGGACTTTCCACCCTCGAGTTCAGAAAAAATCATAGGACCTCGCGGTGGACATATATAGCTGATTGCCCCGGAGTTTCTTCGACTTCCACTTCCAGACTATTAAAAGCAAATCCAAACCGGGCCTTGACCCGCATTCTGATTTCGTCACTGATATACATCGCCATTCTTTCTGCACTGGTGTTCAGAATAGGAAGAAGGAGGACGTCAGTCACAGGAATGGAGAACACACTTTCATCAGCAGTCGTGATGATGTAGTTCTTGTTTTCGGTATGGATCTTTAACTTAGGGTTCTCTTTCGGGATGAGAAGCTTGTGATCCAGAGAATCGCAGATTTCACGCACGATGGGCTTGATATCCAGGAAATCGAAAACCATATCACCCGTCAGCTCAGGAGCTTCACCTTTCACTTCAACACGATAGTTGTGTCCATGAAGAGGTTCACGGGTGCCGTTTTCGAAAATCATGAAATGCGAAGATGCAAAATTAAAGTATTGCTTATAGACTTTAATGGAAAATGGCAGACCCAAGGTCAACTCCCTCTGAGGATTTCTGGAAAAGATACTTCGCCGTTCCAAACTTGGCAAAGGGAAACGCTTTTTCGCACCTTGCTAGAACTCCCCGGGGAACACTATGAAGAAGAAACATTTAAAAAACCTCAATTCTCTCGAAAAATGGCTCAAAACCTCCGAGAAAACCTCTGAGAGAATTGATTCCGCCCTGATTCTTTTGAAAGAGGCGATCGATTCCGTGGAAGAGGTGGAATTCTCGGACGGGCCATTGCCCGCGCCTTTGGAAATTGCCTCTGAGCCCCATACTATCGCTGTCTATTCCGATGGAGGTTGCCGGGGAAATCCTGGGCCTGGTGCCTATGCCTTTGTGGTCCAGCTTCATAGCGGGGAAATTCTGGCAGAAGGCGTGGATTATGAAGAACTCACCACCAATAATAAAATGGAGCTCCAGGGACCTCTCATGGCGCTTCAGCGACTGCATGTTCTTCTGCCTGAAAAAGGCAGAGATCCGATGCTGACAACAATTAAAGTTCTCACCGATTCCAAATACGTCGTGGATGGCATGAAATCCTGGGTGCCGGGCTGGAAGGCCCGTGGCTGGAAGAAGGCCGATAACAAGGCCCCTGAAAATCTTTCTTACTGGCAGGAGCTCGATGCTATCCGGACGCATTTCATGGAAGTGAAATGGGAATGGGTTAAGGGACATGCCGGCCATCCTCAGAATGAATATTGTGATCGCAAGGCAAATGAAGTGATGGATGAAAATCTTCTTTAGTATTTTCCTCCTGCTCATACTGGAAGCTCACGGAAATTGTACCTTCCGTGAGAATGTGAAATCCCTTTACGCACTTTCGGGCCCCGTCACAAAAACGCTCGAACTCATTCATCTTCTCTCAAGCGAAAAGGTAAAAGGTATTTCTGTTTTTTATCCGGGGGCCAGTGACAAGAAAAAAATCCCGGGTGGGATTTTCATCGCGCCAGGATTGTTGAATGAAATGAAAGGTTCTCTGGTCTTTTACGACGAAAGCCAGGAATTAAAAAAACTCTTCCACTCACAAAAAATCGATGCGATCTCTCTCAATAGCCGGAATAAAAATCCGCGGGAAGTCATGGAAGGATCGGAACGTCTTCTGCGGCCATATCTTTCTGGTTGTGAAGAGAGTCTGAGTTTACTTACGAAGAAGGTTCTTAAGCTCGAAGCAGAAATCATAAAGAAGAGTACAGGAAAAAAAGAAATGGTTATCTTCCTGGGTGAAGTGAAGGAAGGAAAACTGCCGGATCTCGTTATCGCCAATGATGGTATCGTAAAATGGCTC
>JBKJNQ010000220.1:0-7017 GCA_046593575.1 Bacteriovoracaceae bacterium
TTTTGTACGGTTTTGATCGGTTTTTGCCGATGCGGATCCTATGAAAATCTCATTCCTGTTATTTAGTGTATTTCTATTTTCCGAGACGACTCTGGCGCTCGATGTGCCTCCTGAGTCTGTTGAATCACCGGTGAAGATCTTGAATGGAAGCACTCCTGCACCTACAATTATTTGCGAAGATCCACCCGCTCGGGATGTTCTGTGCACGGATCTTGCGACATTTACGTGTGCCCCGGGGGATTACGATGATGGGACAGGTGTTTCGAGAAACGGAGACGCCCGTCAGGAAATTTTTGATCGGGTAAAACAAAGCGCGCGTGGAAGACTCCTCACAAGTTATCAGACCGCTCTTAGTCTTCCGGCCAATTCTTATTTTCGTGAAACCGCAAAAAGTGCCATGGGACTTGCTGGTGCTCCAGACTGCACGAGACAAACTCCCCGATGTGATCAGTTGATCGCAGAAGGCCTCTCGCAGATGTCTGTGAAACGGCTCTTTCCGCCAGCACCGACTGGTGGTTACGGCATGAGTGGGAATTACGGTGGTCCCGCACCTGCCTTGAAAGATCTCGATTATCTCGTAAGTAGTCCTGCCTTCCTGGAAATTGAGCAAAATGAGGGAGCAAGAATCAGATCCGAGCTCGTTGATCAGCAGACCAGTGACAGGATTCGCACCGACATATTTCCGGAAGTCCAGAATCAGATTAAGAAGTTGATCACGGAACGAGTGACTGATCCAGAGCTGAGAAAAAATCTGACGATGAAAATTTCCTCCATCCGTTATGAAGGAACTGATTGCAGTAATTTGAATGGAGTATCCTCACCACAGGAGGTTTCTCTCAACTCACTCATCATTCCGAATGCTTTTTATAATGCTCAGAATAATACTTTCAAGTACTGTAATGGCTTTCTTCTCACTGACAAAAGTGAGTTTAAGCTGGTTTCTGTGATCGCTCATGAATTGGGCCATGCCATTGATCCTTGTAATATTGCCCGCGGTCCTTCGTCAGTCGCCTTTCGTTATCAGGGAGCTGACGTTCAAGCTCGTGAAAATGAATTTCCTTTTCAGGGAGTTATTTCCTGTTTAAGAAGTCCTCAATCTGTTGAAGCGAGAAGAGCGCAGACCATGGGTATGGGCGGATTTCCTCCGTCTCCTTATCCGGCACCTTCGCCATATCCCATGCCGGGTGGTGCTTACCCGGGTGGAGGTATGAGTACTCCGCCTGAGGCAGGCCGACAGGATCTCACAGATGTCTTTTGCAACGGTGACCAGATTGGTGAATCGTATTCGGACTGGCTAGCATCCGAAGTTCTTCCTCGTTACATGAATAGTGTTCATTCTGATCTCAGTCAGGAACAGTTCCGCTACGGTTACTCTAACGTCTTCCGGGGTATGTGTAGCAATCTTGAGCCCGTAGGCTTTATCAATACGGCAGATCCGCATCCAACGACTCCAGATCGTATCAACCGAATTATCCTCGCTCATCCCGAAATTCGTCGTCACATGGGCTGTCAGAGTTCAGCAACAGGACCTAGATACTGCGGAGTCCGCCCATGAAATACTTTTTCCTGGTACTTCTCGCATTTTCTTCCCAAGCGGCCCCGAAAGAAACCCTCATGAAAATGAAAGTGACTTACGGGGAGAAAATCTCATCGTTTGAAGTGACAAAAGAAAATAAAAAATTCTATGGCTCTTTCACCTCGGCTGAAGGCACAAGACAGAGAGAATTAAAAAAAGAAGATGTTGATCATTTGCTTGCAAAGTTTAAAGGCGAGAAGTCCCGCAAAGAAGGCAGTTGCCCCAGGCAGTTGATGGAAGTGGAAGTCGGGAAAAACAAACTGGCCTCGTGTATCGGTGGAAGTACTGAGCTCTCTAAAAAGCTCACAAAAATAGCCGATCTGCTTTCAACCGCGATCTAAGATTTCAGGTATTGATCTATCTTCTGGATGTAAGTATCCCATTCGAGAGGGGAAAAATACTTCGAATGAAAAAGAATATGGTGATAAGAAAGTCCCCATTTCTGATCCGGACGCTTTAGATAATAAACTTCGCCACTTTTCCATTCAGATTTTAATTTTTCAGCATCAATCAATTCATCTTTCGGATCCAGCATCACCAGAGTCGGGACTTGGATCGCCTCGCTCTCCTGAAATCTCTTCATGCCAGCGAGAAGATTCCGGTACTCCCACACATAAAGAGTTTTATACAGCATGATGTCCCGGGGAGCGATACTCGGAATGGGAAGGCGCGGATCAAGAGCCTCAATAATCTTCCGGATCCATTTTTCGCGTCTGAGATAAAGGGCAGGGGCAAGGAGCACTTGCTTCATGGGGAGGTGGTCTTTACGTCCCATGAGCCAGTTCGTAAAAAACATCGCACCCAGTGAATAAGCGACGACCACATAGGGTTCCTGGACATGCGGCATGAGCTTTTTATCAAAATTCGCCAGAGCTTCAGAGAAAGTTTTCCCTTCATCCCGTACATCACCATGCCCCGGAAGAGTCACACGGACTGTTCTGAAACCACGGGACTGCATGACGTTTTCAAACTCATCCCAGGTAGAACTATTGTTGTTGAGACCGTGAAGAATGATGAGTTTGGGAAGCATGTTCTACTTAATGAGCCTGATCATCTTGTCATCAAGCTCTTCTATGTCCTGTTGATAAACATAAGTGGGCTCGGTCAGTTTGCCTGAAACTTTTTCCTGTGTCAGCGATTTCCATTCCTCTTTGTGAGGTAAATCGTCGCCACGTCTTACCACAAGCGGAAAGCTGTCCCACTGATACATCTGGTGAAACACCCAGCAATTCACTATATCATTGAGCTCACAGCTGGTAGAGGCGGCGTCTTTCAGGTCATCAGGATCATTTTCCATGAGGGCGACAAAGCTTCCAATCTGATTCACTTCAAGGGCACTTCCACGGCGCGAGCGAATCTTGATTTCGGTCAGGAGTTCCTTCGCTTTTTTATAGCTCCCTTTTTGGAGATAAAAGGCGGCCATAATCGTCTGCTTGTTTGCCTCTACACCATTTCTTGTGATGAGGCGCTGGGAATACTCAATTCCACCTTGCCAGTCACCAAGAAGCCACGCAAGGGGAACCAGGCGCTCGAGAGCGTTCTGGGAATTTTGTTTTTCCTTCAGGGCAAGTTTAAACTGGGCATAGCCAATTTCATACTTACCCCGGAGAACATAAAGATTTCCTTTTATGTTCTCGGAGTTGGGAGACTTGATGTCTTCAATGAATTTATAAGCGTTCGCAAACTTTCCTGAGCGGAAGAAAATGTGCCCTGCTAGTTCTCTCAAGTCGGGATCCTGAAGCTGTTCAGTAGTGAGCTCCGGAATTTGGTCAACCACCAGGGCTTCCTGATTAAGATAGAGTGCGAGTTTCAGGATGATTTTCACATCTTCCGTACCAAAGGCCCTGAGAGTAAGTTTCAGGAAAGGATCTTTGGTAATTCCCTGGACCGGATTGAGCTTCAGTTTGACCAGAGTATCGAGCCAGACATAATTTGTGACGTTAATATCTTTCAGCGCTTCGGTCCGGCAACGATCCCAGGTTGCCTGCAGATCTTTTACATCATTCAGGACAATCTTATCGAGAACGATAATGCCGCAGACTCGGGCAAAGTTCGGAGGATTTTTTAGTTCTCCATAACTAAGGTAGTCCATGCTTTTTGCATACTCACCTTCAATGAAAGCAATCATGCCGAGGTAGCGGTAAGTGATAGGCTTCAGCTTAATTTGCCCGAAAGTTAATTTTTGCAGATAGACCTTAGCGAGCTGAAGCTCACCGTTCACAAGGTAATATTTCACCTTTTTCAGGTCTTCCTGATAGAGGCGGCTATCAGAAAAGAGGACCCGGTTCAGTTCTTCCTGGGAAAAAATATCGGGAAGGGGCTGATAGGTCCCGCGTCTCACATACAAATCGCCCTGAATGAGCTTTTGTTGGGCATGGGCCGCCGTTACCATAAGAAATAAGGCCAGAAGGAATTTCATATATAAACCTATCGAATGTTTCACCGATAAGTTTACATATGAAGATATTTGTCCTGAGTGTATTAGTCGGACTCTGGCCCCTTGCATCCGTTGCTTTGGCACCGGTCGAAGGTATTCTTCTCGGAGAGGCACAGAGAGAAATTCAGAATGATCCGCTAGCTCTAGTCTTTTCTGACAGGAATTCCAGCATCGGAACCAATCAGGACAAACAGCGGATGAAATTTTATCACATCATTATTTCTGGTGGTGTGCAGATGGAAGACCGCTGCTCGAATCTGGGCCCCGTTTCTTACAGCACCAAGTGGCGTGAAATTCAGGCCAAGCGCTCTATGGTTTCGACTCTTCAATACATCGGTCTTGATACCACCATCAAGGCGATCGGTGCGTATGGAAAGCTTCTTCAGTTGGGTGAGACCGAGTACGGAAATCTTATTTCCAACATCGTTTCCAATTATTGTTCAGAAAATGTCACGGTCATGTCTTTGAAGACGATTCGCAAATCTCTCGAGGCTTATTATCAGAATCCTGATCCGGGCATTGTTCCGAATATTGAGCAATCTGCCTACGCAACCGAAGCCTTTAAGGCCAATAGTACAAGCTCCGAAACCCGGGCGCGGGAATTTCATTACGCTATCAGAAATTTTCGTGCTTTTTGCTCGTGGGGGGGCAAAGTAGATGATCTCCGCCTCCTTGCCCCTTACCTCAAAAATCCATTTGTAATGAATCAGGTTGCAACTAATATGTCCGGGGTTAACTACCGCTGGGATGAAAAACTCCAGGATTTTTCTTTGGTAAGAAAATCCCCTGATGCTGTCAGAGTTGTTTGTAAGGATCTCATTTGTCGGCAGACATCGACGGAAGACTTCAAAAAAGATTTTCCACTCTCGACTGGCTCCACGGGAGTTTTCCAGGATCTTACAAAACTCTACTGTCAGGATTTCCGGCTCACCGACTACGATGCCAAGAATACCATTCCTGAAGTCAAAGCGTGGATCAAAGGCCTTGAACTTGAAGAGCCTATCCTTGAAACAAATTTCTTTATCTCGCTCATGACCGGTATTCCTGATCCATTCATGGGGGCCAATAAGTACTCGGACATCCCTTTGATAGTGAAGAGTAGTGTAGATGAGCGCTGGACCAAGTGGTCGCGTGATGTGCTGGGAACTTTTTCGCGAGATCTTCTTTTTGAGGAATCGTTGCGTGTACGGGCGCGTCCGAGAAGAAATCTTGCTGAGCTCGGGCTTGATGGTTTCCGTCTTGATTTCCATGTGACACTGGGAGAGATGGACCGGATCATGAAAGACAACGACAAAATCGGAATGAGTTTTGACTTTAAATTTTCCAAGAACTGGCTCCATTCTCTCATCAGCCGATACAATGTAATCGCCGAAAAACTTGATGTGGAAGGTGAGAAGGCATTTCGCGCCGATGTCGCCCATTACATTGATCTCCAGCTCCGGACTAAAGAGAAACTATTCACCCAGAAACTCTGGAATGAAGATTTCTCACGCCTCATTGCTGAAGAGCTTCTGGGACAGGTGCTGACTTATAAAGGAAGTTATTTTAACTCCTACCAGGATGAAATGGTAACCGTGCCGGTGAAATTCAGTTACGGCATCTTTGCTTTAAGTTACGTGCGTTACCGGGCCCAGGTCGCCCGTGGTGCCACGAAACTTAACCTCTAGACTTGACTCCCTGATAACCGTTACCATCATCTGAATTATGGCCAAGAAAATCACCAAGGGGAACGTTACCCCTGAAGTCGTCGTCGAAGAGAGAAAGAAATCTCCGAAGAAAAAAGACGATGTCATTGAAGTCAAGCATGAGGAAGATGAAGAAGAATTCTTCGCCCCGACTCATCATGTGGACATTCCCGAAACGGAACTTCTCACCACACTTCCTGTCTTAAAAAAATCCACTGATCTCAAAGTCCAGGATCCGCTTCAGCTTTATCTGAAAGAAATTTCCCGTCACAAACTTCTGACGATTGAAGAAGAAAGAGAACTCACAGCGGAGCTTCTCCGTACCGGTGATATTGATGTCGCGAAGAAACTCGTTCTCGCCAATCTTCGCCTGGTGGTGAAAATCGCATTTGAATATCGTAATGCCTCTAAAAATATTATGGATCTCATTCAGGAAGGAAACATCGGCCTCATGAAGGCGGTTTCCAAATACGATCCTTCCAAGGGTGCCAAGCTTTCCTATTACGCCAGTTGGTGGATTCGCTCATATATTCTGAAATATATCCTCGATAACTTCCGACTCGTAAAAATCGGGACGACTCAGGAACAGAAAAAACTTTTCTATAATTTGATGAGAGAAAAACAACGTCTCATGTCGATGGGGATTGCCCCGGACGCTAAACTTCTTTCCGAAAATCTGGGCGTGTCGGAAAAATCCGTTGTCGAAATGGACCAGCGCTTGTCTTCCCACGGTCAGGAAGTGAGTCTCGACCGGCCACTCGATGAAGACGGTGGGCGTCAGACTCTCGGAGATGTGATCGGGGATCAGCATGACTCTCCCGAGGCAATGCTGGAAGGAATTCAAAACCTCGCCATCCTCAAAGATCACCTGGGGGAGTTTGTTAAAACTCTCAAGCCTCGCGATCAGGAAATCTTTCAAAAACGATTACTTAGCGAGATTCCGGATAGTCTGCAGAGTATTGCTGACCAGTATGGAGTTTCCCGCGAGAGAATCCGTCAGGTGGAAGAGCGGCTCATCGAGCAATTAAAGATTTACATGTCTGAATTTCTTAGATAAAACTCCAAGTACATAATTTAACACGAATTGGAAGCAATCAAGCTCATCCAATTTTACCGTGAACTTGGTTTCAACGTTCGGTTGTTGCTAGGGCACAGGAGAAAAGAAAATGATTACAGCAGACAAATCCCTTGAGCTTACAAAGAAATTTGGCGGCAATGACAAGAACACTGGATCTGTAGAAGTTCAGGTTGCGATCCTCACTGAGAGAATCAAAAACCTCACTCCACACTTCGAAAAAAACAAGAAAGATCATTCAGGA
>JBKJNQ010000244.1:0-9948 GCA_046593575.1 Bacteriovoracaceae bacterium
ATGAAGTCGTCGCGACTCCTGGTCATGATGAGATGGGTGTTCCTTCTCTTATTTCTACTGATGAAGTGGTGAGACCAGAAACCACCACAGAATCACTGGCGAAACTTCCCGCGGTTTTTGATCCGAGAAACGGAACAGTGACGGCCGGTAACTCTTCGGCACTTTCTGATGGAGCTTCAGCAGTTCTCATCATGAGTGAAGAAAAGGCCAAAGCTCTGGGGTTAAAACCACTAGCGAGAATTATTTCTATTTCGGCCTCGGGATGTGATCCCAGCATTATGGGCTATGGCCCGGTATCGGCCGCGAAAAAAGCACTCGCTAAAGCGAAGCTCACGATGGATCAAATGGAGATCGTCGAACTGAACGAGGCCTTCGCTGCTCAATCTATTCCTGTCTTAAAAGACCTGGGTCTTCTTGAGCGCGCTGAGAAGTCAGTGAACTTGAATGGTGGTGCGATTGCCCTTGGACACCCTTTAGGCTGCTCAGGTGCGCGGATCACCGGGTCGCTTGCGCATCAGCTGAAGGAAAATAACAAGCGTTATGGACTAGCTACGATGTGTATTGGAATGGGTCAGGGTGTGGCGACAGTTATCGAGAATATGAACTGATTGAGAAAACGGGCCGCACGAAATGCGGCCCCATTAATAGATTATCTTTCGCAGATCGTTTTCATGATCACACGATTCATCCCTTTCAGGACTGTCATGAGTTTCGTCTCATAGGTCGCCCCATCAACAATGCCGGACCATTTCCAGGTACCAACCACTCCACCTTCACCGTGAACTTTCTTCATCTGAATATTTCCAGCGGGAGTATCCAGGGAAAGAACATCGCCATTTACTGAGTAGTGATAAACATCACCCTTCGTCACAGTCGTCGTACATTCGATGCGTCTTCCCTCAGTCCGTGTCGTGCGCGACTCATTGAAAGAGATATCCGATGCAGTCACCGTTGCCGGCGCATCAATCTGAGAGTCAAGAATGTCTACTCCCAATCCGTCATAGATGCTGTCGCAGGAAACTGAATGTCCATCGACTTCGCATTGCTGCGCTTGTGGAGCGGAAGAACTGCTTTCACTATTTTTACCGCAGGAAATAAGAGCGGTCAGGGTCAGGATCACGAGAAGAAAACGCATATACTCTCCTTGTAGTTATAAATCGGGAGTGAAACTATCAGGAAAATTTCAAAACACACGATATTAATTCTTACAAATTAAAGTGATGCAAAGAATATCTTTGGCCGATAATCGAAAAAGTTTTTAAGAAGAATTTTATTTGAAAGAGTTCTGCGAAGTTCAGAGTGGTCTGAGCTTATGATTCACTCAGGCCACTCTTCTTGCGATTAGGTTAGGTTTGAGGAAGCGTCACATTCATTGCAAATCATCATCGCTTTCAAAGATGTCGGTGAGATCAGTTTCATCTTCCAATTCATCGACGTCGTGAAACTCTTCGTTACCCGTATTGTCTTCGTCAAAAGCATAGGTGTCGTCCTGCAAGGACGCATCTTCCGTTGCTCTCACCTGCTTGTCAGCAATGTTTTCTTTCTGAGTGTTTTGATTGGGCATGGCACCCTCCTTGGTAAATTAGGAGTAGCATAACTGGTGCCATGAACCGGATTACTCGTATTTCTTCCCAAGATCTCTCATGAGATATCCCAAACCATACGGCACCGATGAATCCCGCGAGATGGAATAACTGGAAGCATGTTCGAATCCAAGTTTATGCGTCCACTCGTGAAAGATATTTCCTGCCACTTGCGAAGGTGTGAAGGTGTTGAAGAACTTTGTGTTCATCCAGATTTTCACCGTATTGGCATAGGTATAACCAACAGTGCTTTTTGAGCTGTAGTAAAGTTCAAGCTCGAGATCCATCTCGTAGTCATCGCCCGGAACGAGATTTTCAGCTCCTTTCAAAAGCTTCATGTAAATCTGCTCATTCGAGAGACCCTGGTTATCGACGAAATTTTTCTTTCCATCGTAAGTGAAGTTGATCACGTGAGCGCGGAACTCAGCAGTCGCAATCACTCGCTTGATGATATCAATGGCTTTTTCCACCTTCTTCGACTGATCCATATCGAAGTTCACAAACTTCACCGAAGCGTCGAAGTGATAGGCCTCTTCCGGCACGTCACCTTCAGGCATCGGAACTGGATCCGGAGTCGGAGTTGGTTGTGGATCAGGTGTAGGTTCAGGCTGCGGATCAGGAGTCGGCGTTGTACATCCTTCCTTAGTCTGAGCATTCTGCTTTATTTCTTTGGTGGCCGGAGTTTTACAATCTTGAGCAGGTTGGCAACTGACGAGGAAGAGACAGAAAGAGAGAAAGAGAAATGCTTTCATGCGGACACCTTCCTTGGTGGGGGCATGGTTTCCGTCCTGGAAACCATCAATCTTACATTTAGTATCTCAAGGAGTGTTTTACTCTTAAACTAGGCAAAATTGTGTAGATTTGAACACACTTCAACGCCTTAACGCGTCATGACTCTGACATCTCAAAAGATTCGTGTAGGGGCAATTACAGTGAGCTACGGGGTTTGATGAACATATTGCCGAAGAAGATCCCCACCACGAGGGCCAGTGCCAGCGTGATCATGGTGAACGCCGTATCGAGTCCACCGACGACATTCCTCTCGAAGAGAAAATTGAGTGATCGGTACCCAACTGATCCGGGCACCAGAAGAATCATTCCCGGAAATTGAAAGATACTAGATGGTCTATTCATGAGTCGGGCAAAAATATTACTCATGGCCCCGACACACGCTCCCCCAAAAAACATTCCGAGCTCAGGTCCTAGATAATGAGTGCCGAGTTTTGAGCAACTGAATCCAAAAATTCCCGCCAGGGTCATCCACTTCCAGTCCGTTTTCTCGGCCTTGAAATTCACCGTCGACATGAGTGCCGTGATGGGAAGAGTAACAAAGGGAACCCATTTCGGGATCTGATGAAAGTCCACCTGAAGCTCAGGAATTTTAAACCAGCTCGCAAGTTTACTGCCGATGAAAACGCCGAAAGTTAATTTCATTAGAATCATCACACCACCCACGAGGCGCGCGGTTCCTGAAACAAGATTCTGGGTGGCAATCTCTGAGATCGCGATCGTAATGTAGAGCCCGGGCATGAACGTAATGAGACTCGAGAGAATGATCACGCCCACGTTGAGATCAGGGATCCACTTGGCGAGCATGTAGGCCGCAAACGAAGCCACGACAGCGACGATCGCTTCAAACATCTGAGCGACAAGTCCCAGAGGTCTCGCCAGGGCAATAATTCCTAATAAGAGTCCAACGGTGATGGAGGCGACGAGATCGCCCCATGTCCCACCAAAGAGAATCTGGAAGCCGGTTACAGAAAAAAGAAAATACGCCACACGAACACGTTTTCCGTAAGGATCAGCGGCAGTCATGATGTCGTCGAGTTTCTTCACACCTTCTTCGAAAGAAATCTGGTTGGAGATCACTTCACGGGAAACAAAATCCACTCGCGATAGTTTTCCGAGATTCACACCTACCGGTTCGACTCTTTCGATCCTTGTGACTTCATCATCGTCATTGGCGTATGACGAGTGTAGCGAAGTCGGAAGTGAGAGGAAGGTTCCCTTAATTCCCATCAGAGCGCACATGTCAGTGAGTGTCGCTTCGATAGTATGCGCGGGAGATCCTACGGCATGGAGTGCCCTGCCGAATTTCTGGATGAATTTTACCCGACGCTTAAAATCAATGTGTTCCATCAGTGGGTTTTTCTGATCTCTTCGGCCATTCGGTCAATGGTCATGAGTGTGAGGTCACGATAGGTCTTGAAAAGTGGATTCAGAATGCGCTTTTCAATTTCTTCGAAATTCTTTTCTTCCTCAGGGATGGAAATCTTAACCGGGATTTTCACAACCGCCTCATGATAGCGATAAGCAACGTTCACGACCAGCTGCTCGCGCTCTTTCAGGATATTCAGGCGTTCGTGATATTTTCCAAATGGTACCAGAGTTGACGTTTTAATTTTGACCGTCATTTCTTCAGGAACAGCATCGTCGGAGAACTTATCTTTCCTCTCCGCAGTCCAGGCGATATCACTCATGACGACAATCGCCGCATCAAGCTTCAGTTCCTTAGCGAGATCATTCAGGAAAATCTTATTTTGCTCAGACCACTTGGGACCACTCATGAGTTCAGACGCAGGCACCAGCATGAAAGACATGTCTCTCATCTCGCGCGGGTTGATAATGGTGTAAAGAGAAGTCTTTTTTCCGGGCGGAAGCCAGAGGATGTCATCGCCTTCAATTTTCTGTCGATCCGCCTTGATGTAATCCGTTACTTCCAGACCGTACTGAAAAAATGCCTTTGAGCGTTTAACTTCATCGGCTTTCACGTACTCAAGATCAGGGGCGGCCAGAGACATGCCTTCTTCCCAGAGAGAGAGAAGTTTTTCCGTCATGAGCTGCTTCCCCTGCTCCGTCGGATAAATTTTATCTGCACCAGAAAGGCCAGATCTTGTGCCCTGAATGTCTGATTCAAAGACAACGATTGCAATTCTTTTGATGTCGGGAAGTTTTGGATCAAAAAGTTTATCGAGAGTGCCAACACGTGGATCGCGTTTTTCCATTTTCACGATGGCGGGAGCGAGTTCATGCAGATCCTTGAGAGAGTAATCAAAATCAGGCTCGTAACGGTAACGATGCTTCCCACCGGTTTGTTTTGTTCCTAGGGAACATGAGGTAAGGAGAAGAAGTCCCGCGAGGATTCGTAGCATAAGAAGTTTTCCTGTTTGATCCAGTCGATGTCTTTCCATTCTACCCGCTCACCTCCGGGAAATTCCACCGAAAAGGCCGGTCTTTTAAGAATTTTCCTCAAGGGTCCATGATAGACGCGTCCTCCGGCGCCGACGGATACTCCGGAAAGCTCTCTCAAAGTGAGAAGAAATGCAGTTTCACGATTAAGCTGATCTTTTGTCATGATTTTGACCACCTGATCTTCCCGCACACTTCGTGGAGGTATAGCGAGCGCGTAATGGTCTCCAGAGGCATAAAGTCCGAAAGAATTCCCCCACCATTCCATGTCTCCATCGGAAATAAGAAAATATTTTTGATGAAAGCTGTGAGGGTGAAGACCTGCGAGATTTCTCACTTGGTGATTTGGTTGATAAATGCGCGCATAGGGAGAATGTCTTGCTCCGGAGAGGGGAATTTCTTTTATCACCGTCAGCCACTCCTCCCGATCGAGTCTTGGGAAAAGATCTCCATTCGATTCAATCACGATGAGATTGAAGGAAGACACAAGTTTCGCCAGGATTGAAAGAATCCGGTCCAGCACATGGCCTTGAGGGAAATACAAAAAATAATTCTCTGCAACCGGAATGGAATCCACCAAAAGATCACGATGCAGAAATTCTACGTTGCCAAGGCTGTTAGCCAGCGCCAATGATCTAGCGGCCTCAACGCGAGAATGCTCAAACTCAATTCCGACCGCCAAACGATCCGGAAAAGTCATCGCATACGTTAAGACCGTGTGACCAAAACCCGAGCCGAGATCAACCCAAAGGCCTTGGATCAGCGGATCTGTGATGATGGCATAGACGTCAGCTGGATCCGTGCAAAGAGCGCGCGGATCAATTTCAGCACCGGAGAAATCGGGATTAAAAGACTCCCAGGAGGGAGGTGAGGAAGATTTCATAATTTTGTTTTTGCTCGAGTCCTTCGATGACGTAACTTCCTCGGACTCCCCATGAGATCGGAAGGAATATGCGCAGAAAGTGCGTATCCAGGAGAACTTCCCAGCCGTAGGAAGACGCGCGGTAATTGAAAGTCCGGTAACGGCCATTTAAGGAATCATAAAAGAGATTCACTGAAAGACGCTTCAAGTAAAAATAGCGTGAGAGATTGTAATCGGGATATGCGATGGGAAAGAGATAGTTGCCGGAGTACTTGGTAAACTCCTGAAGGAAGACACTTCTTGTTCCGCGCGGATAAAAGACCCAGCTCGCGTATTCATAGAAATTATTTCTTTGTCTTTCATAGGCCAGCTGCTGATGGAAGGAATGATGTTTCATGAACCCGGGAAGAAAGAATCTTCCTTCGAGATGATTCATGGATCCCTTCTGATCAACTCCTGTGATGTCTCTTCCCTCTTCCAGTCTTCCGGTTAAAGAAACTCCGTAACGTGGAAGAAGATCCCGGCGTGCCAGACGCGAGAGAACATCGTAGCGAACCTCAACTCCCGGAGACAGAAGTGCCCCATTGGAAACCTCGGCCCGGTCAGTGGAAATTTTATTCTGCACTTTAATGAGTTTCGTAAACGCCCGGGTAGTGAAGGATTGCGTAAATCTTCCGGAAATTCTCTTCCACGGAATCTGAACTCCGCCTTCAATTGTTCCCTCTTCCCATTTATTATCGCGGGTCACACCACTGACTCTGATGTCCTGCCGACGATTTCCGTAGGCCGCGCGAAGATCAAAGACCGGATAGAGATGAGACCAGGAAGCACTCACAAAGCCCGTGAGAGTTCTTTCGTTCAGATTGTAATCCGTTCCGACACTCAGGCTGAGCTTATTCAGGATATCTCTCGAAAAAGCGGCAAGAGTGACAGTGGGAGAAACCGGTGGGGCGAGGATCGCCCAGCTGTGAAAATTTATCGCATTCTTCATTTGTGAGTAGCGCTCAACTTTCAGATCTTCCTGACCTTTCGTGAGGTCAAGAGCATCCCTGTTTTCGGCTGCTGCAAATTTTTCATAGAAGGGATGAAAACTATTTTCAGATTTTTGCTCTTCTTCCCATGAAAGTTCTTTCTTCACGACCTGAAGACCATCAACCGTGTAATCCGCGTAAATGAGTTTGCCCTCATGAATGGTCGGAGAATAAGCACCAAATGGTGCCGACGTAAGCTGCCGGAGATTCCCCGCTTCCAGGAGATAAATATTATCAATTCCTGATTCCGGGCTTTCCACAAGAATGTGCTCCGCACTCACGGTAATATTGCCGAAGTTCGTAAAGACTGGACCTAGAAGCAGATCTTCCTGGCCCGTTCTCAGGTGAAAACGGGTGATCTTCTTATGTTCTTCGCGGTCTTTCACGACCATCACGAGGTCATCATCATTTAACCAGTCAAGAGATGTGATTACCTGGGCCTTTTCATACGGAAAGCGCAGTCGCTCTTTCCCCTTCCCGTCGAGAACCACCACTGCCTGACCCTGACGGGTATCCCATTCAACCGCCGCGATGTATTCCGCCTGATGATCAAGAGTCGCTAAGCGGTACTTGGTTTTTCGCTTATCGAGGATGTGCTTCTTTTTCTGGATATCATAAACTCTGAGGCGACCGAAATCACGATAGCCCCAGCGCGGATCAATTTCCCACTCAATGTAAGCAAGTCTGTTTTTACGAACACGGTAAGCGTATTCATTCTGTAAAATCCCGGGAGTGAAAAGAACCTTTTCTTTTTTCCCTTTCAGGAGAACAAACTGCGGAAGATAGGAAAGCCCGGTCCGGAGAGAGACAATCTCCCCGTCATCACTGAACTGTGGATAAGAATAATTGGCCCAGCCGTCTTTTTTCTTCGGCGAGCGGACTTCGTAGGGAGTTGGTGAGAGCTCGTCGTATTTTTTCCTCCAGTGAGAAATGAGATCCTTCATCACGTCCTGGTAAAATTCCTCGAAGGGTTTTCTGAAGCTGTCATCCATGGTGTTGTAAAACGTTAATGGATTCCACGAATTCTGGGCCGAGTGATATATAACTTTTGAAATAGCCGTATCACCCAGATTATTTCTCATGTAGGTCGTATAGAAATAACCATACAAGTAATGGTTCGGGACATAGTCCTTGTAGGACTGCATGTGGGACTTGTCGTAGCTGTATTTTTTATCTGAGAGAAGAAGAGTACGAAGATCTCTTTCAAAAAGCGGGAGTCTTCCGCGCCCTCCACGGGTAAGCGCAGTTTCTATTCCGACGGCGTCCCCTTCAAAAAGCCAGGGAGGAGCGGTGAGACCGAGGCCCACTGCCTGGCCAATTTCTCCTAAAAGAAATTCTAAAACCTTATTGAAACCCTCGCGCCCTCTTTCAAACTGAACCACGTGACGAAACTCGTGAACGGCCAGAGTCTTTAACCATTCCGTGTTGGAGAGATCGGCTTCTGTCGACGGAGTCATGTACCACTCTGATCTTCTTGGTGCCAGAGTCACAAAGCCATTACTGACGGTGGACTGGTTTTGAAGAACCAGAGAAATTTTCGGCGGAGAAACTTCCATCGATCTGGTGACGAAAGGATAAACGGCTTCAAGGATGTGAGCGACTCTTTGAGCGTCGGCAGTGACTTCTTCAGAAAAAATCAGCTCGAAGTGTTTCGTATCTATTTTTCTCCACTCAATGGAAGTGGGATTTTGCTGATAATCCACCGGATTGACCGGAGCATCGATCACGGTAGCGAAAGCCACAGGAATGAAGAGAAAAAGAAAGACCAGATTCAGCATAAGAGATGCTAACAATGCCGCTTAATCATGCAAAGCCGTTAATTGGTCCCAGAGAGATTTTGCGACGATTCCGAGCGGAACCTTTTTGAGGCGAATCAGATGAATATCGAGGTCTCGAGGGTGAATGTCCTCAAAATCGAGAATCACGAGTTTTTTATCTTTGATTTCGCGCTCAATAAAATGCTCGGGCAGATGCCCCCACCCCATACCGGCGATGATAATGTCTTTTTTAAAGTTGGCATCCGACAGAATCCACTTCTTCCCTTCCTGTAAAAGACCGAAATTGGGGCCAGACTTATTCTTGTCAGAAACCACAATTTGCGAGAGCTCCAGAAGATCCTCCTGACGCTTCACCTTCTTTTCTTCCAGAAGTTTCCGGTTGATCACGGGAAGCATTCTCACCCGGGTAATCGGTACGACTTCCAGCAGGGAATTATCCGAAATAAAATGCGTGATACCGAAAAGAGATTCCCGGTTCATGACCCGCTTTTCGGTTTGAGAAAGAATTTCAAAGGAAAGATTGAGAAGTGTATTGGGAAACTTGTCACCAAAACCCTTGAACAGCTTCAGGAGTTCCGGTAGCGGCGAAATTCCATCAACCGAGACAGAGATCTCCGGCTCTTCTTTATTTTGAAAACTTCTCGTGAGTCCCTCGAGCTCGCCCATTCCCTGAAGTGCTTTCAGAGACTTTTCATAAAACGTTTTTCCATGCGCCGTCAGCACCGGCCGGTAGCTCGTACGGTCAAACAGAGGAGCTTCCAATTCCTCTTCCAGCTTCTTGATAGAAAAACTTATGGCCGGCTGAGTCTTATGCAGCTCCGCGGCAGCTGCTTTAAAGCTACCCGTCACCACAATCTTATGAAAAACAAGAACTTGATCGAAAGTCATAATGATAAGTTTTTCTTATATAGTTTATGAAAAAATCTGTCTTTTTTTTTATCAGAACTGGCCCCATGATGAAAGCACTAAAAAAACCTCAAAGGAGTTTTATGAAAAGTTTATTGCTTTCGGCGATCCTCGTAACTGGTTCTGCATTCGCTCAGAACAAACCGATGGTCACGACTTACAATGTTGATACAGAAAAAACTGTGATCACTTATGTCGGAAAAAAAATCACAGGCCAGCACACTGGTACGGTTAAAGCCAAGAGCGGAAACCTGGTTTTCACAGGTCCAGAACTGACTGGTGGTGAAATCATCGTCGACATAAACAGCATGACAGTGACTGATCTCGCTGGAGATCCTGAAACTGCTGCGAAATTCCTTGGCCACATGAAATCTGCGGATTTCTTTGATACAGCAAAATATCCTGAGGCAAAACTCATGATCAAAAAAACAAAAATGGTTGGGAAGGATCTCGAAGTCATGGGTGACCTGACGATGATCGGCAAAACCAAGCCAGTAACTTTCAAAGTCACTGACTGGAAGTGGACTGATAAAGAAGTCACTGGAAAGACCATGATCACTGTTGACCGCACGAAGTTCGGCCTTAAGTATGGTTCTGCA
>JBKJNQ010000155.1:0-22111 GCA_046593575.1 Bacteriovoracaceae bacterium
AGGCAATCAGCGTGGATGGTTTCCTCGATTTTTCCGAGGAAGCTCACTTCGCTCGCCATTTTAAGGTAATCACTTTCGAGTTTCTTCCAAAGAGCATCTCTGACGAAGGGCTTTTTACAATAAAACTCGGAGAATGGAGTTTTCAGCGGCCGTTCAAGAAGTGTCCAAAGGGAGTAGGGAGCGTCACTCTTGTCTTTTACGAGTTCGGCCAGACTTACTGCCATGTCAGGATCACTGGAATCTTCCTTCCAGAAAGAGACAAGATCATTCCAGCAGGGATTTTCTGTGCGAAGACAGGCCTTAAGATATTTCGTTCCAACTTCATTCCGGCGCACCTTGAAAACCTCATCCTGCCTGAGAACCGGCCAGCGATAGATTTCTTCCATTTTCACGAAGTCAGCACGGGGAATTTCGGAATTGGCGGTAAGAGTCCTGGCATATTTCTGAGCCATTTGTCCCAGCATTGTCTTCCATGCCTCGCCTCTCTCAGAAGGTCTGATGTCCATAGCGTGATCAAGGAATTCCCGTGCGGAACCCTCGCTGTGAAGGACGGTCAGGTCGGCCAGATTATACGTTGCTGCAACCGATAAACCGGGAAGGAGGAAGAGGAGAATGAGAAAATATCTGACCATTATGTCTATTCTAGTTTCCTCCGTAAGAAAGCGTCAAATTCTGTGAAACCTTTCTTTTCGGGAACCCGTTTTGGGGGTAAATTGTGAGGGTTCAAAATCCGGAGGTAGTGTGAAGAGTTCAGGGATCCCTGTTGTTGTGAAAAACGTGGTGTCAGATGTATGGCAAGTCTCCTTTTATGAGGAGTTTCAGCACTTGATTCTTCCTGGTGGAAAACTCCATGCTGGATTTCAGGAAATGATCGTATTTGCGACTTCTGAGCGGACGGCAAGCTTCCGTCGTGAAGTTGTCATCGATGCTTATCCTTTCCTGGTTGCCCTTCGTGCAGAAGAAAAATCTCTCTACATCGGGACCCGTCGCCTTTCGCGTGAGCTTTCTCTCATGAAGCTTCATGAAGTAAATCCTGTGCCGATGGATGAGTCGGCCGATAAGGCGATGTTTAAGCTGAAGGATCACGTTGAAAAGATCACAACGATCTCGCCTGGTCTATTTCCGACTGAGATCGAGTGGGTCACTCACAAAAATAATCTTCCGCGCTTTTGGAATGTCGCTCAGTGGGATGATGTCAACGACCACGCCAAAGGCATTCTTGCAGAGCTCGTGAAAAAAACTGCCGAATATCGTCCGAGTGCCTTTGAGAAAGTTTCCGATTACGGACTCTCTTTGACAGCACAGTTTGATCTCATCCGGGTTCACCTTCTAAAGTTTCTCGCCCTTCTTCCTTCACTTGATCACGATAAATCCGGTGAAGAAGTGAAAAGAAACCTTCTCGAAAGTCTCAGACGTCTCAATGAAGACAACGACGCTGTTTCCCGGAATAAAAAAAGAGGCTCGCGTCCGCTTCCATTTCATATCACAATCGCAATGACGATAGGTCTCCAGATTGTTTCTTATCTTCCGGCAAAGTTCCTTGCAAGTGTGGTTCGTCATCTCGTACGCAAGATGGCCAAGCGCTTTATTGCCGGCGAAAGTATCCGCACTTCTCACAAGACGCTGAAAGATCTTCGCGCTTCGAATCGCCAGTGCACCCTTGATCAGCTGGGGGAGCTTGTTGTTTCCGCCCATGAGGCCGATGAGTATTTTGAAAAAGTTCTCCAGCTTATTCATGGCATGAAAGAGCACATTCCCCGTGGAGAGAAAAACTCTGCCGGTATTCTCAATGCCCACGTTTCCATTAAAGTCTCTGCTCTTTCTCATGACTTCAGACCACAGGCCTTTATGTCGACGTATATGAAAGTTTCGCCGCGGCTGCGCCGAATTCTCCAGGAAGCTCAAAGAGAAGAAGTTTTCATCAATATCGATGCTGAACATTATCATTACCGTGATCTCGTTCTCCGGATTTATGAGAAGTGTCTACTTGAAACACCTGAACTTAAAGACTACGCCCAGACCGGAATCGTGGTGCAGGCCTATCTTCGCGATGGTGCCAATCATCTTCATGATGTGATTGAGGCCGCGAAGAAAAGAAAACTTCGCATGCCGATCCGCCTTGTGAAAGGTGCGTATTGGGATGCTGAAACGATTGAAGGGGAAGCTCATCAGTTTACTCCGCCTCAGTTTTTGAACAAAGAAGAGTCCGATCTTCACTTCCGTCAGATTGCTTATCTTGCTTTGGAAAACCACGATTGGATTCAGCTCGCTGTGGGATCACACAATCTTCAGGATCATGCGTTTGTGGAAAGTGTTCGCACACTCCGCTTCCCGAAAGCTCCGGTCATCGAGCACCAATGTCTTCACATGACTTATGAAGCACTTTCTCACGGGCTCGCGAAAATGGGATGGCCAATCAGAAACTACATGCCGATTGGAAATCTCCTGGTGGGAATGGCCTATCTCGTCCGCAGGATTATGGAGAATTCTTCACAAGTAGGTGTGTTATCCATCATGCGCTCCCATCAAAAAGCGAGTGGTCTTATTTCTCCGGTCGACGTGCATCTCACGAAGAAAAAGTCCGGAAAGGTCGTGTTCGATAGTTTCATCAAGGAATCTCGCGGAGACTTTTCTCCCGTTCGTCCCTTGAGACTCTTTTTGACTGATGAACTCACCGGCCTTGAAAACGCACTGGTGAGTCTTGATAAAAAGCTCCAGGAAAAACAAACTGAATTCTCACAATCAAAAGACGTGAAAGTTGTCTGTAGTTCGCGTCCGGAATTTCTCATAGGAACTTATCGGGCAACTCCGAAAGAAGAGGCGGTTGCACAGATTGATCGTCTGGAAAAAGCTCTCTCTGTCGGGACTTGGGGGAAAGGCAATTACGCCCTGAACCGTGTCGCGATCATGATGAGAGCGGCCGATCTCATGCTTTTAAAACGTAATGATCTTGCTGCCCTCATGATTTATGAGGCAGGGAAAACCATGACGGAAGCACTGGCCGATGTCGATGAGGCCATCGACTTCATCAACTTCTACGCCAGACAGGAAATAAATATTCAGCTTCTTCCGGAGAAATACGGGAATCGCGGTGTCATTACAGTGATTGCTCCGTGGAACTTTCCGCTCGCCATTCCTTGTGGGATGGCCGTGGCCCCTTTGGTGGCCGGGAATGCCGTGATCCTTAAACCCGCAGAACAAACTCCTTTGATCGGCGAAGAACTTTATAAGTTACTGCTTGAAGCTGGTGTTCCTTCTGATGTTTTGGCACTTGTTCAGGGTGACGGCGAAGTCGTGGCAGCACCCCTCGTGACTCATCCGCGTACAGCAGGAATTGTCTTCACCGGATCAAAAGGTGTGGGAACATGGATCTATAAGAATGCGGCGAACTCTGTTCTTCCTCATTATCACCACCCTTTTACGATGCAGAAAAAAGTTATTACTGAGATGGGTGGAAAAAACGCCATCATCGCGACCAATAACTGCGAACTCGATGAAACAATTTCAGGTATTCTTTATGCCGCGTTCGGACACGCTGGACAGAAATGTTCTGCGGCTTCCCGAGTAATTGTTCACCGTGAAGTTAAAGACGCTCTCGTGAAGCGTTTAGTTGAGGCGATTAAAGATCTCAAAGTGGGCGAGTCACTTGATCCGTCGACTTCGGTCAATCCACTTATTTCCCTTGCTGATCAGGAACGCGTTCGAGCAGCAGTTGTTTCTGCCCGTGATGAAGCGATCCGAGTTCAGGGCCGTATCCTGATTGATCGCTCTCACGAAAAGCTACCTGGCTATTGTGTAGGCCCTGCGGTCTTTGAATTACCGGCACACGCGGCGATGAAAAAAGAATCGTGGGCGCAAAGAGAAGTCTTTGGTCCCGTTATCCATATCGTTGAATATGAATCTCTTATTGAAGCAGTGGAACTCTTCAACGGAACTGAATACGCGCTGACTGGTGGAGTTTATTCTCAGTCTCAGGATGATATTGATTTCCTTATTCAGTTTCTTCGCGCGGGAAATCTCTACGTCAATCGTCCGAACACGGGTGCCCGAGTGGCGATTGAACCTTTCGGTGGTTTCCGCATGTCGGGAACCGGGCCCAAGGCCGGAAGTGCAGAATATCTTCGGGAATTTCATTTTCCGATGATTCATCAGGAAACTCGCATGAACGACATTAAGTGGGCACAGGACACGGGCTACACTTTGCAGGTTCCACGGCCGTCGCTCATTTCCATCAAAGGTCGCATCTCACGCTTTGAGATTTTCTCTCTGGATTTCATGGAGAAATACGAGCTCTTCATGGGGACCGTTAGTGAAAAAGACAAGCGCGAGCTCATGGAATTTATTAAATGGGTTAAGGCAAATCTGGATAATTATCTGCTCGGGAAACATCTGAATTTCGTGATTCCGGGGCAGCTTTCCTACAATGATAAGTCGCTTATTAAAGAGGCAGGATTATTTGTCGCAGTTTCCGGTAGACCTGGTGTTCGCGCTCTTCAGTATTTCTTGGGAGCAATGGCCCTTGGTTCAGGCATTTCAGTTGCGGCCGTGACACCCGAGGCCTATGAAACGTGGAAGAGCATTCTTGATATTGCGTGGAAGTCAGGCTTCTCGAAAAGTAATCTTGATGTCGCTATGATGTCTCCGCAAACTCTTAAGACTGTTCTTCGTTCTCCCCACTACAGTTTTGTCTGGGCCGGCTCTTACGCCAAGATGAGAAATGAACTTTACAGTGACATGTTTGAAGGCGAAGCACTCTCTAAAGACATGAGAAAAATTCTTTCTGAAGCAGATGGTGTGACTCACACAGATCCGCAGATGGTGCTCGATCAGTTCGTCTGGACGAGATCTTTGGCGATCAATACCATGAGACATGGTGCACCTTTGGAGCTTTCAACATGAAAGTTCTGATTGTTGGTGCCGGTAAGATGGTTGAGAGTATCCTGGCCGGATTACCGGCGGATGTTATTTCCCAGTGGGGAATACTTTCGAAGTCCGGAACCACTGCCAGATCTCTGGCTGAAAAATACGGGACCCAGTTCGTAGATCAGATAGGGGAATTCCCTCGACCCGACTGGATTATCCTTGGGGTTAAACCGCAGCAAATAAAAGACGTCACTCTTCCGGATGTTCCGGTTCTGAGTCTCCTTGCCGCAATTCCCGAGAAGACCCAGAAAGAAATACTCAAGGTCACGCATCTTGTGCGGGCGATGCCGAATCTTCCGGTAAAGTTCAGAAAAGGTGTCATACTTTTAAGTTCAACTTCAAAACCTCTTCTTAAATGGCCTGAGGAATTGTTTTCAACCCTCGGGCTGGTGAAGATCATGGGGGAAGAAGAGCTCGAAGAGCTCACTCTCCTTTCCGGATCCGGTCCTGCCCTTTTTTATGAATTTGCGAAAACTCTGTCGCAATCTTTCTCTTCTTTAAGTGAAACCGAACGCGAAGAGATGGTTCGCGCCGTTCTTTCAGGTTCGGCGATGTCACTGAAAGATGAATCACTCCAAAGCATGATCGATGCCGTGACTTCCAAAGGGGGAGTGACTATTGCTGTGCTGGAAGAATGGAGAAGGTCCGGACTGTCTGATGTTTTAAAGAAAGGTGTCGTGAGCGGACTTAAGAGAACGGAAGAGCTTAAAGCGCCCCTTCTTCAAAACTAAAATCCGCTTTCTCATTGTTGAGTGCCCGATACAGTTCGCCCTGACAGAAGGTATTCTGAACAAAGGCCATGCAGCGGTTCACTTCTTTTTCTGATCTCTTTTCACTCAGCAATTTTCTCTGTGGTTTAGTGAGTGTCACCAGGTGCTCGCGAATCAGATCGTCGACGTAGACACAAGTGCAACTCTGATCACAACCGTGGATGAGCTTCTGAACTTCTGAAGCATTATCGAGCAATGCTTCCATATCGTCCTCCACCATTTCCATCCGCGGACGAATAGTGCGAAGAAGAAGTGAGGACTCGTCATGATCGGGAACGCATTCAAGAGGTCCCATCTCGCCATCAAAGATTTTTGTCAGAAGTTGAGTTCCAAGAATCACTTCACCACGGGAAAATTCTTTCGGTCCAGGAAGCATTTTCTGGGATTTTTTCTCGGTTGAGCACGAGACAATTGTGATGAAGATAAGAAGGATGGTTAAGCGCATAGGTTTTCCTTGAAACCACTTTATCAGACTAATGTTGTCCTAGGAAAGCGCTTCTCGTCGAACTAAGTTTAACCGCCTCACGATGCGCGAGATGTTCAACTGTTAGTTCCAGAGAAAGGAAGGCGAGATTTTTTCTCATGTCGACAACGTTACTTTTCTTAAGATTCTGATGGCCCTGAAGAAGTCTGGGATAGGTGTGTTCAAGTTCCAGCATCAGACTCCTTACCACCACCTGATTCAGTGTCTGTTCAGAAGCCGCGAAGTGGGCCTTAAGGATCTCAAGATGATGATATTTTTCCCGTACCTCAAGACTAATGGCGGGCTGTCTCTTCTTAAGAGTCGGCTTAGAGCTAAGATCCACACCGCCACAGGAGGCGGTTACGATCAGGGCCATTATCAAGAAAGCAGCTCTCATGAAGTCCTTATCGGTACCAGAGTAAAATACTTGAGTAAGGGGTCCTCTTTGCCTCTCAACGAGTTCTATTGAATTTTTTGAAGGATGCGTGAATAATAGGAAGTGGAGGTGTCCTCATGGAAGATATCCGGTCAATCCTTTCTCAGTTTCATTCTAAGAAGCGCAAAGAAAAAGACATCCAGAAATCTGAACTGGGTCCCTTGGATTCCCCTGTTGCATCTGAAATTCCTGACGTCTTTTTCGACGTCGTTCTTCAGAAATTCAAACTTAACCGTCATGAAATAGCCCTTCTCATGCAGCTTTACCGACAGGTCTGGTGTCGCGCCAATCTCTATAAGTCTCACGGTATCGGACCCATGAACTCACTTGCAGAACTCTCACAAGGTCTTCAGTTTTCGATTGAAGATCTTCATCATCATGTTCGTAGTCTTGAGAATTACGGCTTCATTGAAACAGTCAGAAGTGGACAGTACTTCGTCAGAAAGTATTTCACTGAAGAGCTTGATCGGAAGTACGGCCAGAACTACAACGACTTTTTCTAGGGTAGGGGGGCCAGATCCTTTCACCCAGACTTCGTGCCCTTCGCACTCAATACCAAAACCACGTTGTGATTTACGACATAGGCTGTGACCATGGAAAGCTGGGGCGATCCTTTCATGATGAACCCCTGGTTACATCCATCCATCTGGTAGATCCAAGCCTCCCTGTTATTAATAACCTCAAAGATTCGTATATTACTGTAAAGGATTTTAAAATAGAGATTGAGCATCGAAGTGGCCAAAATCTAATTCTGAGACCAGAGAAAAAACTTATTCTTATTGCTGGTATGGGAGGGAAAGAAATTGGATCGATTCTCACTCATCTTCTTCCGCAACTGACCTCTGAAGATGATGTTGTGATCTCACCTCACCGGGACATTCTTCAACTGAGGGAGACTCTAAGTGAAACAAATTTTTATCTTAAAAATGAGACCGTTGTTTTTGATGAAGGTCGCTACTACCAGGTAATCTCACTCAATCTTTCGGGTGATGAAAAAATCCATCCCTATGGAAAGTACCTTTGGAATAGTCAGAGTGGGGAAGGTTATCGGCAGCACCAGATTCTGCATTTTCATGCCCATAAGGATACGCAGTCGCGGGCCTACGTCTCTTACCTGAAGTCTCTAACCTGATGTTTTTAATAGACACAACAAATTCTGTGTTATCATAGACCCATGGCCCTTCCCCTGGTTTATTATTTTGGAGACGACGAGGCATATTTCAAAACCCTTCAGGGTGAATTCAAAAAACATACTAAACTTCTGATGCTCTTTGAGCGCCACAACGCCAAGACTGAGAATGACATTCAAAGCTTGTTTCTCAAAGTTGCAGCTAATCATCCTCGCTGCGTGTTCATTGATTTTTCCAAGGACACTCAGGAGTTCATGCATCTGGCCCGCCTTATTGCGCGGACAAATTTTGAGGAAAAACCCCTGACGGTAGGCTTGGTGGATTACCTTTCACCGCGGGAAGTTCACCAGGAAAGTATCGCCACCGGGATGAACCTTACCCATATTAAATCTGCTGAAACTTTTGATGTGGTTTTTGATGTGGCCTCACTCGTTGGACCTGAAGCAGTCATCCCTCACGGATTTGCTACAGCTTCTCTCGCTGAAACCTGGGAGGCCGGTGCAGTTGCAAAAGTAGGTTACGCTCACCGGGACGGAATGCACCTTGAGACAGATTTTTCTGTCGCCAAGGGAGACCGATTTGTCATTCAGCACTTCTGGACCAAGGATAAAATTATTCCTTCAAAAGAAGTGTTTGTGACAGACACTTCTTCGAAAAATCTTTTTTATCATTTTCAGCACTCCGTAGACGTAGAGTTTGTCGTCGTCGATGAGTTCATTCCTCCGGAAGGAATGGAGGAATCGACGGTCGAAGAACGAAGAGTGGAGAGAGAAGACCTGATCAAGCGTCACAAGAAAAAGATGGCGGCCTGGGTGGAAGATAATCTTTCCCGCTCGCAGGAAAAGTCGATGAAATTTCTGATCATCGATCAGGAATTCAAATTCTATAACAATCAAAAAAGAGCAGATAAGCATCCTTATATCATCAGGGCGGTTCCTGGGCTGAAAGATATTGCTGATGATCTTAGTCGCTTGTGTCCGCAGCTTATCGCCGTATCTCTCGAAGCACCGGAAGTGAAGACAGCAAAACTTGATTTTGACTTCCTTCAAAAACTCGTCAACGTTGTTAAGCGGGACTTCGCTGAAAGCACACCCTTCGTCGTAGTGTTCAATACCAAGATTTCCACTCAGGATCTACGCCAGCAGCTTGCGTATGAACATTTGATGGCAACGGACGGCGAACTTGAAGCAGATGTCCTGATTAAAATGGCTGAGCTCCTCGAGAAAAAACTTTCCCACACGCATGTCATCGGAAAAAAAACAGAGGCAAAAGTCTTTATCCGGAAATCGAACCCGGCTTCCCACGCCCACATTATGCTCTCCGTGAAAGTCAGCAAAGTTTCTGAGAGTGATATGGTCTTCACCTGTGACAGGCCCCTGGCAGCTGGAACCAATCTGTTCTTTGAAAAACCCGTTCCTTTTTATGTGAATGTCCAACCGATGAAAGCTCAGGGAAAGGTTCAGGAATACTCGGGCCTCATCCACTGCATCGGGGAATCAGATAAAAAAGAACTCAGAAGATTCGTGAATTCGGTCTTTTTCCGTGACCATGATGCCCAGCTCATGACCGAAACTGACGAATTCAAAAAACTGAATGAGGACAAGTTAAAAGAAAAACTCGAGGCGATCCGCATCGCTCAGGAGAAGGCCCTGGCGGAATCGGAAGCAAAAAAGGCCAATGAAGAAGCGAAAAAGGCACCAATACCTCAGACAAATGAAGAAGAACCCAAGGCCTGACGGAATCTCGAAAATCTTCTAGATTGATACACAATGAAACTCTTTAAACTCATCCTCTTTTTCTTTGCGATCTATTTCATCCGCCGCTTTATGCAGGCCTATCAAGCGATGAAAGGTCGTGAAGAAAGTCTTCGCCAGAAAGAAGAGGCCTTGAAACAGGATATTAAACCCGCCGCGGATAAAGTGGTTGAAGCTGAATATAAGGTCATCGATTAAAGCTTTTTGATTTCTTTCCGTACACCTTCCCAGGTCTGCCGGTTATCTTTTCCAAAAGAAAGCATCACAAGTTTCTTCCACAAGTCGATCGCCACGGGCTGATCTGGATGCTGCCAACTTACTAATTGCCTTTCCATTTCTCTGACGGAAATGGGAACGAGCTCCAGGCCCTTGCCACGAACCTTCATCACAAACTCTTTCCAGATCGAATCTTGAAGTGTCAGACCCATATTCCTTTCAAGCCGTTTCATCTGCCACAGATAAAGAAGAATAAAAAAAATCACCACAAATGGGGCAAATGTATAAAGCCATTTTCTCTTAAAATTAAGACGAGTGAGAAAGGCTTCCTGCCCGTAATAATCCATTTCCTCGAGCCACTGATAGAACTTGAAGTCCCATTGATTGAACCAGAGACTCGCGTCCCGGAACCACTTAAAATTAAATCTTCGTGCAAAAGCACTGGCAGTTCCTCCCGCTCCTGCTGCAGCAGTGGCGAGAAACGCTTCACCTCCGAGAGTCAGGCGATCCGGAACAATCCAGGCAGTGGGATCCATTCGGAGCCATTTTCCATCCTGGAGGGCCTCAATCCAGACGTGAGCATCATTTTGGGTGACGAGATAGAATCGGGCATAGGGATTGAAATTGCCGCCCATAAAACCCGAGACGAGCCGCGCGGGAATTCCCCGAGCGCGAAGAATGAGTGCCGTAGCCGATGCATAGTGTGAGCAGAAACCGGATTTTTTCTTAAACATAAACTCACGAAAGCTCAGAACTTTCCCAGGCTTCAAAGAATAAGAAAATCCTTCCTTCTGATAATAGCCCTGAATATCACGCTGAAGACCAGGAAGGTCATTCGAAGGGAAAGTAGTATCGACCCAGTCGCGAAGTTTTTTATTCAGGATGACTTTGAAATACTTCTTATCTGGTTCACTCTCCTGAGAAATTCCCTCATCAATCCGGCTCACGACTTCATAGCGGGGATTCCAGTCATCGGTTATCTGGTCGTGTGAGTGAAGATCATCCGGTACGATGGTCCGGCCACCGAAATAGAATTTTTCCACGTGATCGAGACCAAAATAATAATCTTCTTTCCCAAAAAGCCTTATCTTCTGACGAATATCTCCCGGCACCAAAATAGGTATTTCTTTTTTCGCAGGAAACACCAGATTGTTCCCATTGGTTGTGCTCCAGTTCCAGCCATCAGTTTGCCCAAGAACGTTTCCCCGCCAGTAAAGTTTTTCCTGTGGAAGCTGCTTATCCACCAGCGCCTGAAATGCAGGCTCATCATTCAATTCCAGACTCTCCACTTCAGAGATATTCACGTTCGGTGAGTAACCAACTTCTCCTGCAGAGGAATTGCCCGCTTTAAATGGGAGGGGTGACATCATTCTGGGAACTGCAAAGAACATCACACACGTCAGGGGAACCACCCAGAGAAGTCCCATGAAGAGATCTTTCGTTCTCGATTTAATCAGAAGTGTTCCATAGAAATCATAAAGAAGAATGGCAAACGAAGCTGTGAAGAAGAAAACATAAGTCAAAGACTTCTCAAACAAGGCCCCGGCTGAAAGAAGCAGGATGAGTCCGAAAAAGATCATGTAACTGTCACGAAGACTATCTTTTTCGAGAAGCTTCATCACCACGACAGAAGTTAAGAAGTTGAGACCGATCTCTGGATCAATCACTTTCCCGTATTTGATCCAGTAGGAACCAAACACCGCCAGCGCAATGATGTTCCGGACAATCCACGGAACTTTTACTCTTAAAGCGACCAGAAGAAATCCGAGTGAACTGAAACCAATCGTCGCAATCGTCAGATAATCCCACATGAGGTAACTGAAAAGAGTTAGAATCAGGATGGATTTGACTTCACTTCTCAGGAACATTGAGCGAGCTCCCGCAGGCAATCTTTAAGAAGTTCAAGATGTGCCCCCGGACCCTTCTGAACCGAACCATGAAAGAGGAAGGGAATTTCCTGACGATAGCAATACACCATGAGAGTTGCGATTTTTGAAAGCTCAGCTTCACGATGTTCTCTGTGTTCCGGAAGCTGAAGTTTGATCCGCATGAGGTTGGTTCGTAATTCTTCGCCTTCCTTGACCAGAAGCTCTCCGGATTTCGCGTAATGCTTCCAGCTGATTCTTTTTGAACCCTCACCCTGGTACTGAGCGAGACCCCGAAGTCCTTCATCACCTTTTCTGTCTCCGGTGATGGTTCCCTCTCTTTCATGAATTTCCGGAGAGGGGAGAGGCATGTCTTTTAAGAGACTGGGATAAGCATGCGAGGTCACATCAATTTTATAATAGATCCACGTGCGATAAAGACCGAAAGGACGATCCGTTTTCACCAGAAGATGCGTCCAATGATAAATGCCGCGAGAGGGGAGCGAGGTCTCCCCGACTGAACGATCCTCTTCTTCAATTAAAATTCTGACAGGTGCTTTAAACTTATCGCCTATCAAGTGCACATTCCAATTCCTGACTCCCATGGGCCATTTTTTCCAGCGGAGGTTCACCGTGACTGGAGTTCCCACGTGGCCGTCTTCAATGGATAACTGTCCAGGTTTAAGCCGGGCCATATGAAGATGCGTCTGAACCAGCCAGATGAGATTAAGCCCGAATAAAGCGATGGTAAAAATCAGGAGAAGATTATTGCTGTAACCAATCGACAGAAGAAACATGAGAAAAATGAGACCAATAAGATAGCCACCCATGCGCGTGGGCATGATGTAGACACGAGTCCGGGATCGCATGATTCGCTCAAAGAGTTTTCTCATTTAACCTTAGCAAAAGGCACGGAACCGATGAAGTCACGTGCCCGCGCTTGTTCGGCATGAACGGGAAGCGACTGATAGGAATACATCCGGTGAGCAGCGACAAAGGGAAATACCATCTGCACATCATCCGGAATGACGTGATCACGCTTTTCTAAAAAGGCCCATCCTCGGGCAGCGTCCAGAAGATCCAGACCCGCTCGTGGTGAAAGTCCATATTCCGCGTCTTTTCTTGAGGCCTGAAGAACATCGGAAATATAACCAAGAAGAATTTTTGAAGCGCTGACTTTGCGGACGGAATCTTCCCAGACTGAAAGCTCTTCGCGCGCAAGAACGGCCTTGAGTTTATCCAGAAGCTCAAGTCGTGAACCAGTCGAGAGAAGATTGATCTCTTCTTCCTTATTCAGATGACCCATGGAAAATTTAAAGAGGAAGCGGTCCAGCTGGGATTCCGGAAGGGGATAGGTCCCGTACTGCCCTCTTGGATTTTGTGTAGCAAAAAGGCAGAACCTGTCCGGTAAGGGATAATTGGCGCCATCAACAGTGACGGATTTTTCTTCCATCGCCTGCAGAAGTGCCGATTGAGTTTTGGGAGTTCCGCGATTGAGCTCATCACCTAAAATCAATTCTCCGAAAATCGGGCCCGGGCGAAAAACAAATCTTTCGGATTCTTTCTGGAAGATCGACACACCCAGAATATCGGAAGGCATGAGATCACTGGTGAACTGGATTCTTCGAAATTCGAGCCCTGTCGCCTTGGCGAAATATTTCACCAGCGTGGTTTTTCCCATACCAGGCACATCTTCAATCAGGACGTTACGATTCAAAAGCAAGGCCAGAAAGGCGAGCTTAAGTTGAAGGGGATTACCGGGAAGGAAGGCCTCGCCTTCCTTGAAAAACATCGCTAATTTATCCATGAAAAGATGGTAGCATGCCCCGAAAATTTGTCATTTTCATTATCCTGGACAGATTATTAAGGCATTTTAAAATATCTGCTTCCCCTATCTCCGCGAAACATAATACCCGACATTATTTATCATTAAGCCAGCTATCGGGCCTTAGACTTTGGCCAAGAACCGATATTACTTTTCACCGGAGGCCCAGTTTGAGCATGAAACAAGAAAATTTCCAGGAAGTACTCGTATGCCAATATCGCGATCTGATTCACGAGGCGATTCTCGAGTCTGAGACTGAACATAAGACGAGACTGAATATCGGAAAACTGAATTCGAAGCTCCAGGTGATCTGCAAGGCAGCTCAGTATGATGGTCTGGATGAGAACCTCATCAGCGAACTGATCGATACGGCGATTCCACAAACTAGTCTGAAAGCCGCTTAAATTTCATCACACACATTGATTCCCGGGGACCATCCATGATAATCATGGATTGATGACCCGTGGGAGGCACAGTGGAATTAAACGAAGCAATTGAGCTCTTAAAAAAGGCCGTGAAATACACCGGCACGATCGACCAGAAACATATCGATCTGAGTGTGGTTCCGGCAGACCAGAAGCCCGTGTTTGATCAAGCGCTGAAAGTCGCCATGAGTGCCATTAAAGCGGGAATCATCAGCAGAGATGACTTTAACCGGCGTGTACGTTTAGACAGTTAGGCTGCCCCTATATACCTGCTTTGCACGATAATCTTTCTTATCGTGCACATGTAATATCTCCCTCGGGCCATATTCAGACCCCAAAACCTCGCCTATAAGGCTTCTATGAAGTCCTTTTTTCTCCTCATTTTCCTACTTTTGTCGTCGAGCGTTTTTGCTGATCACTATGTCCTCGTGGCCGGAATAAATAACGAACAGGTTCACGATTACTTCACGTCCTTTGAGGTATATCTCCGGTCAAAAGATATCCAGAATATTTCCCGGATTAAACCGTCGTCATTGAACACCGTCATTCAGAATGCGAACTCTTTAAAACGGCAGCTACTGGAGCTTGCCCGGGATCACCGGCCGCTCGTGATCGTGGCCCACAGTAAAGGCGGTCTTGAGGTCGCCAATACTCTGGCCTTGAATCCCTCGGATTTTCCCCCGGGAATCGTTCGTCTCGTGATTTATGCCAATACCCCATTTCAGGGCTCGCCTTACATGGCCGAATCCGTCCGAGAATTTGAAGCGCAATACGGCCAGTGGGGAAATCAGTATAATCCGGTTTATCTGAATGCTTTGAATGTGCTTAAGTCTCTGACCACTGAAGTGATTTCTTCGGACCTCGAAATGAGTCACAGAAACCTCAGTTCTTCAGAGAGAAAATCACTCTCCGATCGATCATATTTTCTTCGGACTCAGAAGGAAGAAACAAGGGTTTCGATTATACTGAAAAAGTCCGCAGCGTTTCTCCGGGGCTCAGGCCCTAATGATGGGCTCATCCCAGTTACCAATCAAATGAGAGCTGATTTCGGGCAGGATCTCGGCATCATGAACGGTGTCGATCACACCGATTTATTTGTCCGCAAATGGGGCCCGGGCTCGCACGAAGAAACTGAACTCAATCTCATTCTGAAAAATGTTCTAACACCTGTAAAAACTTTCGACAGTCTCATTCGTTAAAACAATCCTATTACGTTTAAACATGGCAACCCGGTTGCAATATCCTCCCCAAATATTGGTTCTGATTCCCGGGAGGGATTTTTATGCGTATGAAGCTCATCGTTCCTTTTATGTTACTTTCAGTTTTCTCAAGTGCCTTCGCCAGAGAAATTTTTAATGATGGCGACTGGGTTCTCGATGATCTTTCTGATCGCAGAAATCCGAATGCTGCCTGCATCGCCTTCACCGCCAATGAAATTAATGGGACCACTTACCGATTGGAGTTCGTTCATAATAAACTTCAAACTGGACCAACAGATGTTTTCATACGCGTTCAGGGTCGAGGGGCATCGAGCTTCACCGCCACATTAAAAGATGAAACGACTGTTCTTTCATTTGCCAACATGGGACCCACCGCAACCCGCGGACAATCTCTTGTATGGAACATTCCTCAACACACAGACAAACTCATGGCCCAGTTGGAGGATAGAAAAAATCTTAAAGTGAAACCTGCAGATGGATCACGTGATATTCGCCTGGAGTTTTCTGCCAGTGGATTTAAACGTGTGAAAGAAAAAATGCAGGAAAGATGTCTCAATAAAGCTCCCCTCTATGATCTGACTTTCGAAGAATCTTTTGCGATCAAGCGTGACGCTATCAACCCATTAGGGATCACTCCTGATCAGGTCAAAGAACTTCGCCGTGTTCTGAGTGTTGCCTACGCCGTTCATCTTGGAATCAATGGGACTAAGGATGATCTGGTTAAACTCAATCAGAAATTTCAGACTCAATTAACTGAGGCAGAGCAGCTCACATCAAGAATTGAGCGCCTCGGATCTGTCGAAATTCCTTCGATCATCCAGTCTCAGCAGAACAACGATTCACTTGAAGGAACTTCGCGCGCTCAGCTTCAGCAAACCAATGTTACGATTTCCCAGCAGCAGTCGGGCCTCACAGCTGCTCAGGCAAGTCTCAATACCGCACGTACCGTGATTGCTCCATATGAATCTGAACATGCTGATCGCTCGGGTCGTGCATCGAGTGCCAGATCAACGGTTAACTATTCAGCTCGCCGCCTTTCAGAAATCGATAACGGTTTAAGAAATGCTGACGCCAGAATCAACCAGCTTTCTCAGGAAGCTGCCACGACTCAGAATTCCAATGCCCGTCTTGAAAATGATCTTCGTTATGCCCGTCAGGAACGCATGCGTGCTGAGGCCGATGCCAGATCTTACAATCCACGTGACGAAAGAATGAGAAGACTCCAGAGCGATCCGATATATCAGGGAGCTCGTCGTGAACTTCCGACTCTCCAGAACAACATTCAGATTATTGAGAATGCCTTAAACGATGCACGCGGAAAAGTTCTCGCTCGCGAAACTGAACTCCGTGTTTGCCAGACCAGAACTTCATTTATCTCTGGAGCTCTTGAAAGAATTCCTGCACAGGAAACTCCACGTGGACCAAATTACAATCCAGGCGACCGCACACCACGACCGGATGGAGATCGCCCGAATCGTCCGGGTCGTCCAGATACAAACCCAACTGATCCAGCTCCTACGACACCAACTCCAGGTCCGGTAGTAGTCACCCCTACCCCGACTCCAGGCCCAACGACTCCGACCGTGCCAACAACTCCGACAGCAATTGATTGTTCATCTGAACAGAATGCTGTGAACTCAGCTAAACAGGTTGTATCAAATCTTGAAACGCAACAGAGAGACGCGAGAAGCCGCTTCAACGATGTAGAAAGAAGAATGAGCCAGATTGAAAACCGCGTAGAGAACGAAGTTGCGCGCATCCGCGATGAACTTCAGAATCGCTTGATCAATACCGTAAACCGTCAGGAAGGAATTGAAGGACAGATTTACGCCAACATCAGAAGAATTGAAGTGATCTCAAACGTTGAGATTCCACAGCAGCAGAATACCATCAACTCTCTTACCAATGAGCGTCCGGGAGTTCAGGCAAACTATGATCAAAACTTACCAGTAGCGAATCGTCTTGAAGGAGAACTCGATGCCTTTGAGAGACGTGTTGGTTGGGATGCAAAAGTTCAGGCAGTAAGTAGCGCTGAAAGTCTTGTTTCACAGAGAAACTCAGAGCTTAACAACTCACTTTCTCAGAAAGCTGCACTTGAAAATCAGATCAGTCGTTGTCAGCAGGAGAGATCACGCCTTGCCGCTCTTTTAGTTGATACTCAAAACAGAAAACTTCAGGCGGAAGCTCGCCTGGTCGAAGTGAGAAAATCCCTTGAGCCGTTCGAACTGGAAAAATCCCGTCTCGAACAGTCGCAGGCCGATCTTAAGAATCAGCTCGCGGTTCAGGCCCAAGACTTCGAATCAAAACTTCCTTAACAGTATTTCTCCGGGGACAGGCCTTGCCTGTCCCCTTTTTTTTCGAATAATCAACGATCTTACTCTCCGCTTCACTTAAAAAGTCTGTCATTCCCTTCCCTAACGCTCATTCCCCAACTAAGTTGCCTCACCTATCGATTCATCGGAGTTTTATGAAAGTCCTCATTTCATTGTCGGTCCTGTTTTCTCTCGTCAGCTGTGGCAAAAAATTCGAAGACCGCACTCAAAAAAGGTCGAACAGAAGCACCCAGCTTTGTGGAAAATCTTCTTTCTGCCTTCAACCGGAAACGTGGTCCATCCTTTCAGAAAAACCACTTCCGCATAAAATGAAAGTGAACGTGAATGGCATGGAATTTGTGAACGAGTGCAGAAGCCTTGAGCTCAATGGCTCAATTGAAAGAACTTATCGTAACGGCACGATCAATCTCAATTCCAACCAGTCTTTGAGAAAAGAATATTTCGACGTGGATATCTTTGATTGCGAATCAAACGATCTATTTTTTAGCGGCAAGTATGTGGATGTAACCATCATCAATCACCCGAGAGGGGGAAATCTGGTTAAGGTCGTCCTGCGCTTACGTAATTACTAAATCTATTCTTATTGTCTTTGAACGCGGCTTCCCGGTGCAATTGGTGCATCTGGGATGACCGGTAGATCGCTTTTACTATTTCCACGATCAGCGTTGTTCACATTCGGCTCATCTCCGCCGGCCTCAACTGCCATGAGTGACGCCCAAAGATCAGCGAGCCTCAATTCATCATTACATTGGTTCGCGCGGCTATAGTCAGCTACGGCATCGAGCTCATCAAGATTGGCATCCTCTTTTTTAATCAGAGTCGCCGCACATTGGAAATTAAGCTCACACTTGAATTCCTTTATCTGTTCCGGAGTCCTGAACATGCGGTCGCGGATCTGAAGATCACAAGCCGCTTGTGCAATTGTAGTGAGAAAAAAAAGAGCGAAGAAAAATCTCATAAAACTCCCGAGTGTTGCGGTCAACATTTAGCGACTGATTTCCCGCTCTTTCATTATAGCTAGGACCAGAGGACGTCCGTCAAGTTTCACACATTCAATCGCCGGACTTCTCGTGATATCAGGCTGAGCTCCGGCCGACTTAGCGAAAAGAAAGATCATAATGTTGAGGGAGTAAATGAGAGCGAGGACTAAAAATTTCTTCATGAAATCTCCTTATCGTCATCGTCGTGATGACTTTTCCTGCATGTACTATAGCGAGGTATGGAGAGTGAAGATAGGTCCCCTGAGTTTCTTTCAGGGTGCCGAATGACACCAATCTAAGAAGTGATTATTAAGGGCACCAGAAAGGCTTACGAGGAGTGCTGGCAATCGTTCGCATAAGGGAGCAGCTCTCAACAGCAAAACCATCTTTTACGACATTCCAGTGAGACTCTTCATTTCCCGCAGAATCGTAGATAATGACCTCGACCCGATAGGTTTCTTTTCGTCCGGAGTGCATCCACTTCTCCTTAATGACTCCCTTTTCATTAAAATTCTTCTGTTCCGACCGGCCTCCATAAGAAACAATTTCGTTAACGAGAATTCCTTTCTCTGAATACACATTGTGAGAAGAACGATCGTCTTGAAATTTATCTTCAATCCAAAGCGTTCCATCAGGCCTATATAGTTTCTTGAGTACCTCTTTACCTTTTTCCAGAGTCACTTCTTGTCTGCCTCCGAGTGATTTGGTGACGTACGAGAACGGCTTATCAAAACCGCAGACTTTTTTGTGTTCATCCGTAAAAAAGAGTCCAGAGCTGCAGTAGGCACTCACCACCATTCCTTTCTCATTGTATGTAATTCTGATCCCGCGCCGGCCTTTTTGATCATAGTAAAATGCACTCTCCCGGAGTTTGCCATTCTCGAATTTTTTGTGCTCGCCTTTTTTGATCCCATTCTGAAAAGTACTTTCGCTGAGCAATTCATCATTCTCAGCTAACTCCCGGCGGATCTCAATCGTCTGCCCAGAGGGATCTTTTTGAAACTCTGTCACAACCTTGAAAGGCTTTTGTTTGGTAGGTCGGTTTCCGGGATCTGGCATGGAACCCAGAACGGCCTCAAGAATCCCCGGCTCTCTCTTTTCAGGAGGCCCCTTAAACATAAGGAAGAGGCTGACTAGCATGGCAAAGGCAAAAAGATATCTCATAGGGGGATCATATCAAGGTATGGAATGAATCCGAAAAGCAGGCCCTTAGAACCAGCTCCAACGCCAGAAAAGATGGCACCGGAGCTGGATTGAGGAAATTATAGAATGGCCTGTCTTAAAACGCAGCGAAGAGGCTCCGCTGCCCCCCAGAGAAGCTGGTCACCGACTGTGAAGGCATTGAAGAAGGTATCCCCCAGAGTCATCGGACGAAGGCGCCCGATCGGTACGTGAAGTTTTCCAGTAACCGCCGCTGGAGTGAGATCGCGCAGGGAAGTCGCTTTGTCGTTGGGAACCAGTTTCACCCAGTCATTGGCCGATTTAATGAGTTCTTCTACGGTAGAAAGATGCGCCGATTTTTTAAGTTTAATTGTCAGACCCTGAGAGTGACAACGAAGTGCACTCACACGCACACAAGTTCCGTCGACAGGAACCGGAATCGCGTTTCCGAGAATCTTATTGGCCTCAACCTGTGCTTTCCATTCTTCTTTTGACTGTCCACTTGGTAATTCAGAATCAATCCAGGGAAGAAGGTTCAGAGCGAGCGGATGACCGAAGTTCGCCTTCGGAAATTCCGGAGACGCCAGAGTCGTATTCATTTCTTTTTCCAGCTCAAGCGCACTCATCGCAGGATGCTTCGAGAAAGATGTGCCCACGGCCTTCATCTGATCCAAGAGTTCGATCATGTTTTTGGCACCGGCGCCTGAAGCCGCCTGATACGTCATTGAGCTCACCCACTCCACGAGATTTTCTTTAAACAATCCGTGAAGGGCAATCAGCATGAGAGAAACAGTGCAGTTTCCGCCAATGAAGTTTTTAACGCCGGAATCGAGAGCTTTTTGAATATTCTTTCTGTTCACTGGATCCAGGACGATGATGGAGTCATCGTTCATTCTTAGTGCTGAAGCGGCATCAATCCACAAACCTTTCCAGCCGTTTTGCCGGAGCATCGGGAAGATTTCTTTGGTGTAATCTCCTCCCTGGCAGGAGACAAGCAGGTCCATCTTCGCGAGCTCTTTAGGATCCATTGCGTTTGAGACGATAGGATTGCCGTTGGCAACTACCGGTGCCTTTCCGCCCGCCTGAGAAGTAGAATAAAAGTAAGACTCCATGTGAGCGAAATCGTTTTCAGCGATCATTCTCTCCATGAGAACGGAGCCAACCATTCCACGCCAGCCAATAAATCCAACCTTTTTCATACAAACTCTCCATTAAATAGTCCCTGAAAACATAATCCCGATTTTTTTTAAAAGGCAACTTCCATTTTTAGAATTCATTTACTATGATGTTTGAGAGTTTGCCTGAAGAGGCGCGATTCTTAGGTAAGTTTGGTGAGGGATAAGACCCGAAGACCCAGACCCAGGGAAGGATTGCCGAAGTGGAGATACCGTCTTATCGGAGCATCCATTGGTTAGCGAGGGTTGAATCCCCGCGATTGTCACAGAGATTAGAAAAGAATCTGTGGAGTGCTTAAGGTTTGGTCATTGAATCCCTTCAATACCTTTCCCTTCTGTATTCCCCAAGATCATTTATTTTTTTAGTTACTTCATCTGGAGTGTCGCATGACTATTGTTGTATCGAAATTTGGTGGAACATCGATGGGAAATTACGAGGCCATGATCCGGGCCAGTGCGATTTCCATGGAAAGAAATTCTGCGATCGTTTGTGTCTCTGCTACATCCGGCACTACCGACAAATTAATTGAAATCGCCAAGTGTGCCTCTACCGGAAAGATGGAAGATTGCGAGAAAGCAGTTTTTTCCGTGAAGGAAAGACACACCGGACTTCTTCGCGAAACAAAAGCGAATGCAGAAACCGAAGGCCAGCTGAGTGGACTCTATACTGAGCTTGATCTTCTGGTTCAGAACCTTTCCCTTCTTAAAGAACTTACTCCCAGGGCCCATGATCATATTTTGAGCCTTGGCGAGAGAATGAGTTCGCTCATTTTCCGCCAGGTCTTGAAATCCCAATGGCCTAATCGTGAAGTGCATCTCCTGGACGCACGTACTGTGGTTAAAACAGATTCTAACTTCGGAAAAGCGACTCCCCTGATTGAACAGATTGAAATTGAAGCACGCTCGCGCATGACTCTCGACGGGAAACACGTTTACGTGACTCAAGGGTTTATTGGCTCAGACATGCAGGGAAATACCACCATCCTCGGCCGCGGAGGCTCGGATTATTCCGCTGCTCTTTTCGCTGAAGGTGCTCACGCAGACATTCTCGAGATCTGGACGGATGTTGCTGGTGTCGCCACGACTGATCCCCGCATGGTGAAAGAAGCAAAAATCATCAACGAACTTTCCTATCAGGAAGCGGCCGAGATGGCGCAGTATGGGGCGAAGGTCCTTCATCCCGCTACGATTGCTCCGGCGGTCCGTCGCTCGATTCCGGTTTTCGTCGGATCAACTTTTGAAAAAGATCTTCCCGGTACATGGATCCGCGCCGAGGTGAAAGAAAAGCCCGCTGTTCGCGCGATCACGCAAAGAAAAGCTCAGGCCCTGCTCACGATTACGACTCCATCCATGTATGGTGCTTACGGATTCATGTCGGAAATTTTCGGCGTATTTGGTAATCACCGTGTTTCCGTCGATTGCGTGACCACTTCAG
>JBKJNQ010000260.1:0-26114 GCA_046593575.1 Bacteriovoracaceae bacterium
TTCAGAAATTTCGCTAAGAACAAATCATATTGTAGTAATAATTGATGATGACCCAACTATTCATCAAATTTGGCAATCTAGAATTGGATCAACACTTCCTGGCATAAAGCTTCATCATATTTCAAGTTTATCCGAAGCCGAAGAATTTATGGAGACGATTGAAGATATTCAATCTCATTATTTCCTTGTTGATTTCGAATTAATTGGCTCAGAACTTAATGGAATAGATTTCATAGAAAAGTATAACTTGGCGAAACATTCAGTTTTGGTAACTAGTCGATATGATCAAGCTGATGTTCTTAGTAACGCATTATTGTTAAATCTTAAAATCCTTCCTAAAACCTGTACCAGGTTTGTTAAGATTAATGCCAGCGATCCTCAAGAAATTATTCTGATAGACGATGATAAACTCGTACGTTTGTCGTGGGCAATTGAAGCTAAAAAAAGATCCATATCTTTTAAAGCTTTTGAATCTGTTCAAGAGTTTCTTAAAGTTGATAATGTCTCATTCGATGCTTACATTTATATTGATTCTGAGTTGGGCGAAGGACTTAAAGGTGAAATACTGGCTCAAGACATAAGTAAAAAAGGGTATAAGAAGATTTATCTGGCAACTGGTTACGAAGATATTGAAATTCCGTCCTATATAATTGGAAAATCTGGTAAGTCTTTTCCGATACTTTAGTGCTGCAGCGCCTTTTCGATGACTGTTGGCTTTACTTCAATGAATCTTTGTTTGTAACCTTATAGAATGAGAATTGCATTCTTTTTCATTCTGCTTAGTAGCTTATCATTTGCCCAAACCCGCCAAGAGCGCGCCACCACCGCAGCTGACGCCTTCTTAAATCTCAACTTCTACTACAAGGGTAGAGGGATGTCGGTTTCTCCGGATCTCATCGGACTCTACGATAACCTGAATAAAATGGGCCTGAGCACAGGCGAACTTGGACCGCTTTATCAGCGTTGGGGATTGATCGTTCAGAAGGGCGGAGACATTCGCGGACTTTTTAACGTTCCGTACGAAGGCATGCAGATCGGAGTTCTGGGCTGTGTTGCTTGTCACGGTGGTAAGGCCGCTGGCCAATATGTTGTTGGTCTCGGAAACAAGAATATCGATGTGGGCCAGATTGGTGCGGACTCAAATAAAATTATCAAAATCTGGGGAACAGTCCCGCGCTCTAATCCGATGTTCAAAGTTCTTTCTGAACGCGCGATTGAATTTACGAAAAATCTCTCAAACCCTAAAATTTCAAACCACACGCAAGGCCTCGTTCCAACAAGTTTGATTCGTTCATGGTTCTACACTGTGAATGGCGATCCGATTCCCAACGACATCTTGAAAGGTCACGTGAAAGTTCCGCACATGTGGGGCTACGGCGAGAAGAGAAAGACTGGTTCTTTCTGGGACGGAGAAGGGAATGGAGAGCTTGGCGGATGGGGAATCTCTGTTGAGCTTTACGCTGGCCAGACGGTAGAGAACGTTCGCGAATATTACGAGAAAGTTCACTTTGCTGAAAATGCACTCGGCGATCTCTTGCCACCGAAATATCCATTCAAAGTTGATTCAGCTAGAGCTGAGCGTGGTTCACAGATTTTTATGAAGAGCTGTCAGGGCTGTCATGGAAATCATAATCGTGACTTTGAAGGCCTTCCGATTTTCGAATCACCGAAAAACATTCCTCTTCGGATTGTGAAAACCGATTCAGATCGCCTCGATGCTTTGACAGATGATCTTTACGCTCGCATTGAAACAAATCCATTAAATGAATATATTCAATCTTGGAGAAGACCTGAACACGGTTACGTTTCGCCTAAACTGTGGGGAATCTGGGCCCGTTTCCCATATCTGCATAATATGTCCGTGCCAACAGTCTATGATCTCCTGAGCGAGCCAGAGATGCGTCCGAAGCAATTCTCACTGAAGAATGCGGGCGAGCTAAATCGTTTTAACCAGGAGAGACTCGGACTTACGATTATTAAGAAAGATGCCTGGAAAAGAAGACTCTACGATACAACCCGCAAGGGGAGTTCGAATCAAGGGCATTACTTTGAATCGTTCAAGTCATTCACTCACGAGAATAAACTCGAAGTTATTGAGTATCTGAAGACTCTTTAAGCGGCTTCCAAGCCTTTAATTATGGCTGATAGTGTTTCGAATTCGGGATTGAACTTTCTAGTTGGGTCCAATAGATCATAAAGCGTTCTTCTACCTATCCCGGACTTCTCAACGAAGTCGACTTTGTTTACGGCCTTTAAGTGTCCACAGAGAACATCTCTGAATGTTTCTGCGTCTCCTAGCCGAATGCACTCCCATAAGTTCTCAATAGTGAGCTGAACGTCTTTAACAACAGGGTCACTGTAAGGAACGTGTACCGTTAACAATTTCCGCTTTGATTTTCTTGGCTTTTTTGATGTCCCAGATTTGCCCATTTTTATATCCTCCAAAAAGAACGATTATTTGAGTGTTGAACAAACAGCAGTAAATCCTCATTCCGTTAACCCATCTTAATTCTATTAAACCTTCAAACCTTTTATGATTTCCAAAATGTCCTTCAGAAAGATGGTTGATACGGATCTGAATTAGGTTCTTCGTTCTGTTACTTTGTTTCTCTACCCACCTCTTAAAGTCGTAGGACAAGATAACTTCAAAAGCATTGTACGGTATACCGCTCATATTCTCAAGCCTCAAAAATGTTGTGACAAGTCTTGGAATTACCGTGTTTACCCGGTTAGAATCTCTTGATCGAACATGATGGGAGTCAATAGAATGAATTTTTCAGTTAGGTTTCTTAGCTTATTTGCGTTTTTCACATTTAGCGCCTTCGCAGCCCCCGACCTCGCGACCATCGCTGAAAAAACCAACTGGAAGCAAACAGGTCGCGCAGACGAAACAGAAAGACTTTGCTTCGCGTTTCAGAAAACTTATCCATCTCAGGTAAAATGCCAGTCTCTGGGAAAAACTCCTGAGGGTCGCAATCTCTATTCGATGACCGTTGGGAAACTTTCTGATCCTGTCGTTTGGGTTCAGGCCGGTATTCACGCTGGAGAAATCGACGGGAAAGATGCGGTCTTTTGGCTTCTGAAAGATATCCTCTCAAATAAAATTAAAACCAATCCGTTGAAAGGTCTGTGTCTCGTTTTCATTCCGATCATGAACCTCGATGGCCATGAACGATTCGGGAAGTACAACCGCCCAAATCAAGTTGGACCTGAAGAGATGGGATGGAGAGTGACGTCTCAGAACTATAATCTCAACCGCGACTATATGAAGGTCGACGCACCTGAGATGAGAATCATCACGAAGCATTGGCGGAAAGTGAATCCCATTCTGAGTCTTGATCTTCACGTGACTGATGGAGCTCAGTTTCAACCGGAAGTGGGGCTGGTGATTCTGCCGAATACTTCTTTCGGTAATTCGGACTTTCATAAAGCAGGGTCGGCGTATGAAACGGCTTTAGTTGGTAAAATGCAAATGCTTGGTCATTCGGCTTTACCATTCTATCCAAGTTTCGAAGTCGATGATGATCCGAAGTCAGGTTTTGCCCGATATGTATCCACACCGCGATTTTCACATAGCTACTGGTACAACCAGGATCGTATTGGAATGTTGGTGGAAACTCACTCGTGGAAAGACTACGCCACACGGGTGAAAACTCATTACGATACTGTTCTCTCATCGCTGGAAATCGCTCAAGCAGAAGGGAAGAACTGGCAGATGTTTGGCAAATACAGCGTGAACGGAAGTAAAGTGGCACTCGAGTTTAAACATACGGAAAAGCACTCCGAGATAATCTTCCCGGGTTATGAGTACAGGAACGTGAAGTCCCCGGTCTCTGATGCCGAAGTCATCGAATACAATCCGAAGAAAAAACTAGACTTGAAAGTTCCTTTCTATGAAGAACTTATTCCGAGTCTGGAGGTCATGGCTCCGAATGAAGGTTATCTGATTCAGCCTGCAGATTTTGCGATAGTCCTCCCTATCCTTGATGCTCATGGAATTAAGTATACGAAATGGAGCAAGGGCACACCTGAGAAACTCCAGGCGTTTCGCGCGACGAAGACTGAGCTTGCACCGAAGTCCTTCGAGGGTCACCAGACGATTAAAGTCACAGGGGAGTGGAAAGAGGAAAAGATCAATTTACCAAATGGTATGATCTTTGTTCCGATTTCCCAGCGCTCGCCTAAGATCATTCTTCATCTCCTTGAGCCACAGGCGCAGGACTCAATTCTATCGTGGGGACACTTTAATCGTTATTTCGAGCAGAAAGAATACATGGAGAGTTACGTGGCCCATGAAGTGGGACTAGAAATGTTGAGGAACCCGGAAATTAAAAAAGAATTTGGAGAGAAACTTAAAAATAAAGAGTTCGCGGCCAGTCCAGAGGAACGTTATAAGTTCTTCCATCAAAAACATCCCTCATGGGACGTGAAATTTAATCTGTATCCGGTGTTTAAAATTTAATTATGGTAAACACGGATGAGATTGAAATTGAGGCCCGGATTGGAGCGAACACTCTGGCGATGCTGGGACTGGGGTTATTTCCTATCTTTTCCACCCTGGATTATCTAACCCAATTCCAGGATTTTCAAACTCTCTCTCTTATCCGGTTCACGACGACTTTCTTTTTTGGCTGCGTCTACTTTGCTTTTCGCAAAGGAAAAGGACTAAAAAACCCTTTTTTCGCTGCCAATTTCATTCTCTGTACAGCTTCCCTTAGCATCACTTTGATGTGCATGGTTCTTGATGGTGCCGAATCTCCCTACTATGGTGGTGTGAATCTGGTCGTCCTCGCAGGGGTCTTAATTCTGCCCACGAATCATCGCTCAATGATGAAAACAGTGTCGATGATCATCGGTATCTATATTGTGGGTGTGCTCTCGGTAGAGGAATTTCCACTCACAAAACCAGCAGCGTTCATCAACAACATGGCCTTCATCTTCGCAACGGGCGTAGTCGGTGTTACCGCAGCGTTTTATAAAAACAAATTACGGAAAGAGAAGAACGAGGCCAATTCAGCGATTGCGACCCGCGATAGTTTTATTTCGATGGCTTCGCACGAGTTGAAAACTCCGCTGACTTCGATCAAGCTTCAAATGGACCTGGCCTTGATTAAAATCAAAAACAACGAGATGGATGTCTTGAGGCCTGTCTCGGTAGCTTATCGTCAGATAGATAACATCACCCGGCTAGTGGATGAAATGCTCGACGTCTCCCGGATTCAAAGTGGGAAATTTATCCTTCAGAAAGGTGATCACGAATTAAATGAATTAGTTTCTGGAGTCATTGGAAGGTTTTACGCTGAATCCGTGGCTTTGGGACGTTTGAAGATTCTCCTCAATCCCTCATCGATCCCCTTGAGTTGTGATGCTTTTAAACTTGAGCAGGTAGTTCTGAATCTTATCAACAATGCCATCAAGTATGGAGATGGCTCACAGGTTTCAATTGAACTTAGGAGACTCGCTGCCATGGCTCAGATTATTGTGAGTGATCAAGGGAGAGGTATCCCACCCATGGATCAGTCTAAGATTTTTGACAAGTTTGAAAGAGGAAGCTCTTCGTTATCGGGAGGTCTGGGTCTGGGGCTCTTCATTAGTAAGGAGATCGTCGAGGCCCATGGAGGATCGATCACTCTCACGAGTGAGCAGGCAAAGGGCTCAATCTTTACGGTGACACTCCCGCTTTAGCTTCTTCTCATGAGATGGATCTCGTCGATCAGATGGAGAATGACCGGCACAGCTTCGTCATTCACCCCGAGAACGTCGATGAGATCAGAAATGAGCTTCATCCGCTGAACATCTTCATCATCAAGTAACATCTTTTCCCGATCCATGGGCACGATCCATTCTTCTTCGATGAAGTGATTGATCTTATCCACGCTTAATCCGCAGATCTGACAGGCCTCATGAATTGAAACGCGCATGAGAGTTTTCATCCTGTCCTCCGGGGATCGTAGGAGTGTTTCTGTGAGAGATCCTTGAGCGAAGTCTGGAGCTCAGGAGAAATATCTTTGGGCATAACGACTTTCAAAGTCACAATTTGATTTCCTCTGCTTTCACCTGAACCCACACCCTTGCCTTTGATTCTTAGTTTTGAGCCACTGCTGACTCCTGGCGGGACTTTCATCAGAACACTACCATCAAGAGTAGGGACAGAGATTTCGGCGCCAAGAGCGGCCTCAAAGAAGCTGATCTCGATTTCTGACAGAATGTCCGTGCCGGATCTTTTATATTGAGAATCTGGTTTGATTTTTATTTCAACCAGCACATCACCGTTTCTTCCCATGCCTTTAAATTTGAGTTTCTTACCTTCCTCAATCCCGGCCGGGATTTTAACCTTGAGATTTTTTCCGGAAGGGAGGTTAATGACTTTTTCTCCACCGAGAGCAGCTTCGCGGAAATCTACTTCCATTAAATACTGCTCATTCTGTGGCGCCCGCTGGCCAAACATTCGGGAAAGTATGTCGTCCATATCCACATTTTCTTCGAAGTTTTGTGAGTAACGGCTCGATGGGCCTTGAGTATCGCGATAATACCTCTGGTTCCCGGCATTTTTCATATGCTCATCGTACTTCGCTCTTTGCTGGTCTTCTGTTTCACCTCGGTCGTATTTGCCTTTGGCGTCTTCGGTACCGATTAGATCGAAGGCATGGGAGATTTCCTTGAAATTTTTTTCAGCATCTGAGTTTCCGGGATTGATGTCCGGATGGTGAGTCTTGGCGAGCTTGCGATACGCCTTCTTAATTTCATCGAGGGTCGCTGATTTTGCGACCCCCAGAGTTTCATAAGGATTCATCAGGAAAGAGCTCTCTTGTCCTGATCATCATTTCTGCTACGAATATTGGATTTTTTTTCTTTACCTTCAATGCGGAGGCGATTGTGGACATCTAAGACCCCGCTTAAATATTCCACGCACTCTTCAGCAGCTCTCTTGGCACTTCTATTTTCAACCGTCCCGGAAAGAGTCACGACTCCTTCTTGTACTTCAACTTCAATGTCTGAAGCATCGATGTGATAGTCCCGGTAGAGTGCTTCTGAAACTTCGTCTTTAATTCGCTCGTCTGATCTCGTCCACCCTTTGGGACCTTTACCGAAATGACTACCGCGCTCTCTTTCGGAATTAAAAGGATCGTTCCATATAGAGTTTTCAGATTTTTGATTACCATTATCCTGGTAATCATCCTGCCTTCCGCCCTGGCGTGTGCTTAAATCGCGATCGGGGTCCGTAGCTCGCTGGTGACTTGGTCTGTTTCGCTGAGCTTGAAGTTTGGGACCAGGGCGACGGTTTGGGAAATCGCTGTTGCGATTCCATTCAGAACTGCTGTCGCTGAACTCGTCGTCATAAAATTGTTGGTCTTCCCCATATCCTCTGCCGCGTGTGAAATCGCGGGATTCGTTTCCTTCATTTCGTCCGAAAATCCGGTCCATATAATTTCTTCGATTTCCCATAACATCTCCTTGATAAAACCTCTGGGAATTTTTTCAAAGAAAAGGTCGGAGGTAAATGAAGGGAGAATGAAGGAAGACTGAGAAGGTTACTACGGTTCGAGAGGAATCGTGGGCTGTCTATTTGTCGTGCGGTAAACCGTAGCGAGCTTACAGGCAGATGGATAGTTTTGACACGCCTTAGTCAGGTAAGGGGCAATCTCCTTGTTCGATTTACGTTTCTTCTGCAAGTTCCGCGCAAGATGATAGCAACCTACGTTATCGTTAAATTGATTACAGGCGCGATCGAAGAAATTACCGGAGCGGTCAAGTTGCCCCACCGTCTCAGAATGAAGCCCGGCCTTGAGACAGCCATTTCCTGATTGGAGATCACATGAGACATCGTAAAGGAGCAAGGCACGTTCCGATTCACCCTTTCGTTTGAGAAAGTCACCTGCCTCAATACAAGCGAAGATTCCGCCTAAGGCGCACGCGATCGAGTAGTGATTGATACTTTTATCAGAAGTCCCTTTCATGCGATAAAGGAATCCCAGTCCTGCATTCACCTGAACACTGGCCGGGCGATCAACCAGAATATTCTCCAGGAAAAGAATCGCCTCGTCCTGATTCTTCTTTTGTTTTTCATATGCAATGAGTGTCATGACATTTTCCCGCTGGTCATTGCATTCTTTGTGAAGTGGGATCTGTTGCAGACACTTTTCAATGGTAGTCAGCGCTTCTTCAAGTTTCTTTTCAGCTTCCAGAATCTTCGAATAACTTAACAAATCATTTGGATAAATGACGTTGGAACTGAGGAGAGTTTTGTAGTCACTTTCCATGTTTTCTTTGTCACCAGTGTGTTGGTAAATATGAATGCGATTTCGAAGGTAGTTCTGAACATAAAGAGACTTAGGGTCCAGAGCAAAGGCTGCTTCAAGTGCTTGAAGTGATTTCTTATTATCGACGTGAAGATATTTCATGAACTCAAAGAGGGCCAGAATTTGTGGATTCTGTTCTTTTCCTTTTAAAGTTTCAAAAATCTGGTACCAACTTGCTTTGTCGGAGCGAGCTTTCGCAATTTCAAGATTGAGGAGTAATGATAGTTTATGATCCGGGATCTTTTTAACTGCTTCAGATGCATAAGGAATAGCGTTCTCCAGTAATTTTACGTCGTATTCGTCGGGGGTGAGAGCGGCATTCCACAGGGCCAATCGGGCCTTCAGAATAGCGAAAAGGGGGTCTTCCCGTAATTCATTTTCTTTGAGCGTGATAAATTCTTGTACTGCTAAAACACGATCCTCATTTCCTAAAAGGACTGCATAAAAGGCTTCTTCAATCATCTTCTCTTTGGGAAATGAAACCCACGAGTCGACGTACTCTTTTCGTATTAATGATTGCGAAGATGATTCTTCAGCTGCCTTGAAGGCATCCTGCTTGTCGATGCGGATAAGATAGAATTCTCCCTCGCGCTTTATGTTTTTGGCAAAAGACATCTGTCTCAGGGCAAGCGCTCTTGCTTCGGCTCTTCTCACTTCTTTTGCGGCAGAGAAAAGAAATCTGATCTTGTCGCTATTCGAGCTACCGGCCTGTTTCTCCTGATTCATGAGGAGTAGGTTCACCTTAGGCTCAACATAGGCATCCAGAAGCTCAGTAGGGAATTTAATCATACCGGAGCCGATCTTAATTTCCTGTTTATTTAAAATGGATTTTTGAATGTTCCAATTCACGTCAACAGGCTTGCCTTTATATTTTGAGTTCATTTTAATTTCTATTGGCTCAATTCCCTTAAAGGACATACTTGACCCATCAATCGTGACTTCATCCAGGGCCAGAGTCTTAGCACTGATGCGGAAGTGATGTTGTTCTTTCGGTATTTCCACTGTCATATCGGAAAGCTTAAAGAGGTAATTGACCATCTTGGCTTCAAGCTTCGAAATATTGAGCTTGAGAAAACCATCATTACTGTAAGAACCATTTATTTCGCCAAAGTGGAGACCCATACTGGGAACTTCGTAATTGAAGGGAGGAATACTTAATGAGACGTCATTGCTTCCAACGGTGAATTTGACAATGATGTCAGAAGAAAGAAATTCCGCACCCATTCCATTGTCACCGACTTTAAGCTCGATGGCGCCATGATGTTCCCCGATTCCTAATTCATGAGTGATACGAAATACCAGCGACCTTGAAAGATGAGGGAGCTCACCAAAAAAAAAAGTTTTTTCCCGAGGTTGAGAAGTGATCTTCGCTTTAACGAGGATCCGGAAATTTGTGAAATCAAAATTAAATTCAAGAGGCGCGTTTGCAAGAAAGAGCTCACGGTGAATTTCGTGAATTCGTTCGTGAGTTGTGTAACCGAAATATCCCAAAGCAAGCAGGATGATGACACCAAGGATGGCGCTACCTGATTGAGCTCCCACAGGGGATGCGGATATTTTCCGGTTCTTCTTCATAGGGTTCTACTCGACAGGATAAGGCCAGATTCTGACTTAAGATCCTAAAGTTTTTCTATAGAGATTGGAGGTCTAACTGGCGGGATTGTGGTCGCTGGGCTGCCCTTTCAAATCGGTAATAGCGGGAGATACCACTCTTTGCGACTCCTTTTTGAGGAGTATCAGAGAATTCCCTCGAGAATCGTGAGGTTTTTGTGATTGTCGAATTTCGAAGCGAGGATGCGCTCATTGGCCATTTGGAACGTATTTCGTTTCTCTGGATGAGCGAGGAGTTCGAGAACATATTTTTTGAGTTCACTGACTTCAAAAGGTTTTGCGAGATAGCCATTCACACCATGCTGGATGATTTCTGGATTTGAGCTGATATCAAAAGCAATACATGGAACTCCGTGCTGAATGGTTTCGATGAGTGTGTTCGCTGCACCTTCGTATTTGGAAGGGAAGACAAAGACATCGAGAGAATTAAAAAATCCTGTCATGTCCTCTACGTGTCCAAGAAGTCTGACTTCCTTCCCGAGATTTTGAGAGGCGATAAGATTCGTTAACTCCTGCCGAAGTTCTCCTTCACCGGCTATCAACATGCGAAATGGGATGTTCTCTTTTTTTAACTCTACGGCTAATTCAATGAGGTATTTCTGTCCCTTCTGATCCGTCAGTCTTCCGGCATTTCCGATAACGAGTTCATTACTTTCTTTAGGAAAGGATTTGTGGTGATGGAGAGAAATCTTTCCCTCGATGCCGTTATAAATAAGCTTGAGCTTCTCTTTCGGAAACCATGACTCGTTTTTCTCAGCGAGACTACGGCCGATTTCTTCTGAGTTCACTACCACGTGAGTGAGAATTTTCTGGAATAAAAAGCGATTCAAGGCCGTGTTCCGCAAGGGATGAGGCATGCCTCGGCGATATATGATTGTTTTGATGCCGGCGAGTTTGGCAGCAAGACCTGCTAACTTCAGGTCGGCCGGTAAATTCAGGATAACCACATCAATTTTTTTCGCTTTGAAGAAAGCGGCCATGGTAAAAATTTTCAGAGGATTAATGAAACTGAGGTTATTCACAGAAAATGCGTAGACCAGAAGTTTCTCGAGCCTTGCTTTCTGATAAAGCTGTGAGCCCTGATTAGTGACCAGAATAGATTGGTGACCCCGGCGGTTCATTTCTTTTGCCGTTTGAAGATGCCACTTCTCACCACCACCCCAGGCGCGGTTGGTATTAAAGAAGCAGATTGTCCTGGATGATTCGGCCATAAATTATTCTATAGGGTTTGAGGAACTTTCACCAATCTTCTGAAGGTCCATTGAGGGTGACGAACCTCTTCCTGGGTTTCCCATGGATACTGGAGAAATTCCGGGAAAAAAGCATCGGCCGGTCCGTTATAATCGACTTCACTCCACAGGAATTCAGACAGAAAGGGAAGTGAGAGTTGATAAATCTCCGCTCCTCCAATGACATACATTTTATCTGCCCCATTTCGGGCCGCGAGCTCAAGAGCTTCTTTGATTGACGTGACTGTATGGGTTTTTGGGGCTTGATAATCCCTATTTCGGGTCAGGATGTAGGGGACAGTGAGATCAAGATCTCCATCATGCGTTTCAAAGTTTTTTCGTCCAATGAGAACATGCTGGCCTTGGACCGTCTCGCAGAAGTGGCGATACTCATCTGGAATGCTCCAAGGGAGGTCGCTTTTCAGGCCGATTTCCCGATTTTTTCCAAGTGCGGCAATGGCTATGAGTTTTACATTCATGAGGCCCAATTATAAGATGATTCTAACCTGAAGGATAGAGTATGCGTATTCTGATTACCGGTGGAGCTGGCTACATTGGCTCTCACGTTGTGATGGCCATGGGAAAACTTGGGCACGAGATTACCATCGTCGACAACCTTTCGACGGGCTTCGAGAAAGCTGTCACTTTCGGAAAGCTGATTGTAGCTGATTTATCTGATAGACCCAAGATGGAAGAAATTTTTGAGTCAGGAAAATTCGAAGCAGTCGTTCATTTCGCCGGAAGTATTGTTGTTCCTGAAAGTGTCTCTGAACCTCTTCGCTATTATCAGAACAACACGATTAATTCTCATTTCGTGATGTCTCTTTGCGAGAAGTATCAAGTGAATAAATTCATCTTCTCGTCCACTGCTGCTGTCTATGGAATGCCCAAAGACGGTGTTTGCCGTGAAGACAGTGAACTGAATCCGATTAATCCCTATGGCCAGTCAAAACTCATGACTGAACATATGTTGAAAGATCTCGCATTCGCCAATAAGAATTTCCGCTTCATTGCTCTTCGCTACTTCAATGTCGCCGGAGCCGATCCTGAAGGCCGCATAGGTCAGTCATTTCCCAAGGCGACTCACCTGATCAAGGCCGCGTGTGAAGCTGCTACCGGAAAAAGAAAACAAATGGATCTTTTTGGCACAGACTATCCGACGAAGGATGGCACCTGTGTTCGCGATTATATTCACGTCTCTGATCTCGCAGAAGCTCACGTAAAAGCTCTTGAGTTCCTTGAGAAGGGTGGGGAATCCCAGGCACTCAATTGTGGTTACGGTCACGGATTCAGTGTGAAAGAAGTGATCTCGCGGGTAAAAGAAATCACGGGTGTTGATTTTAAGGTCAACCAACTGCCAAGACGCCCGGGAGATCCGGCGAGTCTCACTGCTGAATCATCTCGCCTCTCAAAGCTCACAGGCTGGAAGCCTAAATATGATGATCTCAATCTCATTATTAAATCTGCCTTTGAGTGGGAAAAGAATCGGCCTTATTAAATGAAGAAAAAAGCGATCGTCGTACATTCAGGCGGCATGGATTCAAGCTTGTGCCTGGCACTTGCGGTAAAAGAATTCGGTGCTCAAAACGTGCTTTCACTTTCCTTTCACTATGATCAACGCCATTCGCTTGAACTCGAGCGCGCGAGGGAAATTTCCAGTCACTTTGCTGTTGATCATGTGGAGTTGAATCTTAATTGTCTTTCTCAGATCACGGAATCTGCTTTGATCGGAAACAAAAAGGCCATTGAACATAAATCCGGTGAAGCTCCCAACACTCTGGTTCCCGGGAGAAACGGTCTCATGGCCCGGCTTGCTGGTATTCACGCCAATTCCCTGGGCGCTCATTCTATTTATCTGGGTGTGATGGAGCTCGAAGCTGCTAATTCCGGATATCGCGATTGTTCGCGGGACTACATGGATCTGATTCAGTCTGCACTCAGATTGGATTTTGCTGATCCGACTTTTGAAATCCGAACACCACTAGTAAATATGACAAAGAAAGAGTCGATGGAACTGGGCCTGAAGCTCGGGTGCCTCGAGTACCTTCTGGAGACAACGGTGACTTGCTACGAGGGGATCCCGAAAGAGGGATGCCTGAAATGTCCTGCGTGCAAGCTTCGAAACGAGGGATTGAAAATCTTTTCACTTGAGCACCCGGATATTGATTATTCCTACAAAGCAAAAGTACTCAACTTGTATGCGTAATTTTTTTTCGATTTCCTTCGTTTATATATTTTGGGCACTCTTCGTTTTGCCCGTGCTTTTGATTGCGGATCGCCCCTTTTCTCCCACCATCATGATCGGTGCATTCTTCGCCGTCGGCGTAACATTTCTCGCCGAGCGATACCATCCTTTTAATAAAAAATGGCTACGATCTCATGGAGACATACGCTCGAACACACTCCACGCGATCGTGAACAACACCATCCTTATGCCCTATATGGCCCTTATATTTTTTTTATTTTTGAAATTTCGCCTGCCATTCTTTAATGTCTGGCCTCGGCATTGGCATCCGGCTTTTCAGATTTACCTGGCCCTTTTTTTAGCTGATTTTATTATGACTTTCGTTCACTACCTAAGTCACAAATATGATTTCCTCTGGCGCTTCCATTCGACTCATCATTCAGTGAAGCGTATTTACGGACTCAATGGACTGATGAAGCACCCTCTCCACAAAATATTTGAAGCAACTCTGGGCTTTGGCATCCTATTTTTCTTAGGGATTCCGTTCTTCAAGCTTGGCGGGTATATCGCGTACGTGGCATTGATGCACTTTCTGCTTTCGCACCTCAACGTCGACATCCGGAACTTCTATCTTTCACGAGTTGTATGTCTTGCGCCTTTTCACAGGTTGCATCACCTGCAAAGACGTAAATCGGCGGTGAATTATGGGATTATTTTTAATGTGACAGATATGCTGTTAGGAACTTATCTTTGGTCCCCGGAGGAGTGCCTCGACGAAGATAAATTAGGAATCTCTAACTATCCAGATTATCCCACTGGATACGTGGATCAGTTAATTCATCCTTTCTCAAGTCAGAAGCATTCGCCAAAGAAAAGTGAAGGACTATAACTTCAGAGCAGCGATCTCTTTCCATGTCGCCATCGTGAGCTTCTTTAACTCCAGACCATTCTCTTTAGTAGAATTTTCGTCAGCGAGATAATCCTCGAGATCAAGAACAGTATCTTCGAGTTCTTCAATGAGTTCAGCTGTGTCGTTATGATCTGATGCGCCCGAGACAGCGTAGCCAGTGAGGAAATAATCCAGCCGCCCGAGAGTGTTCTGAAGGAACTTCTTAAGGTCAGCATCTTCTTCAAGAAGACTTTCCATCTCTTTATGAACATTCGCTTTCATCTGTTCATGAAGTGCTTTCATATCTTTTTCCCAAGGCTTGTAATCTTCAATCTCTGCTTCCATCAAAACTTCTTCCATCGCTGTTTTGAAAGGAACCGCTTTATCAGCGACAAATGTCCCCAGATAAAAAGCGCGAATCTGGCCTTCTGTAATAGAGGCGTCAGTAGTGGCGAGAAGTGTGGAAAGGCTCATAAGTTTCTACCTGTTTAGCGGGAATTATTGAGTAAATATTACCCTTATCCGCAGATTTTTTACATCAAGATTAGTTGTGAATGCATACTGACGCGCATGAAAAATACTGCAAGCATCCTGAATATTGTTTTCTGGGGAACCAAAATTGGTTTGTTCTGCTATTTCTTCCGGGATGTTATCAGCTTTATTTTTTAAACGGGTCTTCGATCTTCTCGCCATTCTGAAGTCTCCAGATTTTTACTGCCCTAATAAAGACATTATACGCGGCGAGTGCTGAAACCACGAATCCATGAGTTCCATCAAGAATCCCCAATCGCCAGAAATAATGCCTTAAAAAGCGCCCTGCAGGACGAAAAACCAGGTAGGGCAGACCAATGACTCTTCCGGATTTCTGGAATTTCTCAAACCGGTCCTGAGCACCCCAGGTCGTATAGCGATCGGCCTTCTTAAGATAAGAAGTCACGTCTTTATAAGTGTAATGAATAAGCTTCTCTTTCAAGATCGAGATGCTGGCCTTCGTTTCAATTTCCGCATGGACATGCTTATTTTGGTAACGACATTCATCTTTTTTAAAAAGACGGATCACTTTGTCTGATTGCCAGCCGGAATAGTTAATCTTTTTACCCATGAAGTGATTGCGGCGATAAATCCAGAAAGCTGAGAAGGATATACCGTTCTTTACGGTAGCCTTGATTTCTTCTACGAGTTCCGGAGTTGGTCTCTCGTCAGCATCCAGGAGAAATATCCATGGGTGAGTCGCCTGAGGAATGGTCCAGTTTTTCTGAGCAGCTGAATGCTCGTATTCATGCTGGAGTAATTTTACCTGAGGAAAAGAGCGGACAATTTCTATCGTCTTATCGGTCGAGAAAGAATCCACCACAATAATTTCATCACACCACAGGACAGACTCAATCGCTGCCTTGATATGAACTTCTTCATTAAATGTCGGAATGATGGCGGATATCTTTTCCATAGGGTAAAATAACTTTATCGTATGAATGACGCCTCGTCTAAAAATATTCTCATCATCCAGACCGCTTTCATTGGCGACACTATCCTTGCGAGTCAGTTTGCTGCCTCGGTCAAAGCGCGTTTTCCTGACTCAAAGATCCATTTCTTCCTCAGGAAGGGCAATGAATCAGTCATTCAGGGGCTCCCGACGATTGAAAAAGTCTGGGTCTGGGACAAAGCTGGCGGAAAGACCAAAAATCTCCTGAGACTTATTTCTGAGCTTCGTAAGATCAAATTTGATTACGTCTTCAACCTTCATCGCCATTTTAATTCCGGATTAGTCACGAGTCTCATGAAGTCGAAAGTGAAGGCCGGATTTCGCCAGAATCCCATGAGTGGATTTTACACTCACAAGGCCGACCATCTTATTCCACATCGTCCTTCAGAAAATGAAAAAGTATACTGGCATGAAGTGCAGAGAAACCTTCAGCTTCTGAAGTTGATTGATCCAGACTTTAAAATTTCAGACAACATGAAAGAATATCGTCCGGAGCTTCCGCTTCTCCCGAAACATTTCGAAAAAACTGCGAAATATAAAACTGAAGAGTATTTCGTTGTGGCCCCTGCATCTGTCTGGTTCACGAAAGCGTGGTCTGAGAGTAAATATCGTGAACTCACCCAAGAGCTCGTGAAAAAAGGGAAGGTTCTTTTCATCGGTGCCGCCGGAGATAAAGAGCTGTGCGATCGGATTCGCGAGGGACTTCCCCAGACGGTGAATCTTTGTGGTGAGCTGAATCTCCTGGATTCTGCCGCCCTGATGAAGGATGCCCGGCGGGTTTTCGTCAATGATTCAGCACCTCTTCACCTCGCAAGTTGCGTGAATGCCCGTACCACCGCGATTTTCTGTTCGACCGTTCCGGCCTATGGATATATTCCACTGTCCCTTGATTCCGTGGTGGTAGATGTGGGAGATTCCTTGTCATGCAGACCTTGTGGGCTCCATGGATACAAAGCGTGTCCCTTGGGGCATTTTAAATGCTCACTCGATATTGATGTGGGCCGGGTTCTGAAAACTATCTGAGGTTATTATGAAATTATTTTTCCTTCTCACATTGATTTCTTTTTCCGCGCTCGCAGCTCCCGTGAAAATTAATTTCACGCAAACGATGGGCAAGAGCGGGAAAATTTATTTCGCTATTTTTGATTCTTCGGCGCAGTTTCCAAAAGGAACTCCGGTCAAAACGGGCAGCGTTGCTATTGCCGGACAGAGAGATATTTCAACAAACCTTGATCTTCCAGCGGGCGAGTATGCGATCTCTACCTTCCTTGATGAAAACAATAACGGAAGACTCGATCAGAATATTATAGGAATTCCTAAAGAGCGTTTCGGGTTTTCCAATAACCCGCGCATCCTGACTGGTGCTCCGTCGTATCGCGACTGTGCGGTTCGGGTTCTTGATCAGGAAAATGATCTCGAAATACGTTTAATTAAGCTTTTTTGAGATAAGCGAGTAGTTCGTCTGAAGTACCTCGCTTCAGGATGAGTTCCCCCTGACGGGCAATATCTTTTAAGTATCTTGGATCATAATAATCAGTTAGTAATGACCTTATCCAGGGTTCGTGGCTGGATAGTTCTTCCGCCCCTGAAAAACCTTGTATCATTTCATTCTTTATCTTCTCATAATTCACGCCGCCGAGACTTTTCTGGATCCTCTCGAGTGAGGAGAGAAAGAATTCTTCGTCATTTCCTTTTACGTAAGACTCAAAAATATTTTCAATTCTCTTTTCCAGAGAAATCTCCAGAATAAGCATGGGTGATTGCCGAAGATGAGCAAAGAGTCTTTTGGGTACGGCAATCTTTCCGATGGTGATGCTTTCATCTTCAATGATAATTTTCTTTCCGGCGAGTTTCAGGAGATCGAGCGCCAGCTTATTTTCAAAAGTAATCTGAGTTGGCTGCGGCCCGAGGTTTCCAAAAGCTGATCCCCGGTGATGGGCGAGCATCTCGAGATCAATATGCTCAACATTTTTGATGAAATCAGTTTTTCTGGATCCTGTGGGGCCGCCAATCCGAATGAGGTCCGGCAGAGGAGCTTCATCTAACCATGAAAGGAAAAAGCGTCGCAGACGTTTATATCCGCCCGGGATGGGTTGCTTGTGCATACCAATCCATTCACAAGCTATCTGAGAACGAAGGCCTCCCCGGAAACAGAATACTTCAGTTTCAGGTTTCTGCCTGATCGCCTCTCTCCAGAGTTCAATCCTTTCTTCTTTAACCTTTCCACTCACAAGATTATGGCCTAGGTCGCTCGCAGCTTTCTGGCCCTGCTCTTTGTAGCAGGTCCCAATTTTTGCTCTCTCGTCATCATTCATGATCGGAAGGTTGATAGAGTTGGGAATAGATCCCTCCAGAAATTCTCCGGGCGATCTCACATCAATGAGAGGAGTGCTATTCAGGAAAAGTTTTTGAAGTTCGGGATCATTCCATTGAGACATGGATGTCCTGTTTCATGGCAACAGTTCCGATGATGGAAGTGCCCGGAAATTTTCCCGATAGCCTGAGAACAATATCATTCGCAAAAGCAGGGGAGACTGAAAGAAGAAGTCCGCCACTGGTCTGGGGATCAAATGCCACAAGCTTCTCAGTATCCGTAATCCCATCACGCCATCTCATAGAGTCGCGGGTATATTCTTCGTTACTCTTGTGAGCTTTAGTTAGCCAACCCTTCTCCAGAGAACTCATGGTGCCCTTGAATAATGGGAGAGCTGAGAAATTTAAAATTATTGTTTTATCCGAAGCCCGTGCGAGTTGGTACCCATGTCCCGCGAGACCGAAGCCGGTAATGTCCGTAGCGGCATGGATGGAAGAAATCTCATCAAGAGTTAAGAGATCAATAATGTTATTGAGACGTTTCATGGACTCAATCGCCTCACGGGCAAATTCCTCTTCAATCTCTTGTTTTTTAATTCCTGCGCAGATGGTTCCTGTTCCCAGCGGTTTTGTGAGAATAAGAACGTCTCCGACTTTCGCCCCGGCATTGGTCCAGACGGATTGATTTTCCACCATACCTGTAACGGAGAGTCCGAATTTTAAAGTATCGTCATCAATACTATGACCCCCGACAAGGGAAGCTTTCGCTTCTGCGATAACGGAACATGCACCCTGAAGGACTTGCTGGATGGTTGAGGGTTCCATGGTTGCCAGAGGAGCAGCAAGTATCGCCATGCAGGTTTTAGGAGATCCACCCATGGCATATACATCACTCAACGAATTTGCAGCGGCGACCGCTCCAAAATCAAATGGATCATCAACAATGGGAGTGAAAAAATCCAGGGTCTGAACAAGCGAGTGAGTATCGCTAATTCTAAAAATAGCAGCATCATCAAAGCTTGCACCATCGACAATGACCCCTTCAATGTTCGGGGGAAAAGTCACACCCGCAAGAATTTCTCTCAGCATTACCGCGGGGACTTTTGCAGCACAGCCGCCTTTTTTTACAGTCTGGGTGAGTTTCATTATTTCCTTACGAGTTTACCGATTTTTCCTTCATCGGTAGAGAACCACAGATTACCATCGGGACCGGTTCGGACATTTCTAAAACGCCAGTCGAGATCCTTAATAAGTTCTTCTTGTTTAACGACTTTTCTTCCATCCATCACCAGACGTCTAAGATGTTGTTCTCCCAGACAGGCGAGAAAAATATTATTCTTCCATTCCGGAAAAGTTGATCCAGTATAAAACGTCATGGCCGAAGGAGAAATTGAAGGGACCCAGTACACGATCGGCTGTTCTGTTCCGGCCTTCGTTCCCTCAGCAATTTTTGGTCCGTGGTATTCTCTTCCATAAGTGGCGATGGGCCATCCGTAGTTTTTCTTTCTTTCCACGATATTGATTTCATCACCACCGCGAGGTCCAAATTCGGCTTCCCAAAGTTCCTCGGTTCCCGGCTTTATGACCAGCCCCTGTGGATTTCTGTGACCATAGCTCCAGATTTCCGGTTTGGCACCTGGTGCTCCTTCAAAAGGATTATCCTTGGGAACTGTTCCGTCTTCATTTATCCGGAGAATTTTTCCCTGATGATATGTGATGTCCTGAGCTTTTTCCTGTTGTCCTCTTTCACCGACAGAAAAAAAGATATGTCCTTTTCCATCGAACTCAATCCGTGAACCGTAATGATGGTCATGGGAACTTGGTTTCCATGCCGTGAAAAGTTTTTTTACATTTTGAAGTGAATCGCCATTGATGTCCGCTCTCGCCAGAGCTGTCGTTGATTTATCTTTTTCAACTGGTTCAGAGTAAGTGAAATAAATCGATCCGTCCGAATGGACCCGCACGTCGAGAAGTCCACCCTGTCCAGCTGAGTGAACGGCCGGTACATTTTTAAGAAGGGTGACTGCCTTTGTCTTCGGGTCGTAGATCCCCATCTTCCCACCACGTTCGGTGAAGATCATTCTTCCGTCGGAAAAGAAATCAAAACCCCAGATGACGTCGTCTCGAGTGACCACAGTTTCCACATCAAATTTTACGTTTTCTGATTTATAAAATTTTGCTTCGGCCGAAAGTGTGATGAGGAAAAGGAAAAGAATCTTCATATTGACCTCAGATGATTTTAATAAAGTCTTTATCTGGCATACGAATGCGCGGGCCATAAACGCCTTTTGGAGATCTCTTGCCGGCGCTGATGACCATGACAACTTCATCGCCACAAGAAAGGTTCAGAATCTTTCCTACCCTTGCGGAATCAAATCCCTCCATCGGACAGGAGTCATATCCGAAAGCCGAGAAACCTAGCATGATGTTTTCGCAAGCCAGTGACGTACTTTTCACGGCCCAGACTCTCATGTCTGCAATCGATGCAGGCCCGCGTGGAATGGGCTTAAAAATTCCGGTCAGTGTAAGAGCGATTTTTTTCAACGGACCAAGAATTCCTAATGGGCCTACAGTATAAGCAAGGGGGACAATTTTATTGTAATAATCTTTTGCTGCCTGAGGCACATCTGGAGTTTCGTTAAGCTGCTTTACCATCTCACTACTTACTTTTTTCCAGGTCTTTCTTTTGGCAACGGCAACGATCAGTTCCTGAGCAGTACTTGCCGCGGGTTGGGACATGAGTGCCTCAACCATCAGAGTTTTTTTCTCCGGGCTTTTCAGCCAGTAAAATTCCCAAGGCTGAAGGTTCGAGGAATTCGGAGCAAGTAATCCCCAGCTGAGAACTTTTTCTACGACTTCTGTAGGTATTTTTTCATCGGTATAATATCTGACTGAGCGGCGATTCTGAATGATCTTATCAAACTCGATAGGAGAAACAGGCAGCGTTTTCTCCTCATGTTTGTAAGTGGCCATGTCTTCAATTAAATTCTTGAAATCGGCCATGTCATTTCCTTTAGCTTAAGAGATGCTGGAAATCATCCATTGTAAGTTTTCCGCTGAAGTACTCATCATCATCCTCGGCCATGAGGTCGCGGAAGAGTTCACGCTTACTTTGCTGAAGAACCAGGACTTTTTCTTCAACTGATTCTTTAATAATAGGTCGGTAGACGGTGAGTTTATTTTCCTGTCCGATACGATGGGCGCGATCGATCGCCTGTCTTTCGACGGCCGGATTCCACCATGGATCCATGAGGAAAATATAGCTCGCAGCTGTGAGGTTCAATCCGAATCCCCCGGCCTTGAGTGAGATAAGAAAGATCTGAGCGTCCCCATTCTGGAAGTGCTCAACCTGTTCGCCTCTTTTCTTGATCGTCTGAGAACCATCAATGCGTGCGTACTTCCAGCCTGCGACCTGTATTTTATTCTGAATGAGATCCAGGTAAGTGGTGAACTGAGAGAAGATCAAAGTCTTGTGACCTTCTTCTACCAGTGTCTCAAGAGTTTCCATGAGAAAATCAATCTTCGTTGAGTGAAGGGCAGGATGCTTCTGCCACAAGCACATCTGTCTCAATTCAAGGAGTGATTTTAGAACTTCGCCATACCGTTTAGCACCTGGTGCGATGATGTTGGATCTGACGGCGTTGAGTTTCTGCTTATAAAATTCTTTCTCTTCAGGAGCAAAATCGAGGAACACATGGTTCTCAATTTTCTCTGGAAGTTCCTTCAGAACCTGATCTTTTGTCCTTCTCAAAATAAACGGCTTCACAGTCCTGCGCGCGAGAAGACGATTCTTATTCTTAGATGCTGATCTCACGAGACCAAGATCTCCCCACACACCGGGAACACAAAGGTCCATGATGTTGTAGAACTCTGAGAGATCGTTTTCTACCGGAGTACCTGTTAAGCAAATACGAAACTTAGCTTTCAGTTGTCTGGCAGCATTTGCACCCAGTGACCGGATGTTTTTCAGATGCTGGACTTCATCGAAGATCAGGATATCGAATTCATCTTCGCCTAATGTGGAGAAGGATTCTTTTTTCATCAGACCGTAAGACGTAAGAATGACCTGAGCGTCTGTTTTATATTCACGTTCATCGCCGTAATAAATGGAGTAGGTGAGATCAGAGAATTTCTCAAGCTCATTTCGCCAGTTATAAAGAATCGATACCGGACAGATGATGAGAACTTTTTTCAGCTTATCCTTCATGGTCTGAAGAAGCATGATTGTCTGGAGGGTCTTACCGAGACCCATATCATCCGCGAGACAAGCGCCGAAACGGTGCTCATAAAGAAAGCGTAGCCAGTTGTAACCAGCAGTCTGGTAAGGACGCGCGATGTCCTTATAGCGCTCATGCACCTCGTACTGAGGCATATCCTTCATGGTCATGATCTTGTCGCAGAAATCTTCTTCTTCCTGAGTCAGTGCCCCTTCAATTCCAAGGCGCTTCAGTTCAAAGAGCTCAAAGATTCGCGAGCGCTGAAGGAAGAGACCGAAGCGGGAAGTACCTTTTCCGCCTTCTTTCTTCTCACCTTCGAATTTCGTGTATCTCTTCATGAAGCGCAGAAGATCTTTCTGCTCATCAGATAGGAGCACCAGGCCTTTGTTCGAGAGAAGAAAATTATCGGTCATCTCGGCATTTTTAATAACTTCGAGATCATCATCACTCACAATGAGATCGAGCTGAAACCAGTCAAGCTTCTCGCGGTTTCTTTCAAACCGGATCGTGCTCTTCCAGGTTCTAACCTGCTGTTGGTCATAGAAGATCGGAATATTGAGTGGAGTAAGTGCTGTGTAGAACGGAGCAATCCCATCGAGGAGATTATTTTTAGGAATCTGGAATATTATCTTCCGCTCATCTTTCACGTAGAAAGATGTCTTGAAACCGATTTCTCCGAAACTGTCGAGGAATGAAAGAAAGACTTTCTTGAAGACTTTAGTCTTGAGAATAAAAATTTTCCGGAAAGCAGGATCAAAGAAAGGAAGCTCTTCTTCTTTCATGACGAGTGTAATCCACTCATTCATGATCTGTTTCTTCGAATTACTATGAAGGTATTTCTTATGAAGAACTGTATCTCTGTCAAAGTCTTCAATCAGGGTCTTGAAAAATAGCATGGCATCGTTTCTTGTGCGGAAACTTGATGAGTAACCATGATCACTGACAAACAAAAGAAATGGCGAAGGCATCGGAACTAGTTTCTGGTCAACGGTGAAAAGCTCCAGCTCAAGATTGAGAAAACTCTTGCGCGGAGACGGATTAATGGAGAAGCGGTACTCCATGTCCTCAACCGGAAACGTTTCCCAGCTTTCTCCTTCAACAAGAAGATGAGCAAAGCCTTTCTCTCTCATCGGAAGAAAGAGCCGGATGAAATCCTGAATATCGCCAACGACATCCGAAAGTTTTAATTTTGATACGAGTTCGCGCATCTCACTCGGGAGATCAAGTGCCTCTCCGGTTCTCCAGTTAAACAGATAAAGAATATCGAAAAGAGAAACCTCTTTTACTTCTTCGCCGTCACTCCAGCTGAAGATGTAAGTGTATTTTCCTTCGATATAGATAGCATTTTTATATTCTTCGAGAATCGTCGCCGGAACGAGATTCACGATTAATTTCCCATGCCATTTTGTCGGCGCAGGAAAAGTTGCAACTTTTCTGCTCACGAGCGTGTACTGAAGTGAGCTGAATGTTGAATTGGTTCTCGCACCCGTCATCGCCGTTGCAGTCTTCACGAGAGTTCCGTATCTCTCAACGTGAACTCCTTCCTGATTTAAAAGAGAAAGGGGAACTGACATTCCGCCAGGTTTTGAGCCCTGCTTATCCTGCATGTCGCTGAACTTGATCAGGAGACTCGCAGTATGATGGCAAGGTTTCTCAGCACTCCATAAATTGCATGAACATTGAGTTGTGAGAATGTCCGTCGCTTTCTTGTAACTGACTTTAGATTCGTAATTTGTATTATTCTCAGCGATGATGCCCGAGATGATAAAATAAGTGTCGAGAGAACCTTTCATGAATGAAAGTGAAACTCGTCCTTGCTCCACCATCCGGCGTGCAAGAAAGGTCACTTCCTGCGTGAAGGCCTTATTTAAAATATCGTCCACTCTGTTCGTATATTCCACTGTGCCTTTCATTCGTGAGGAAAAGAGTAGTATAGGGGAAAAACCACTCTTTGAAACTTGATTCGATTTTTTTGCGATGTGAATGACTCGCTGCTCGGACTAAACTTAAAGGGAGGCGATTGATGAATATGTGTCCATGGGATTACCTCCCAGATCAAAAATATCTCTACTGTGAACGCGTTCTCTGCGGCTGGGTCGAACAACCTGCCAATACATGGTCGAATATTGGATATTTGATAGCGGCTTTTCTCATCTTGAGGTCCCAAAGGCCCAAAACGGAGAGGTTGTTTTTTTTCTGGGCAACTTTCGCTCTCTTTTCGGGATCCACCATCTTCCATATGTCAGGAACCCAGGTCGGAAAACTTCTCGATGTGGGGGCCATGCTCATTCTCTCCATGGGGATCTGTTCTCTGGCCCTCCAACGGTATTTTCTATGGAAAAAAAGAAAAACTCAGATGTTCTTTGGCATTGGTCTTTTTTTCTCGCTCGTCTTCCTCTCAATCTTCGATATTGCGAACATTCCTTTCAGTCTCCAGATTGTGACCGCGGCGATTCTAGAGTTTCAGATGATCAGACAGAACCGCGGAAAGCTCGATGGAAAAATTCTTTGTCTGGCGCTCTTTATAGAATTTCTGGCGGGGATTGCTTTGTTACTTGATATCACCCGGAAGTGGTGTGATCCTGATAATCATTTCCTGAATGGCCACGGTGTCTGGCATCTGCTTTCGGCTGCGGCCATTTATACGTTCTTTCTCTCGAGAAAATCAGAGGCCTAGTTTATCCATTTCTTTTTTCTCGAATTCAGAATCCTCACCCGGATATCGGATTGTCTTATCCCCATATTTCTTCGCAAGTAACCAGAGGATACTTTCTCCATGGGGAAGGACTGCAGGAACCTCATCAAATATCGGATCTTGAAAAGCCTCCTTTGATGCGATGATTTTCCATCCTTTGTTTTTATACATCTGAATCAGTTCATCGAGGAAAAGGGCATTCAAAAGATTGTGATGAATCAAGACTGTGTGCTTGAGAGGTTTTTTCCAATGCTTTTTCCCAAGATTGTCGTAATAAACCGTCCGCTCCCACATGTGTTTCAGGTAATAATCACGATAAGGCTTAATGTTCACTTTCGGATTCTTCGCGATCGCCTCTTCGAGTTTTTGGGAAACATACCAGTCAGAAGCATCGATCGTGACATACCCATTTCGGTAGCCCAGCTTCTTCAGGTAACTCTGAATAGAATCCCGCTGCTCGGCCGTCTTCCCTCCTTTGAGATAAGGAAAACGGAAGAGGGGAGTAAACGCCGGAGAATTTTTGATCATCTCGTGACATCTCAGGACATCTGCAGAAAAAAGATCAAACCCTTTCTCATCGTAAAACCAATGAGAGTAAGTGTGATTGGCGACGGAGTGCCCAGCTTGTTCCCAATAGGAAAGCCTTGCTTTTGCCATGGGTTTATCAAGATATTTGCAGGCAACAAACAACGTAGCGCTGAGTTTGTGCCGGGCCAGAGCATCGAGAATTTTTTGGTCACCTTCGGGAGACTTAACATTGAAATCATCGATAGTGATGGCAACTTCGGCGGCGAAAAGTGTTTGAGCAAAAAAAAGGGCCACCGAAGTGGCCCTTAAGAGATTAGTTATCAAGGTACGATTTGAGAAGTTTCGCGCGCGACGGATGACGAAGCTTACGAAGAGCTTTGGCCTCGATCTGACGGATACGCTCACGAGTAACGAAGAAATCCTGACCCACTTCTTCGAGAGTGTGATCTGATTTTTCGCCGATACCGAAACGCATACGAAGAACTTTCTCTTCTCTTGGAGTGAGTGTTGAAAGAACAGAACGAGTCTGCTCAGAAAGAGTCACACTCATCACAGCATCAGCTGGAGAAATGATTTTCTTATCTTCAATAAAGTCACCAAGTGACGAATCTTCTTCTTCCCCGATGGGAGTTTTAAGATCTCTAAGGAACCTATCTCTCTTGAA
>JBKJNQ010000043.1:0-2989 GCA_046593575.1 Bacteriovoracaceae bacterium
TTGGCGGGATCCATCTGATAAGTTTTCTTATCACCCTTTTTAGGAGCGGAATCGAGTGCTTCACGGAACGGGCCATAAAAAGGGTGATAAGAAAACTTATCAGATGGATCCCGCCAATTCCCGCGAGGCACTTCGCGAGGCGATGCTTGATGAAGAAGAGGGTGCTGATATCCTCATGGTAAAACCTGGTCTTCCCTACCTTGATATTATTTATCGTTTGAAAGAAAATTTCACGCTCCCGATTGCGGCCTACAACGTGTCTGGCGAGTATGCCATGGTGAAGGCGGCCGCAGCCAACGGGTGGATTGATAACGATAAAGTCATTCTTGAAACTTTGATCTCCTTCCGGAGAGCTGGTGCTGATATTATTCTCACGTATTTCGCCAAAGAAGCGGCGACACTTCTCAGGAAATAAAATGAAGTGGATTCTTTTCTTAAGTGTCATTCTCAATGTGATCCTGGCGATTTCTTTTTTTCAGAAAAAAGAAGTCGTGAAAGAGGAGATTGTTGAGAAAATCGTCGTCCAACATTCTGATCCTCAGGTCATCGAGAAAAAAGTCATTGTGAAAGTGCCGGGTGAAGCTCCCGAAACGTCCAGCGCCCCGAGAGACTTTGATGAAAAAGAGATGGAAGATGTGGTCGTTGATGTGAACAAAGACCGTGAAGATTTTCTCGTGGGAAAACTTGGCTTCTCTGAGAAGAACTTCAAGGAAATCGAAGCGGTCAAACAAAGCTTCTATGAACAATACCAGAAGATTCTCCCTCAGGACCATGTAGGGAATCTGACACTCCAGCAGCGCCGGGCCATGCTTGAGCTCGAGGAGAAGCGGGATGCTCAATATGCCCGCGTTCTGGGCCAGAAGAAGTGGAATGAATGGGAATCTTTCCGGGACGGATACAATAAGAAGATGTTTAAGAAGATGATCAAGGAAAAAGGCGTCATCGTTCCCATGGAAATCTGATTCTTTTTCCCCTACAATAAATCATGCACATTCTTTTGATCCGCTTCTCCAGCATGGGAGACGTGGTCCTTCAGACAGCGACAGTCAATTGGCTCCGCTCTTTATACGGAAAACATCTCAAGGTCACATTCGTGACAGCGAAAGAATTTGCCTCACTGATTGAAGGTCATCCCGGCATTAATTACGTCATGAGCTTTGATCGGCGGAAAGAAAGATGGGACGAGTTCATGAAGCGCCTGAACTTTCACACGGATGATCATCCGGTTGATCTCATCCTGGATACTCACGCAACTCTTCGTTCATTTCGTTTAAAACTCGCTTACTGGGGAACGAAGCAGCTGACAGTTGATAAGCGCCGTTGGGAAAGATTTTTCCTCACCAAGATCAAGAGTGTCACTGTCCGAAGATTATTCCATGGAAAAATTTTCGGCATGGAATCCCAGATTCAGAGGATTATTATCGATCTTCAGAGCCTATTTGGGGATACGAGAGGAATCAGTGAAACGAAGGATTACCGTCGTGGTCCTCATCAGGAAATGACAAGTTTGTCTGAGCTTCCGGTATACGCTGTTCCGGGAAAATATATTGTGCTCGCGCCTTCTGCATCGTTTGCCCCCAAGCGCTGGAGTATTCATTCATTCGTTGAACTTGCGCGCGATCTTCTGCGCGAAACTTCTTGTCATGTGGTGGTACTCGCTGGGCCTGATGATAAATTCTGTGAGGCATTCAACGAAATTCAGGATGCTCGACTTTTAAATCTTCAGGGGAAAACAACACTTAAGGAATCGATGCAGATCCTTGCGCGCGCTGAAATCTCGATCGGAAATGATTCCGGCATGAACCATATCGCCGAAGCCTATGGCGTTCCGGTTGTGACGATCTTTGGCCCCACAGATCCTTTGTTTGGATTTGTGCCTCATGGGAACAAGTCCGGTTATCTTTCTAAAAATCTCTGGTGCAAGCCCTGCTCGACCACGGGAAAAAGTCCTTGTTACCGGAAAGAGCATTTCTGCATGAATGAGATAACGGTTAGCGAAGTGAAGGCGATGGCATTGAAGGCCCTCGCATGATTTTATATTCAGTCATCATCAGACTTTTATCGGTGATTCTTTTTTTTGTTCCGAAAGTTCGTGAGCGGATTACTTTTGAGCGAAGAAATCATAGTGACCCCTGTGCCCGGAAATTTTCCACTCCCGCGGATATTGCTTTTGAGTTTTCCAGTGAAGGGGAGTTCCAGCAGGTGCTGCCGCTGATCACCGACGCCCTGGAGAAGAAACTGAAAATGGAACTCATCTATTTTTCTCCCAGTGTGGAGAAAGGGGTGAGGGAGCTAGCGGAGAAAAATCCGGAACTCATCCGCGCTCTTCGTTACCCGTTACTTACCAGTGGATTCTTGTCCTGGGTAAGTGCGAGGAAACTTGTCCTGGTTCGCTATGATCTTTTTCCAGAATTTTTATTCTGGGCAGGTAGATCCGGCAACGAACTTAATATGATCTGGGTTACGTTTAAAAAAGAGCGCTCGCAAAACAAGAATATTTCCTGGTGGAAAAAGAAATTCCTGAGTTCCTCGCGAAAAATTATCTACGCAACTGTTGAAGACGCCCGCGTGGGTAATGAGATGGGACTACCCGGTGAAGTTTTTGATTTCCGGATTGAGCAGATTTCAAGACGACTTCAGGGGAAGGCCGAAAAGTTTGGGCGGATTTTTCCTGAGTACGCGGGTTTTGGGCTGGAGAAATTTCCGCGAGAGAAACGCCTGATTCTCGGGAACGTCTGGCCTTCTGATCTGATTCTTCTGGATAAATTACCTTCTGATTTTTTTATTCTCGTTGTTCCTCATAAACTTGAACCAGACATCATCCGCGCTTTCGAAGATAAACTCGGAAACCGTGCGATTGTCCTGAATAAGAAAGGCGTTCTGTGTGAACTCTACGCAGATTTCGGGAAGGCCTACGTCGGTGGGGGATTTGAGACCAGTATTCATTCAGTGCTGGAGCCCCTGATTAGTGGAGCAGATCAGATTTCCT
>JBKJNQ010000049.1:0-10009 GCA_046593575.1 Bacteriovoracaceae bacterium
TTGGCGGGATCCATCTGATAAGTTTTCTTATCACCCTTTTTAGGAGCCGAATCGAGAGCCTCACGGAACGGGCCATAAAAACCAGAAGCATATTTCGCGCAATAACTCATGATGAGAACATTCTGAAAGCCCTCTTTATCAAGAGCGTGCCGGAGATAAGAAACTCTTCCGTCCATCATGTCTGAGGGGCCAATGATATCGACACCCGCGCGCGCCTCACACAGAGCTTGCTTCGCGAGCACTTCTAAAGAAGGGTCATTCAAAATTTCGCCGGTCTTCGGATCAACTAATCCATCGTGGCCATCAGAAGAATACGGATCCAGAGCAATGTCACCCATGACCATCATGTCAGGGAGAGCTTCTTTAATGGCCCGAATAGAGCGCGCATTCAGACCTTCCGGATTGAAAGCTTCACGGGCATCGGGTGTTTTGAGTTTTTCTTCGATTGCCGGAAAAAGGGCCACTGTTTTTACACCAAGATCAAAAAGTACTTTCGCTTCTTTCACGAGCTCATCTAGGGAAAAGCGAAACTGTCCTGGCATGGAAGCGATCGCAATCTTCTGGCCCTTGCCTTCGATCACAAACAGAGGAGCGATGAGATGCGCCGGCAGAAGCTGGGATTCTCTCACCATCGAGCGGATGACTTCGTTTCTTCTGTTTCTTCTGGGGCGATTCATAAACATAATTAAGATCTCTCCATCGATTTATATACAAGAGCGTACATTTGAATCTGTTTCATCATGGCGGCAAGACCATTCGAACGATTCATAGAAAGGTGTTCTGTAATTCCGACTTCTTTTAAAAATTCAGGCTTGGTCGTAAGAATTTCTTCGGGAGTTGCGTCTGAGTAAACTGACGTAAGTAAGGCAACAATCCCTTTCACGAGTACAGCATCTGAATCAGCGTGGAAAAAGACTCTACCATCTTTCAGCTCCGGATAAAGCCAGACTTGTGACTGGCATCCCTTCACTTTGTATTTTTCATCGCGCTTATCTTCCGGATACGAGGGTAACCCCCGGCCCAATTGGATCAGCTCTTTATAACGGTCTTCCCAGTCCTGGAACTTCAGGAAGCGGTCTCGAATCTGAGTAGTTCTCTCCAGCATGTTCACGTACTTTCGTCTCCTTACGCGATCAGTATGCCCCGGCGATACCCCCCTGACAATCATCTCAATAAATTTCATGGCCCATTTTAAGGTTTTGAAGCGGCCCACCGACAAGACTCTTAGGAAATACGGGAATAACCATGTCTGTTTTTGACCTAAAACCTCTATCCCAAGCATCAATTGATAAATTGAAGATCAATACCGATGACCTGTGGGAAATCAAGATCGACGAAAACATCTATGGTCCGTTTGAAACTCTCTCTCTCAAGCACTACTCCAAAGAAAATAAAGTCATCATGGGAAGAGCACTCGTTTCTCCTATGTCAGTGGATAACTGGAGACCGTTTTTTGAACAGAGAGAATTTCACCGTGAAGACGCCGACTATCAGGGACCCTTCTGGATCCTGACTCACGGAAGGAAATCTTCTCCACTCCCGAAAGCTGAAATAGCAAAACGCATTGAACTCGGGACGGTTACCCGTCACGATGAAATTTCTGAAGACGATGGAAGACATTGGCAGCGGATCTCAACTCACACTGAGTTTGAGGCCTACTTTACTCTTGGTACTGCCCTTCCTCAGACTCCGTTGGAATCAAGTTTTCAGAAAGCGAAGCTAAAAGTTCTCGAAAACCTCGAGGCAAAAAGCCATTTCCCTGACGAAAAAGACAACATCGCCTCGCTCACTCACGTATCTCTGGTGACGAAAGAAAAAACCAAGACCGTGAAGCTTGAAGTCATGAAGATCCCAACTGCGAAAGAAGAAACCGGAAAATCTTTTTTTGAACATGTGAGAACACACGCGATGTGGGCAGTTCCCTGTCTTTGTGTCGCCCTCTACTTCATGTTCTCTCCGAAAAAAACTGAAAACGAATCAGCGGCCCTTAACGCTGAAGCAGGCCAAAATTCTCAGACGCAAAATTCGCGCGGATCAAAGAAAAACAACTGGAAGCGCTCACCGGCTTCAGATGGTTATGGAAATTCTTACGAGCGCTCGAATGTTACCCAGACTCCGCCGATGGATGATAATTATCCGACAGTAATTGAAACTCATCAGGATGATCAGAGTTATCCGGATGCCGACAAAGAAGCCGAGCAGGTCGCTGAAATTCAGGATCAGGAAAATAGAGTCGAAGAAAATTCTCTGGTCCAGCCGAATCGTGACCCGGCCCAGGATGAAGGCTCCCTTGATGCCACGATGAATAATGAAGACCAGCAGCCTAATCCTGCGGTTGATCAGCCGGTGGTTGAAGAAGTAAGTGATTTCTGATCTTCGTTGCCCTATACTTTTCCCGTGAACCCAAATCTCTTAAACAAATTTCGTACTCCTGAAACTCCCGGTAGTTTCTTTCTTTCCTTTGAAGGCATTGAAGGCTCGGGCAAAACGACACAATTAAAGGACGTTGAAAAGTTTCTCACTAACGAGAAGAAGAAGCGCGTTCTGGTTCTCCGCGAACCAGGTGGAACAATCTTCGGGGAAAAACTTCGTGAAGCGATCCTCGGCTCAACTGTTCCCCTCCATCCGCTCGCTGAGTGCCATCTCTTTCTCGCCAGCCGCGCCCAGCTTCTACATGAAAAGATTCTTCCTTTCCTCCTGATTCCTGATTCGGTCGTGATCCTTGATCGCTACGTCGATTCAACTCTTGCGTATCAGGGCCTTGCTCGGGGCCTGGGACTCGAGACCATTCTCACTCTTCATCAGCACAATCCCCTGAACCTTCTTCCTCACCGCACGTATTTTCTCGATATCAATCTTGAGACCTCGATGGAGAGACAGAAAAAGCGTGGTCAGGAAAAAGATTATTTTGAATCCGAAAAGCTCGAGTTCTACCAGAAACTTATTGATGGATATCGCTCACTCCCAGCTCTTTTTCCCGATCGTATTTTAAAAATTGATGCCAATGTTTCTCCGGAAGAAGTCGGAAATGTGATCCTGTCGGATCTGAAGAAAATCATTTCATGAAGATAGAAGATATCCTGATCAAAAAGGCGCACGAAGGGTCACTGGCACACTTCTACATAGTAGAAACCGGCCTTCCTGAGGAAGAATCCGCCCATGCGTTGATGGAATTTAGCCATAATTTTATCCGCGATTATTTCCAGAAAGTTGAAAAACAAACGCACCCGGTGAACCATTTGATGGATCATCCGGATGTCTTAGTTGTGACTGGTGTGGAAGAAAAAAAAGACTACACGGTTGAAGACGCAACTCTTCTCGAGAAATACTTCAGCTGGCGCCCGGTTCAGAGTCAGAGAAAATTTGTGGTGATTCCCGAGGCCCACCGGATCACGCAAATTCTCGCCAATAAATGGCTTAAAATGCTCGAAGAGCCACCGGTCCCTGCGACTATCTTTCTCCTGAATCCCAGAAGAATTAAATTGCTTCCGACTATCCAGTCGCGCGGCCTGGGCCTCAGGCTTCCCCGCAAAAAATCCCCTCACGACGCAGTCCTCTGGCAGGAGTTTATCACGGCAGTAAAACCGATGGGACTTGCTCAATTTCTCGAAACCTATTCCAAGAGTGAGAAGGGCCTCCACTTTTGGCTCGAAGAACTTCTCGAGTGGGAAACCGGCGAGAATCTCAAGATGGAAAACAAGATGGCGCTGGAAGGTGTCCTGCGTCTTCTCGAAGAGATGGATACCTTTAATCAACCGGCCGCAACAAAGTGGACCTTCTTTTATTCCCACCTGAAAGAACATGTTCTTCCGAGGCTTAACATCCGCGGTTAAGTCATTGACATACCACAGAAATCCCACAAGAATGAGTCATGACCATTTCAGAAAATCCGGAAGAGGAAAAGCTCCCTCCCGTTGATAATATAAGCTCTGGCGAAGACGATCCCGAAGATACCCCTGAAGAAAGAGAATCCCGGGATGAATCGCGATTTAAAGAAGGCCAGATCCTTCGTTTTGTCCGTGTCCGGTTTCCCGGAAACTCACGCTCATTTGCCTTCCTGCTCGGAAAGCGCCGGATTGATTACGGCCAGAAAGTCGTCGCTATGTCCGATCGCGGAATGGCGGTTGGTTACATCAACTCATTTCCTTACGATGTTCCATTTCATAAAAGCATGATGCCGGTCCGGAGCATCTCAAAAATTGCTGACGATGAAGAGGTCGTAAAAGACAAAGAAGCTTACCGTCAGCAGAAAAATGCCGAGAACATGTGTAATGATCTGATCGAATCTCACAAACTCGACATGTATCTGACACACGTAGAGTTCACTTCTTTCGGTAAGAAAGCTGTGTTCTATTTTATTGCTCCTTCGCGTGTGGATTTCCGTGATCTCGTGCGTGACCTTGTTTATAAGCTCAAGACCCGCATTGAACTTCGTCAGATTTCTGTCCGCGATCGCTCCGCTTCCGTCGGCGGGATCGGACCTTGTGGACTTGAATTGTGCTGTTCTTCATTTCTCACGAAATATGGGAACGTCGGGATCAAGATGGCGAAGAACCAGGATCTCACTCTTAACTTTTCAAAACTCAACGGTGTCTGCGGTCAGCTTAAATGCTGTCTTCAGTACGAAGATGAAGTCTACCGTGAGAAAAGAAGCCGTCTTCCGAAAGAAGGCGACTATATTCATACTCACACCGGTGAATCAGGCCGCGTAGATCGCCTTCACCTTCTGTCTGAACAATTTGATATGATGACCAATAAAGGTGTCAGAAGACGCTACGTCGTTGATCTCTACAAAGAGACAACCGATAAAGACGGCGCCAAATTCCCTAACGAGTTTGAATTTGTTTCAGATGAAACTCAGAAAATTGTTGGTCTGGATGAAGCAGCTGCCAATAAAGTAAAAGCTTTTGAGGCAGAAATCGCTGCGATGAAAGGTCCGGCACAACAATTCGCTGATCAGATATTTGTTGATCTCTTCGGAGAAAAAACGCTCGATTACGCCCTTCCAGAAGTAGCGGAACCTTCTGCTCCCGGGAAAAAAGTCCACGTCCACGATGACGAAGAAGAAATCGTTTATACCGCAAGCAACGAAGACGATCTGGATGAAGATGATGATGACCGGGTTGAAGATATCCATGTCACCACTTCTGCTGTCAGAGGCACTGAAGAAGATCGCCCTCAGAGAAATCATCAGGGCCGGGATCGCCAGCAGCAGTCAGGTGGTCGTGGTGAAAACCGCGGACCACGTCAGGACAATCGCGGACCGAATACGAATAATAACAACAGTAATAACCGCGGACCTCGTCCGGACAACAATCAGGGAAGACCGAACAATAATAATCGTCGCCCCCGGTAAGTTATGAAGATTCTCCATACTTCTGATTGGCACCTCGGCAAGCGTCTGATGAAGCTTGACCGCAGTGTTGAGCACGAAGGTTTTCTCAGCTGGTTAATTGAAACTCTCAAAAAAGAATCGATCGATGTTCTCCTCATAGCGGGAGACATCTTCGATGTTCCCAATCCTCCTCATCAGAGTCTCGAATTATTTTTTAAATTCCTTCACCGGCTTTCTGTCGAAACGAAAGTTCTGACCTATATCATTGCCGGGAATCATGATTCGGGTGTTCTTCTGGAAGCTCCTAAGGAACTCCTGCGCACTCATCGTGTGAAAATCTGGGGTAAGCTCTCCGGCAACCCGGAAACGCATTGGGAAACAGTCACCGTGCAAGACGAGAGCTTTGATCTCTGTGCTCTTCCTTTTTTTCGCTCTTTTGAACTTCTTCCTCAGGGAGAAGGAGATGCGATCACAGCACTTAAATCCTATCTCGCAAAAAAGAAAACCAGACCGACCATACTTTTGTTTCATCACCTGGCAGGCATTTTTGAGGCCGCAGGAAGTGAGCAAGTCGTCTCACTTTCGGGAGTTGACTCTATTCCCTCTGAGCTTTTGAAAGATTTTGATTACGTCGCCCTCGGGCATATTCATAAGCCCCAGAAAATTTCAGATAACGCCTATTATTCGGGCTCCCCGATTCCTCTGCGTTTTTCAGAGACACTGGGGAAAAGCGTTCTCGCGATTACTCTCACAGACAAAATGGAGATTCAGAAGATTTCCATTCCCGTTTTCCGCGAGCTTCATTTGGTAAAAGCAAATCTCGAGAACTGGAAAGAAAAGCTTAATGCACTTCCCGCTCCCACCGGGCCCATGCCGATGGTTGAGGTTCAGCTTTCACTTCCTGGCCCACAGATGGGACTCTCGGAAGAGATCCGCGATCTCCTTCAGAAAAAAGGTATGGAGCTTCTGAGCTTTATTCCCCATTACGGGGCCATCGATACCGTCAGGAAGAAAAAAGAAAATCTATTTGAGCTTTCGCCCGTCGAACTCTTTGATGAATTCTATGCCACGAAATTCCCTGACTCTCCCTCGGTCCCGGAAGAAATCAGAAATGACTTTAAAGAGCTTCTTCTCAAGGTGAAACATGCGGCTCACCAGAATTAAAGTCAAAAACATTGCCTCTCTGAAGGGTGAGCACATCGTGGACTTCCGCGAAGTCATGAATCACTCTCCGCTCTTTGCCATTACCGGCGAGACCGGTGCAGGAAAATCCACTCTTCTGAACTCTATTGGCCTCGCTCTTTATGGACAGATCTTTAAGCGCACCCTGATTCAGAATGATGTCGTCACCCTTGGTGAAAAAGAGGGAATGATTGAGCTTATTTTTGAAGTGAAAGGAAAATCCTATCTCGCCAGCTGGCGGGCGCGTGTCAGGAAACAAAACGGTGAGGCCTACGCGATTCTCCCCTCTCCTACCCGCGAGCTTTACCTTTTATCCGGAGATCAGTTTGAATCTCCCAGGACAATATCAAATGAAAAAGTCGAGGAGATCCTTCATCTCGATTTTGACCAGTTCTCCAAATGCGTGATCCTGAATCAGGGGGAATTTGCGCGTTTTCTCATGAGCACGTTCACAGAGAGAAAAGATATCCTGGAAAAACTTTATCCGGGTGAGTTGCTGGAAAATCTCTCCCGCGAACTTCGCTCGGAGTTGGATTATTATCTCGGAGAGCGAAACCATCTGGATATCGAGCTTAAGACCCTCCAGGACGATGGCGGCAGTCACATTAATGTTGAAGAGGAACTGAAAACAGCGAACCGTGAACTCTCCCTTCACGAAAACTGGTCAGATCTTCTTGAGAAGTTTCATAACCATTACACAAGCCTTCATCACTATCATCAGAAATCTCTCGAGAATAAAAAGCGCATCGAGGCAACCAAGAAAGACCTGGCGGCCGGAACAACTGTCTATAATGTCCTTTTGAAATCGACCGAAGAAGCAGCTCTGGCAAAAGATGGAACCAGAAAAGCTTCTGAAGAAAAATCTCCGAGGCTTCTGGAGTTACTTAAAACAGAAGAGTCTTTGGAGAAAGAAAAACTCCTGATGGCGCACTTCCGCGATGAACTCAACAAGCTTAGTCTGGAAGAAAAGAAGAACACCGAATACCGACACACGCTGGAAAAGGACTTTGCTTCCCGCACGGAGGAAAAAAATCTTCTGTTGAAGAAACTTTCTTTCCCGTACGAGGGTCTTATTTCCCACCGGAATGATCTTGAGCAACTCTTTGAAGATCAGAATGAACTGGAAAAACTCCATGAGTCCTTGAACTCAGAAAAAGTGAGACTTCAAGACCTGGAGATAAAGGGCAAAGACCTTGCGGAAAACTCCGGAAGCCTGAAAGCGCGGCTTGAGGCCATTCCCGCGGACGCAGAAACAATTCTGAAAACTCTGGAGAAGAAAAAAGAAGACATAACCCGCATACGTGCACGGGAAGAAGAAATCAATCTTCAGGAAACAAAACTAAAAGCGAACCACGGCTTAAGGAAAAATCGCCTCTACGAAATTAAGTCCACTCTCGAGGAGCTTCAGGAAAAAAGACTTCCTATCCTCGCATCGCTGAAGGTTCAGGAACTTCTTTCTGCAGTTTCACTTTGCCTCCTTCATCCGGAAACTGAGGCCAAAGGCATCTGTCCGGTCTGTGAAACACCCTTTGCTGGGGAAAAGTTTACAGAGCTTCGCCATATTGCCAAAGGATTTAATGCCAGGAAACTCCACGACGAAAATGAAGTGCTCGCCTCTGCTATTTTAAAACTCAGTACTGAGAGTGATTTCCTCATCACAAAAGAATCAGAGGAAGAAAAAGTATTACTCGCCCTTTTAGAGGAGCAGAAATCCCTTCCCCGACAGGATGAATCCGAACTTGCGACCAGGATTGAGGCCGCCAGAAAAGTCGTCTGGGAAAAAGCCGAAATCGCCCCTCAGAAGACGAAAATTGATGAGGAACTAGCGCGCATCCGTCTTTCCTGGAAAACGCTTAAAGGAAACTTTGACCTGAAGGAAGCTGAAGCGGCCAAAAGAAACTCCGCTGTCGCTGCTCTTTCACTCAAACTGAAAGACTTCATTGTTTTCAGTCCGGAGCTCGTTCCCAAGCTTCGTTCAGACCTGAGACTCTCGCTCGATATCACGACCCATGAAACGGCCATTTCTCGCATCCGCCAGAACCTGGAGCATGCCTCAACAAGAAGCGCTGAGCTGGGCGATCGACTTAAAGTTGAACGCAGTCACGTAGACAGCTCAGAGAAGAAGATCGCTGAGCTCTCTTCAGTCCTTACTCAGGAATTGAAAGGTGAAAGTGCGGCAACGATTCTGAAATCACTCTCAGAAAAGCTTAAAACTGCCCAGACTGCTTTTGAACAAAAAGATATGGAAAGAAGAAAGCAGGAAGATATCCTGCGAGATTTCCAAAGTAAGCTCATCACTTACGATGAAATGTCCCGCGATAATGAAGTGCAGTTCATGAAAGCGAGAAAAGACATTACTGAGGCAGGAAGTCCTGATCTTCCTGAACTCTCAAGCGATCTCGTGAACCTCAAAAAAACCATGAAGTCACTCGCACTTGATCTTGAGAGCGCTCCGGAACTTTTTGTTCCTCTGAAAGAAGTTTTGGAAAAAGAAAAAGGTGAACTGAAAACAAAAACTAACGACGCCCGTTCTCGCGTTGCCCACTTTAAGGCGATCCGTGAAACTCAGGAAAAACGCCGGGACAAAGTTCAGCTTCTTGAATTGAAACGGGCGGATGTTTCCAAAGAACTTGCCCGCCGCGAGCGCCTCTATGAAATTCTAGGAAAAGATGAACTCAGAACCTATGTTCTCTCGCTGGTGGAAGAGAATCTCATCATTGTCACCAATGAAGAACTCTCCCGCCTCTGCCAGGGCCGCTACGAGATTGTTCATCAGACAAAAACCAATAAGCTCGCACCTGAGTTTTTTATCCTCGATAAGTTCCGCGATGGAGGTATCCGCAAGGTTTCCACACTTTCCGGTGGTGAAACCTTCATGGTCTCGCTCGCAATGGCATTAGGACTTGCGGAAATGACCCGGGGCCAGGCGGAAATTGATACGCTCTTCATCGATGAAGGCTTCGGAACTCTCGATCAGGATTCTCTGGAAGATGTTCTCGACATGCTCAATCAGATTCAGAATCGTGGTCTCATGGTTGGCATCATCTCACACGTAAAGACACTGACCGACACTTTGCCGGTCAATCTCCTCGTCCAAAAAAGAAGAGATGGAAATTCTCAGATCACTCTGAAGATAAATTAAGTATTTCAAGCGAAGCAGGAGCTCTGCCCGGATTCAAAATAAGAGCGGGAGCTCCCCCGAAAATAGCATTCGAGTTAGGAAGACACTTTCCGTTTGAGCCGCACTTCTGCGAGCAGCATTCAGCATGAGCACTACATATTTCGCGCAACGGGAGACAGGAAAGATGCGACGGCGCACACTTTCCATTGGAGAGCCCCCGACCTGAACAGCATTCGGCCGGAGTTCGCTTATAAGTTTCGTTATTGGCAACACATTCAATCTGACCATCGGCAACGCATTTTCCATCTGAGGCGCAGACGCCAGAGCAGCAGTCACACGAATTTTGGCATCCGTTTCCCTGAGCGTAGCAG
>JBKJNQ010000251.1:0-10110 GCA_046593575.1 Bacteriovoracaceae bacterium
CCCGCACCGCCCAGAAGCTCCAGGGCACCAGTGAGTTGCCGGAAGTGAGATAGGCGATAGCGGTGAAACTCTTTTTTCATGTGGTCGGTTAAAAGGCAAAGAAGGCCATAGAAAATAAAAGTCGAGGCTGAAATAAAAATGAGAGTGACTTGCATGACATATTCTTATCATAATAGAGAGTAAGTATCGTTATATAAAACATGAACCAAGAGGCCGTAGATGTTTAGTAGCATGATTGAAGTGATGAAAATTCTGGTGTTCTCGTCCGTATTATTTGTGTGGGTTGTCCGGTATAAGAATATTGTCGAGGAATTCCAATCGTATCAGTACCCCGCATGGCTCAGGGATCTCACAGGTATTCTCAAGGTTACTTTTGTCGTCATGCTTATGCGTGAGGATAATCTTCTCGTTCAGCTTGGTGCATCGGGCATCATCGTTCTTATGACCGCAGCAATCTTTACACACCTCAAAGTTAAAAATCCATTGGTGAAGATGCTTCCATCGATGACCCTTTTAGTTTTATGTGCTGTGATTTTGGGAGGAACACTATGATGAATGCAAAAGATATTCTCTCTACGCTTGAGTGGCGTTATGCCGTTAAGCAATTTGATTCAGCAAAAAAAATCCCTAAAGAAGATTGGAGTGTCCTGGAAGAATCCCTTGTCCAGTCACCGTCATCCTACGGACTTCAGCCTTGGAAGTTTTTAGTGGTCGAAACTCCTGCTCTTCGCCAGAAACTGCATGAGGTTTCCTGGAAACAAGATCAGGTGAAGGATGCTTCTCATTTCGTCGTTTTTCTCTCGCGCGATAAAGTGACGGAAGATAACGTGAAAGACTACATCGAGGACATGGCGCAAACCCGCGGAGTTTCCCGGGAGTCGCTTAAGGGATTTGAAGGCATGTTAAATGCGAATATCGTAAAAGGTATGACGGGAAATAGTCTTCTTCATTGGACTCAAAGACAGGTCTACATTGCGATGGGTTTTTTACTTGAGACTGCCGCCCTTCTTAGGGTTGATTCTGTGCCTATGGAAGGCCTTGATCCAGCCGCTTACGATAAAATTCTTGGTCTGGAAAATACTGGGTGGAAAACAGTCGCCGCAGTTGCCCTGGGTTACCGCCATCCTGACGATAAATTGCAATTTGCTAAAAAAGTTCGTTTTCCCAAGGAAAAGATCATTCAAAAGGTCTAGTCCTGAAGGATATTTGCCCGGAATCGATATGGTTCCGGGCAAATATAAATTATGCTTTTTTGAGATTTCCATCCTGAATAAACTTCTGCAGATCACTTGCTCCGCCCACAAGATTCCCATTTACAAAAACCTGCGGAAACGTTGGCCAGCCACTCCAGATTTTGACTGCTAACCGCTCTCGCCACTTCGACGTATATCCACCAATCTCGATATACTTAAATTCTACTTTCTCACCGTCGAGAGCTTTCCGCGCTTTTTTGACGTGAGGATTTGCCACCATTCCCACAACCACGACTTTGTTACTTTCAACTGCCTTGGCGACCTCGTTTACGACGTCAGAGTGATAAGTTGAAATGGCCTTGGCAGCTTCCGGGGTAAGTCTTTCGTTACTCAGCGTTTTTCTCATTATTGTTCCTTTGTTTGTTCGAACTGTTTTTTAACGAGCTTATGATAGGGCCCGCTTTCATTTTTATAAAGTTCATCATGTGTTCCAACCTGGGCGACCGAGCCATCGTGGATGACGATGATCTTGTGGGCGCGTTTCACAGTGGAAAGCCTGTGAGCGATGACAAGTGTTGCCCGTTTTCCAAGCTGCTCATCCATCGCCTTTTGAACGAGATGCTCACTTTCCGCATCGAGAGCACTTGTCGCCTCATCAAGAATAAGAATCTTAGGATTCTTGAGGAGCGCGCGCGCAATGGCGACTCTTTGTTTTTGTCCACCAGAGAGTTGAATGCCACGTTCTCCCACGAGGGTGTCGTATTTTAGCGGGAATTTTTCGATAAAATCGTGAGCAAAGGCCATCTTAGAGACTTCGATAATTTCTTCCGTGGTTGCCGTTGGTCTTCCATAGCGAATGTTTTCAAGAATGGATTCGCTGACGAGAACCGGTTCCTGAGAGACAACTCCGATGCTGGTACGAATGGCATGAAGTGAGTATTTTTTGGCATCGACTCCGTCATAAGAAAGACTTCCACTCTGAGTTTCATAAAACCTCAGCATGAGCTGAACGATTGTGGATTTTCCAGTTCCTGACGGGCCCACAACAGCGACCGTTTCGCGAGGATTGATGGTGAAGCTGAGATTCTTAAGGACCGGAAAATCCGGTCGGGTGGGATAAGAAAAGTTTACGTCTTGAAACTCAACTTTCCCTTCCTGCATTTTCTCAATACCTACGGACATTTCTTCAACCGGTTTATCCATGAGTTCAAAGATGCGCTCACTGGCACCGACTGCTGACATGAAATCTGTCCATAGACTTCCGAGCATACCGACTGAGAAAGCAACGGTGATCACATAGAGTAAGAATGATGTAAGAGTTCCCACTGTGAGTTCGCCTTCAATCACGAGGCGACCGCCGTACCAGACGATGAAAACAAGACACGCAAAACCCACGAGAGTGACGGTGTTAGTAAAGCGGGCGATGACTTTGATTTTATCTTTAGAAAGAAGAAACGATTTTTCCAGACGATCATGGTAGCGGGTTTCTTCATAATTCTCCTGTGCAAAGGATTTTACGGTTCGGACTGTTCCGATACTTTCTTCGGCGACACCAGAAGATAAAGCGAGTGCATCCTGTGAGCGTCTGGAGATGGCCTTGACTTTTTTTCCAAACCTCGCTGCCAGTAGTCCGACCGGAGGAATAATGAGGAGAATAAAAATGGTAAGCTTCGAAGACGTGAGAAAAAGCATCACCAGTCCACCGAGTGCTTGAACGAGACTTCGCATGAGCATGGAGATGTTCACACTCAGTGCGTTCTGAAGAACGGCGGTATCTGAAGAAAGCCTTCCTAAGAGCTCACCGGTCTTTTGCTGATCAAAGAAAGTCACTTCCTGTCCAATGATCTGATGGAAGAGGCGTGCGCGCAGGCGCTTAACTGTTTTTTCTCCCGCAATCGTAAAGTAGTAATAGCGAAGAGCAGAAGTTACGGATTGAATGATAAAGACACCCAGAGCAAGCAAAGCCGCCCGGTCAAGATCTCCGTAGTTCTTATTCACGAGAGCATCATCAATCAGCTGTTTAATCGCGTGAGGGTAGGCAAGGAGTGCGGCACTCGATATCGCAAGGAAGATAAGTCCTTGAATCAGAAGAGGCCACTCTTCGCGGGACAAATGAAAGAGTTTTTTGAAAGTATTCATGAAAATCAATGTAAAGTTTAGTTTACGTGATGTAAAGAATAGTTTACATTGATTAAGTGAACCTTGAAAACCGTATTAAACTTTTGCGTCAGGATAAAGGCCAGCTCTCGCAGCAGCAGCTCGCTGATATTGTGGGATGCTCTCGCCAGACCATCATCTCCATTGAGTCAGGGTGTAAAAATCCTTCAGTTGAGCTGGCGCTTAAAATTTCTCATGCGCTGAGTACACCGATGGATCAGATCTTTTTTCTCGAAGAGGGAAAGGAAAAAGAAAAGTTTTGTCAGAAAATCGCGGCATTTTTCAGATGCAGATAATGAAAAAGGGAAAGCGAAAGCCCCAAGATCCCTGCCAGGGTTGTTTTCTTCATAAAGACCGCTGCATCTGCGATCAGATACCAACGCTCTCACTTAAAACAAAAATTGCCCTTATCATTCATACGAAGGAACTGAAGCGCACGACAAACACCGGTCGCCTGGCGGTCAAGATTCTCAGTAACAGTGAGATGCGCGTTCGTGGTGAGGGCCGCGACGCTTTAGATCTGAGTGATCTTCTTGTGCTGGAATACCGGACTCTTCTTTTTTATCCGTCTGATGGGGCCCTGGAACTCAATCGGGAACTTGTAGAGTCGAGTCCACTCCCGATCCAACTCATCGTGCCCGACGGGAACTGGCGACAGGCGAGTAAAGTTCATTACCGGCATCATGAGCTGAAAGACATACCGCGAGTGATGATCAGTTCTCCGAATCTTAATCCCGATCATATGCGCGCCGAGACCACGGAATCGGGTATGGCGACTCTTGAGGCGATTGCAACTGCTCTCGGAGTTATTGAGGGGGAAGAAGTGAAAAAAACACTGATGGCATTTTATCAGCTGAAATTAGAAGGTACGCTCAGTGGGCGATCACCCTAGATAGGTTCCATCACACTTCCCCATAAACAGTGCGTAAGGGAAAGTGTGATGGAACCTATTAACCTATTTGAACCTATTTCAAGTCTGCAATAGATGGGATATACCGTGTTCAAATTTATAGGAGTCTTTATGACAAAATCGTCCATTGTTTCATTTTGTTTGCTGTTCAGTACCTTCAGCTTTGCCACCAGCAAATCAATGATCGCAGATTGCACCATTCCTGCCGATGGTGATGAACCTCAGGAGCAGTTTCAGGTCTTTCGTAAGGACGATACCTACAGTGTGCGTTTCATCAGCAGTGATTTGGATCATGTTTTTCCTGCCCAGCAGGTTCAATTTGAAGACGATGGAAAAACCTTGAATATCGTTTTTGCCAAATATATTGTTTTAAAAATTCATGATGGTGATAGAAGCGACAATACGTCTTCAGTGATTCTGGGTGCTCCGGCGAAAGATATGAGCTGTCACGCCACCCTTTAATGTTTTAAAATTTTACAATACAACGCACCGTTTATGGCAAAGTGTGATGGAACCCGTCTATGAGCGCCAGGGAAAATGATCCTGAATCTCAGCTTCACTCATCGATTCAAGTTTCTTCGCGTTTCCAAAACTCATTGCCTCAGCATCTTTGGCACTCAGATTAATCACATCAAGATCAATCTTTCGGAGTAAATGAATCAGAGGAAGGGGCGAGGAATTTACCAGATTAGCGCGGTCTGAGAGCTCGAGGCCTTCGAAACAAAACTCAGGATGAAAGGCCACAAGCTGGAATTCATCCTCAAGCTTCAACGTATAGAGAAGCTCAGCGCAGTCTTCGGAGAAATCGTAAAATTCTCTGAAGGAAACTTTCCAGTCTGGAAAGACCATGAGGATCGTTTCAAATTTCTTCTGAGCCTGGAAAGAGTTCAGCGAATTCAGGAAATCATGCTCGGAATTTCCGGGTAGGTCTTCAATCAGGATCTTTCCCGCGAGATAGGGCCTGCTGGTGAAAGGGCAGATGTCGAGGCCAATGATCGTTTTCTCGAGCCAACTTTTAATCATGGCCCAGACTATCACAAGGCCCTTTCAATACCTCGACAAATATTTACAAGGCGCTTGATCATGTTAGTCTGACTGTATGAAATGGATCATGGCCCAACGCTGGAGTGATGTCGCCTTCTTGCACTATAAAGTCGATCGCGAACTCCTGCAAAAGAAGACCCCGTTTCCTCTTGATCTGTATAAGGGCGAAGCGATTGTGAGTATTGTCCCTTTTGTGATGGGCCGGATTCGTTTTCCTTTTTTTCCGCCCATACCATTTCTCTCATCACTCCTTGAACTCAACCTTCGGACTTATGTCATAAAAGATGGAAGGCCCGCCGTATATTTCTTCACGCTGGATTCCAATCATCTTCCGGGCGTTCTCATTGCTAAATGGTTTTTTCATTTGCCCTATCGCTGGATCAAACTCAGATTTTCGCATTCAGGACTTTATGAGTTTGAGTCTCCTCATTTCAAACTCAAGGCTCGGGTCGGAGATTTAAAACAGTCCAATGACTTTGATCGGTGGGCAACTGAGCGGTATGCGCTTTTTACCAAAAAGGGAAAAAAGAACCTCGTAGGGGTCGTTGATCACAGGGCGTGGGTTCTTAGGAGTCTCGAGGTCCTGGATTTAGAGGATCGATTCTCATCTCTTTTGGGAGACGAACTTAAGATGCAAGAGCTCTTAGGCACCAGCTATTCGCAGGAATTAGATGTGCGCTTCCGGCCTTTCAAGCGGATGGATTAAATACTGTAATTTCATCCAAATAAGTTGTTTAATAGACGTAAGGGGTAATTATGAAGAAATGGTTATGGTTTCTTTGCCTGATGTCTTTCAACGTGCTCGCTACTGATGCTTCGATCTTTGATCTTCAGTATTTGCCAGCGGCTGGAATGGTTTATGGGCATACGAGTGCTTCTTATACTTCGGGAGAGGCCAAGAACATAAAGACCACGGCCATCTACGGATGGACCTATTCACAGACATTAGGGTACGCCTTCAGCGATAAATTTCTTCTCTCAGGTCGGATCAGAAATTCTTCCCTTACCTACGAATACTATGCTGGCAGTAAAGCGCAGTTTACTGGCTGGAGTGATCCTTCAATTGACGGTCGCTACCGGATCCTGAACGGCAATTTCCTCCTGGATTTTATTGGTGGTGGGATTATATCCACGGCGAGCTCGTATACGAACTTTGGAGGCGCCGCCAATGCTCATGGATCCAATGATGCCGAATTTCTGGGAGGCCCTCAGGTCTTCATGGGGCTGGAGTTTGGTCAGAAAACGGAATATTTGCAATATGCTTTTCTGGCACAGGGATCACGCGTGATGAACTCTAAGAGTCGCTACAAAAGTGTCGCGACAGAAAAAAATGATCCCTACAATATCTGGTCGCTTCAGGGATCACTTTTAAATAAGCTTTCTGAAAGTACATACCTTCGGTCTTTTATCGGAACGAAATTTGTCGATGGATATCTGGCTGAAGCGTCTGATACAAAACAAAAGTATTCGATCGCACCTATTATTGAATACCGGGGTGGAACCGGCCTCGACTATGTTTTTTCACCGAGCTTTCTGTTGAACACAGGTGTGACTTATCGGCAGTTCAAGTTTGACAGCGGTAAGATCGATCACTACTACATGTTTGTCTGGAATGTTGGGCTGAAATATCAGTTTCAATGAAAATAAAAGAGGCTCCTCTAAGGAGCCTCTTTTTATTAAAATTTTCTGAATTTATGCGAGTTTCACATTTACGGCGTTCAGACCCTTCTTGCCTTCTTGGATGACTGCTTTAAATTCCACTTGATCACCTGGTCGAATATCTGATCCTGATTTGAACTCATACAACTGGCCATCTTCAGTCGCAATAATTCCTTCACGTTTTGATGTATCAAAGAATTTTACTGTGCCTGTTTTCCTCGCACTTCGTCCTGTTTCCTTGTCGAATATAACTTTAGCTCTTCCCGCGCTACATGAAGAGCCATACTCTTGGCTAATTTTTGTAATGACTCCTATGTCGCCATCACTGAAGCCCTCAACTTGTAGGGCACGGGTCATAGAATCCTGTGCGAATGCATTCATGGTGAGACTGACGCCAATAAGGAAAAGGTAGTTTTTCATAAGATCCCCTGGTTATTGATAGGGATCTTAAAGCAAGTTTGAAGCCAATCGATATACGAGTATTTGAAGGCTTGGAGTGTCTGCTTCTAAGGCACTGTCTTTTATCTGGTCAAAAGAACAGTGTGCTTACTTAATTTCGAGGCCTTCAAAAGAAATTTCCAGTTCCTCAATGGCCTGTTCACCACTTCTGGCATTCAAGGCAGGGCCGGTCCATTTTACGGGTCTAGCATTGGAGAAATTAATCCGAATCTCTTCGTCATCGTGACCCGTAAGAATTACGGAACCCGACTTTCGCTCAACGGAACCAGCAAGAGATTTTTTATACCACTCTTGTAATTCACTTTTTCCATCGTAAGCTTTTCTCAGCACAATGTTTTTGTATTTTGTTTTCCCAACACGTTTATGTGTAATGGCATCATCACCGTCTTTGAATTCCACCACGTATTCCCCGGTTGCAGAGAGTATGGCACCCGAGAAAATCCCATCAATTTCAGCTGAATATTTGGCGGCCGGAGCCTCGTAAGTTGTCGAGCTCGATTCTGCCAGCTTGACTCCATTTTCTTTAATAGCAAATGAGACACTCTTCGTTCTTGTCAGAGAGTTTTCCGGAATAGAGCGACCTTCGATTTCGCGCAGACTGGCGGGGTCCCGTTGTGTAACCTGAGTGGCACAACTAACAGTGAAAAGTGAGGAAGCTGCGAGAAGCATGAGTGAGAGATTTTTTTTCATGTCTCCTTATCGGCTAACTTGATGAAATCGATAGCAGATTTTAGCTTGGACCTCTAAGCTTCTCATTTCCCATGAATCTTCCTCAAATACCCAATGTCCTTTGATAAAACCAAAAGCTTCCTAAGCAGGCGACCATCATGGCGGCAGTTTTCAAAGCATAACGATGGAATAGTGGGAAGCGCTCCATCAGCATCAGTCCAGGCACCGTCATGAGGATGATGATGACCTGACCCAGTTCTATGCCGACATTGAAACTGAGCAGCGCCTGGGCCATCTGAAGCGGCTTGAGATTGAGGTTTTCCAGTGCGGATGCAAAGCCCATCCCGTGGATGAATCCAAATAGAGCTGCCAGTGAAAATCGATGGGGATTATTTTTTAAAAACAGGACCTCGAGTGCTACGTAAACAATCGAGAGGGCGATGATGGGTTCAACCACGGCCGATGTGATCGAGAGAAATTTATAGGAAATAAGAATCAAGGATATTGAATGGCCGATCGTAAATCCCGATATGGTTTTAAAGATTTGTAAGAGACCGCCACCACCACACACCAGGGCGATGATAAAAAGAATGTGATCCAATCCTTCGGGCCAATGGAGTCCTTCGTTTACCGAGTACCACTCACCGGGTAGCGCACCTATGTGCTCGGTACCCATGCGGATGAAGGGGAGAAAAGAAAAAGAAGTTTCGTCACTTATCTGAAGGACGGAATTATCCTTATCTAGGGAGAAGGCCTTTTCCTCATTCCCGTTTACGATTCTCCCGAGGACTTTGTATCCAGGGGCGGCGGTCTGAAGAAAATGGAAATCCAACCGGGCCAGGTCTTTCGCGCATGAGTGAGAGAGCTTCACCAGCTGGGAATTCATCTCCTGTCTTTTGATCAGCTCACAATCGGATCCAAAATAAGATTGTCCGGAGAATTTTTTTTCTGCATCGGGATGAAGGTCCAGCACAGTGTGAATGTGATCCGGTGAGAGCTTTACTTCCACGAAGGCGAGGTCAAGGGGATGGGCCCAGGTGTTGATCGTCCATAGGATGGAAATTAGAAAGCTAATCATTTTCCACAACCATGCCCTTCTTTCTCATTTCTTTTCTTACTTCCCGAGCGAGATCTGGCCTTTGATTTTTCATCCAGGCCTGACTGAGTAATTGCATGCTTTCAAAACCTGCACGTGTCTTCACTTCCAGGCGGGCAAGCTTTAATGCCTGAGCATTGGCTTCCGGGCCGTCTTTTTCCAGGAGAAGGCGAATGTAGTCAGCAGCATGAGTGGTGTCGCTCTTGAGCATGCTTTCGGCCTGAGTGTGAATACTGCGAGCGAGATCAAGCTTTCCGATCTTTTTCAATACCCGCGCTTCGGAGAGTAGAGAGATGATTTGCCTCGAAGAGGAGAACGCGGATTTATAGGCGTCGATAGCTTTGGGGAAACTGTTTTGTTTTTCCCGCAGCTCTCCCAGCTGATGCAAACTAAAGGCATCGGACGGCATAATTAGTAGTGATTTTGTTAAAAGGTCTTCAGCATACGAAAACTCACGCCTTTCGGTTAAGTACCGGGCGTAAACCGTTTGCGCCCAGACGGCTTCTTTTGTGTCGTCTTCAATTTCTTTCAAAGCTTGCTTAAAACTTTTATCGGCTTCCGAGAACTTTCCCATCTGAGAAAGAATGATCGCCCTGAGAGCGGAAGAGGTGGCAGACGGGGTAAGGACTATGAGTTTGTCTGCTGAACTCAAGGCCTCTCTCAGTTCCCCCATCGCTAGAAATGAAGTCGTGAGAATAGAATAGGCTTCTGCGCTACTAGGCTTTTCTTTTAAAATATTTTTGGCGAGTTCTGTTGCCTTTTTAAATTGGTGATGGGCCTGAGCAATGTCGGCCAGTACATACGTGGCCGAGGTATTATAGAAGGGCATATCTTTAAGTGAACGAAGCGCCAGTAATTCCGCTCTCACATAAAAATCTTCGTTCCCCGATTCCTTTGCTTTCAATACCAAAAACTGAGCGAGG
>JBKJNQ010000234.1:0-3737 GCA_046593575.1 Bacteriovoracaceae bacterium
CGTAATCAAAGTCGCTAAGTCAATTAAGCCCTCACCCAGAGGCGAATTAGAAATTACCGATGTTAATCGGGCCTACTTGCAATCAGGGAAATTGAACGTTCTGAAAATGCACCGGGGATTTGCGTGGCTCGATACCGGGACCCATGAAAGCATGCTTGATGCGAGTAATTTTATCGCTACCATTGAAAAACGGCAGGGACTTAAAGTTTGTTGTCCGGAAGAAATAGCCTTCAATCACGGATGGATCACAAAAGATGACGTCGTACGATTGGCAGGGCCCTTAAAGAAAAACGAATACGGCCAGTATCTGCTGCGGCTGTTGAAGGATTAGATTGGTTAATTTATCCATCGTCATTCCCCTATATAATTCTGCTAAATTTCAAAATCTTCTTCTGGAAGCGATTGAGACAGAGCGCCTTTCCCAAAATTGGAAACTTGAAGTCATCCTGGTCGATGATGGAAGCCGCGACGGAAGTTATGAGTTGGCGGTAGAAAACCAAAAACAATATCCATGGATTCGCGCCATCAAGCTCGCCCGCAATTTCGGGCATCAAGCAGCAGTCCGGACCGGACTTGATTATGTGAAGGGAGAAATTGTCGCCATCATTGATGACGATCTCCAGGATCCGCCGGCGGTTCTGAAAGACTTCATCGCAAAACTGGATGATGGCTGGGATGTCGTTTACGGCATCAGAAAAAAACGAAAAGAAAGCTTTCTCAAGAAAGCTGCCTACGGAGCATTCTACCGGATTTTAAGAAAACTCTCTGAGATCAAAATTCCACTCGATACCGGCGACTTCTGTGTGTTGAGACGGGAAGTTGTAGATAAAATGCTTACGCTTCCGGAAAAAAATCCCTTTCTCCGTGGTATCCGCGCTTGGGTTGGATACCGCCAAACCGGGTTGGAATATGAGAGGGCCGCGCGGGTTGCTGGTGAATCAGGGTACACGCTGAGAAAACTTTTCCAGCTCGCCTTCGATGGCATCTTTTCGTTCTCACTTATCCCGTTGCAATTCATCACAGTGATCGGTGGAACTGGCCTCGCCTTTTCACTCGCCTACGGAAGCTTTGTTATTTATAAATTGTTCACGACAGGATTCGACGTAAAGGGTTTTGCGACTTTGGCCCTCATGATTACTTTTTTCAGTTCGCTCATCTTGATCTGTCTGGGTGTCATTGGTGAGTACATTGCCCGTATTTACACCGAGTCAAAGAACCGTCCCATATCCGTCATCATGAGAAGTCATAATCTATGACAAAAGTCTGGGTGTTGGGAGGTAATGGTCTCGTTGGTGAGGCCCTGAGAAAAACTGCTGGAGCAAAACTGACTTTTGTCTTCCGTGACCAATTAGATCTCTTAAATCCACCACTGCAACTCCCATTTGCCAAGGGTGATACCATTATCGATTTAGTTCCTCCTCCATATCCGCGGGAATCTTTGAATTTAAAGCCTTCTGAGTATCATGAGCAATTCACAAGACCTCATTGTGAATTTATTTCCATGGCCCTAAAGAGTGGGATTAAAAAATATATTTTTTTTTCCTCGGGCGGGACAGCCTATGGAATCGGAGCGCAGGGAAAATTCTTCAAAGAGACTGACCCCACCGCGCCCATTTCGTCCTATGGCGAATCCAAAATCATGGTGGAAGACTTTCTGATGAAACAGGGACAATCGGACCCAAGCTCCGTCGTCATTTTCAGGCCAAGCAATATTTTCAATAGCAACCCAGCTTCTCCCCTACAGAAAGGCCTCATAGGCATTTTTAAGAAAAAAATGGAAAGTAATCTGCCGTTGCAAATTTTCGGGGATCTTTCGATTGCAAAAGATTATGTATCCAGTGAAGACGTGGCAGAAGCTGTAATGTTGGCAGTCAGAAAAGATGTCAGCGGAATTTTTAATCTTGGTTCGGGAAAGGTTTACTCTCTCGGGGACATTATCGCAGCTTTCGAAAGGTCCTGGGGGCGAGAAGCAAAAAAAGAATTCTTACCACGATTTCCCAATGACGTTCTCTTTTTTGGGTTGGACATCTCTAAAATCCAAAATGAGTTAGAGTTCTCACCAAAGATCGATGTCATCAAATGGATTGAGACAAATACCAATCTACCGTCTTAACGATCCCAGATTCAAAATTCTCCTGTGCCTTCCATCCAAGATCATTTTCAATTTTGGTGGCATCAATGGCATAACGGCGATCGTGACCGGGACGATCCGTTACGAAATTAATGAGCTCTTTATAGGACTGCCCATTTTTTCTAGGACGACGTTCATCTAGAAGTTTACAAATGGTTTTCGCAATATCGATATTCAGCCACTCGTTACGCCCGCCAATATTATAAGTTTCACCCATTTTCCCGTGATGAAAGACCATATCAATTCCGCGACAGTGATCCTGGACATAAAGCCAATCCCGGATGTTCTTGCCGTCCCCGTAAATGGGAATTGCTTCTTCTTTAAGGGCCTTCCGGATGATGGTCGGAATCAGCTTTTCATTATGCTGTTTTGGACCGTAATTGTTAGAGCAATTCGTGGTGACGACATTCATGCCGTAAGTGTGGTGATAAGAACGCACGATGTGATCAGATGCAGCTTTTGAGGCAGAGTAAGGTGAATTAGGAGCGTAAGGAGTAGATTCGGTAAATAGTCCTGTGGGCCCAAGAGTTCCATAAACTTCATCAGTTGAAATATGATGAAATAGCGCCTTCGCGAATTCAGCCTTAGGAAGGAAAGGTCCATCAAACCAGGTTTGGCGGGCAACTTCCAATAAAGTAAAAGTTCCTATGATATTGGTTCGGATGAATTCTCCCGGACCGGAGATGGAATTATCGACATGTGATTCTGCAGCGAAATGAATGACGCCATCTAATTTGTATTGGGCAAAAATGCTTTCCACCGTTGCACGATCGCAAATATCACCTTTAATAAATTTATAACGCTCGTTTTTCTCAACTTCCGCCAGATTCTTTTCTTCACCAGCATAAGTGAGCAGATCAAGATTGATTAACTCGTACTCAGGATGCGCCTGTAAGAAATACGGAATAAAATTAGAACCGATAAACCCGGCTCCGCCGGTTACAAGGATGGTCTTCATTAATTACTTAACCTGCGTTTGCTTTGTTTGCATGAATTAAAGCATTCTTTAACTGATCAGAAAATTTTTTTGATTAAGCCCGCGGCAGACCGCGCCATATTATAAAGAATTGAAATTACGCGATTTGCTTAAATTCAAAATTTGAGTCAGAATTATCATAGGAAAGAATGAAAAGGTGGGGAGAAGCTCTTTACTCCTCCCCTAAAGTTCCTCAAGTCATTCTTAAAATTACAGCAAGCTGTAACAAAAGAATAACGAGAGTCAACACCGAGGGGTCGGCCCCGCCTAGTCATTTCTTCCATGAAATTCCTTTTGTCAAAGGGCGCCCTTCATTGGGCGTCTTTTAAAAAGGATTCACAGAAGAACCTCTCAGTACTTCAATTCAAAAAATAATGTCGTTGAGAAAAGGTGAAGGAAGTCAGAAACTTCTTAGCTGAAAAGACGCATTCTCCAGACCGCCCAAACTGCTTCATAGATAATCTTCCGGCTCATTTTGGACTGACCTTCACGGCGTTCGGAAAAAGTTATCGGAACTTCCTGGAGCTTAAGTCCCTTCTTCCAAGTCTTGTAATTAAGTTCGATCTGGAAAGAATAACCGTTGGAAAAAATCTTATTGAGATCAATCTGACGAAGAGTCGAAGCGCGGAA
>JBKJNQ010000269.1:0-13839 GCA_046593575.1 Bacteriovoracaceae bacterium
ATTCGATCATTCCTTTGCGGATAGAAAGTCCGTTGAACTGAAACTGCGGAGTCTCTCCCCAGAGCCATTCCCACGAGAGTAGATTCCGGAAACTTTCCTGCACCTGCGGCCCAGAAAGAAGTGACCCATCCAGAGTGAAGGCGATGGTTTTCAGATGGTGGCAGATGATTTCAATCACGTCTTGGATTTCCGTTCCTGGGTATTTCTCCTGAAGAGTAATGACTTTCGATCTTACCGAAGCAATCGATTTTGATTCTGAGGCGACGAGCGTATGCTTAAGGCTTTCTTCGAGTTTATCCAGGTCACTAGAGATGAGAAATGTTCCGTGATGAAAAGAGCCATGCTTTGTTTGCTTAAACGCCGAACCGGAAATTTTTCTCCCATCCAGCCATAGGTCATGGCGAGGAGATATGGTGAGAGAAATATCCGCTTTAGCAAAAGCTTCCTTCAAAATTTCCGCATGTTTCATCCGATTGATCATCGGATCCGGCGTGATAAACGAAAAATTGAGATTTCCTTCGTCATGAAAAACACATCCGCCCCCGCTTTGACGGCGGACCATCCAGATATCTTTTTCCACGAGGTAAGGGAGCTGAGTTTCGAGCCAGGGATTCTGAAATCTGCCTAAGACCACACAAGGTCTGTTCACATAAAGGAAAAGGACCGGAAGATCAGCACCTCCGCGCAGGAAATGATCCTCGAGGGCGAGATTCAGGAAGGGATTTTGATATGGCGAAAACAGTACCCGCATTTTCGTATGATACTTGAGTTGACGGGAGATGCGAACAAATGGTCACCTTAGCTTATGAAAATTTTCTTCTTTTCCCTCCTGATCACAGCGTCTTTTGCCTCTGACTGGCCTCAATGGTCGGGAGACATCCGGAATCATCACGACCTGACTCCCGCGCGACCGGTTCTCAGCACAGAAAACGTGAAAGACCTGAAAGTTCGCTGGGCCACAGAAGTGAAAACCAGTATCGTTGATACTCCCACGGTCGCAGATGGGAAAATTTATTTCACCGACATTGCAAAAATTGGGGTCACTGGTTTGTTCACGGGTGGGCATCTTTACTCAGTAGAATCCGGAACCGGTAAAATTATCTGGCAAGAAAACATTCAAACGTACACGAAATCCGCTCTGCGGAATTTCTCTCGGACCAGTCCCGCTATTTCCGGTGACCAACTGGTGCTGGGCGACAGTCTTAATAATCTGAAATTTATCGTCAGTATGCTGACCGCCAGAAAAAATATGCCTGGCACTTCAGTTTTCTCTGTTAACAGAATGACGGGAAAGCTTATCTGGAAGACAAATGTCGAAGAACATTTTGCTTCACGGATCACGATGTCCCCGGTGATTTACGGGAAACAAGTGTTTGTCGGCATTTCATCTATCGAATCTGAAATCCCTGCCGTCAGGGGCGAGAAGTATAAGTGCTGCACCTTCAAGGGCAGTCTCGTTTCTCTTGATCTAGAGACTGGAAAGATCCTCTGGAAAACTCCGATGATCACGGGAGATGCTTCAAGTAATTCCGGCGCCCCAGTATGGGGAAATTCTCCGCCCATCGATGTGAAAAGAAACCGTATCTATATTGGTTCAGGAAATAATTATCACGCCACCAAGGCGATGATGGATTGCTACATGACGGGGATGAGAAAAGATCCGACGCACGAGACGGAGATCACTACCGCCTGTGCAAAACTTCATGACAGCGAGGAAAACCGTTTCGATAGTTTACTTGCGATCGACCGTACATCCGGAAAAATTATCTGGTCAGTGAAGACAAATATCTATGATTCATGGAACGTCGGGTGTGGTTCCAAATTCACCAGTTTTCCGAGAAGAAATGAACGCATTTGTCCTAAACCCGAGGGAGTTGACGGAGATTTCGCGCAGGCGCCGATGCTTCTGACAATTGATGGGAAAGATATTCTGGTGGCCGGTCAGAAGAACGGAATGTTTCGCGCTCTTGATGCGGAAACCGGAAAAACTCTTTGGGCACGTCAAACTGGTCCAGGCGGAAAACTCGGTGGGCATCAATGGGGATCAGCGACTGATGGGAAAAAAGTTTTCTTTCAAACAACGAATCTTGAGCACAATGAGATCGTCGTTGCTGGTAAAAAAATTCAAGGTGGGTACTGGGGAGCTCTTGATCCCATGACAGGAAATATTCTCTGGGAAACCGCGGATCCCGCGACCGCCTTTCCGCTCAGAGGCGAAGGGATCAATCATGTCATTTACGGCAAAGATCTTGGACGCGGTTATTTTGCGGCCCCGATGGGACCTCTGACTTATTATAATGGTCTCATCTTTGGTGGGTCACTCTCCGGTCTCATGGTAGCGATGAACGCAGAAGACGGAAAGATTCTCTGGCGCCATCAGGTCATGGGGAGTGTCGTGAGTGCGCCATCAATCGTGAATGATCAGCTCTTCTGGGGTGCCGGATATCACTTAGGCTTTCAGGATAATAAAATTTATTCATTTGGATTATAAAAATGATCACTGCTATTCTTCCTCCCCTGCCGATCGTCGGATCTCTCAAACTTTCCAGCCGCGATGGGAAATCTATTTCGCACATTGAAGTGGTGAAAGGAATGTCGTCGGGGATGAATCCCTTTTTTGAGAGCTGCTATGAAGAACTCAAAACCTTCCTTGAAGGAAATAAAAATAAACTCGATCTTCCGCTCGACATGAAAGGACTTACTCCCTTCCAGGTGAGAGTCTTAAAAGAAATGAAGAAGATTCCGTACGGACAAGTCAGAAGCTACGGCGAGCTCGCGCAGGCAATGAAGTCCAAGGCATTTCAGGCGATCGGCAATGCCTGCGGGAAAAATCCTTTCATGCTTATTTATCCCTGCCACCGGGTTGTAGGAACAAGTGGCCCCGGTGGATTTGCTCATGGCCTCAAGATGAAGTCGGAACTCTTGAAGCTTGAAGGATTTACTCTAAAATCTTAATCGTTCCCGCTTTTCCATCCAATCGAACGCGCATCCCCGATTTAATCGTTTTAATTAATCCAGGCACACTCACGACTGCAGGGATGCCCATTTCTCTGGCGACAATGGCAGAGTGAGAAAGAAGCGATCCTCTTTCAACCAGGAGTCCTGAGATCGACGGATAAAGAGGGACCCAACCCGGATCAGTTCTGGCGGTCACCAGGATTTCACCATTGAGTTCGAGATTGTCGGTGGGATCAATGACTACTTTGACAATTCCTTCAACGATACCAGGTGAGCAAGGGAGACCTTTGAGATCATATTCATCTGTAGCGATATTGGCGACTTCTTCATTCTGAAAGACGTTCTTCCAGTAGACCGCTCCCCTCGTGACAACTCGTGAACTCGGTTCTTCTGCATACTTCTCGTATTCTTTTTTCCGAAGCTCAATCAAGTCATTGAGATTGTAAGTCGGGAGAGCGCCATTATAAATGCCGAACACTTCTTCAATCGTGAGCCAGAAAATATCACGTGGTTCTTTGGTCGCTCCGATGAAGGCAAGATCTTCGCCGATTGAGCGGAAGATCGTGCGGGCCACACCATAGATGCGGGTTCTGGCAAAACGGGTGTTCTCGCGGTTCTTCACCGCTTTTCGTGCGTGCTTTAGAACCCAGTTGTAAATGATCTTTCGGAAAACTGAAAGCTCCTCGCCGACAGTTTTTTCAGCAATCGCCCGGCGTTCTTTTTCTTTACTATCGTCTTCAGTCGGCAAGCTTGCTGCTTTCAAATAGTTTTTCAAGCACACAAAGAGATAAGAGGGATCCGTCACGAGATCAATTTCTTCGAGCTTCATCTCACTCATGCAGCGGAAACCGTATTTATCGATGTAGTTTTCCAGTGCCTTGTAAAAATCATGAAACTCAGATTGCTTGATTGCTTCCATTCCGTCTTTGGGATCGACGGATAAAATGATGTCCTTGATCTTCGGTTTGAGATTGGCCATATGAGCGAGCTTAATCATCGCCTTCGTAGGTTCGGCACTCTCGAGACCCCCTTCAGCGGCGAGAAGATCATTCTGGAGAGAATCAAACTGAGGGCCAAACCATTTGAGAGTTAGTTTTCTTAAGAGTCCGAAGTGAACCATGCAAAGAAAGTCATTGATGATCGGCGCCTTCCAGCGGCCGAGCATGTTCCGTTCCACTTCCATGTAGACGTTAATAAGTTCATCTCCGCGCATGCGCGTAAGAGGCATCGCCTTAAAACGGTCATAGTCCTTATGGAAAGTTGTGAGGAAGTCTTCCACTACACTCTGGATAATGAAGTGATACTTCAGGAAATGAAAGCCGGTGGTTGCCGTACGGAGTTTTCCGCGAAAAGTTCCCCATGAAGGATGGGACTTCGTGCGCTCTTCAATTTCCTGGGAGAGTCCTTCGGAAACACCCATCATGGTTTCCATGAATTCTTTATTCGACTTGAATCCTGGAAGAACTCCTACGAGCTTGTACCAGTTAAAGAGATTATAGAAAACGCGGCCATTAATTGAGCCCAGCATATAAGAGAGATAAGAATCCATGTCTTTAATAATTTCATTAGATAATCCGAGAACCTCGCAGAACTGAACGTAAACCGCCTTGTAATTGCGAAGCGCGAATGAAAATGAGAGTGGTGACGTGAGACCACCGTAACTTTCTACAATGTTTGAGTTATCCCAGAGATTAATATAACCCTGAAGATCCTGATCAATCGTTGTCACTGGGCGAGTTTGAAGAAGCCAGACTTTTCCATCAGCGATCGCCCATTCGATATCCTGGGGTCGGCGATAATCCTTATGAATCTTCTTACCGAGTTCAAAAAGATCAGAAAGATTTTTAGCAGTGAGTGATGGAAGATCAATCAGAGACTTGTCCACGGGCAGAGTGGCGCAATGTCCGTTGGGTCCTTTTTTCAGCATCTGTTCTTTGGGAACAATATCCTGAGAAATTAATTTCCCGTCTTCGGCCGATAACCAGAATGAGTCTGCATTGAGAATTCCGGAAACAAGACCCTCGCCCACTCCGTAGACGGAAGAGACGATAAATTTATCCAGTTTCTTCGCGATGGGATCGCAGGTAAACATCACGCCGGACTTCTCGGGGTCAATCATTTTCTGAAGAACCACAGCGACCGAAATTTTCAGGACATCGAGCTCATTTTCCTTCCGGTAGGAAAGTCCCCGCTCAGAATAAGCACTGGCCCAGCATCCTTTGATGGATTCCACGATTTGGGCCTTACCAGTCACGTAGAGGAAGCTCGAAAGCTGGCCCGCAAATGAATGAGCGCTCCCGTCTTCATCAGCGGCCGATGAGCGGACAGAAATCATGGTTTCTTTTCCGAGTGTTTTCATCCCGTCATCAATGAGCTTATCGATATCTGAGGGTAGAGAAGTTTCCATGATCAGTCTGGTGATTTTACTTTCAGTATCTTTTCCCGAAATTGTTCCCACGAGAAATCCTTCAAGGATCTCCTGAATCTTCGGACGAAGACTAGAACTATTGAGAAAGCCCTCAAAATGTCGTTTCCCGAGGACTACCCATTCCGGCACCGGAAATCCGCTCTGACTCATGAGATAGAGATTAAAGCCCTTTCCCCCCGATTCATTCTTCGCAAAAAATCTGGTCGAGTCTTTCGTAACGAGCATTTAATTTCTCCAGAGAAGAATAAAGAGAATGATGAAGTGGAGGGCCATGTAGAGAGTCGAAAGAAGCCTGAAGTAAGAGGCCTTAAGTGGTTTAAAGGCTATCGCCAGAAGTGCTACCCCATAAAGAAGACCAAGCACTATGAAAGGAGTCGGATTTAAAACGGCCCTTTGAAGGTTCATCATCATGACACTTAAGGCGACTTGAGAACCGGAGAGTAAATACGCCCCTTTCAGGGTAAAGATTTTTGAGTAACTCGCAACATTCTCCCGCTCTTCGGAAACGTCGAATGTCTTCCGCGCAAACTCAAAAAGATTAAAGATAAACCAGTGGGAAAGAAGAAAAAGAAGAACATTCCACGAGAAGTTCGTAATGGTAAAACCCAGCACACAGGACATGAGAGCAAATCCCAAAAGCGATACAACAATCGTGTGAGAGATGGCATAGGTCGTGAGCTTTGGACGAAGCCAGTCTCCGATAAAAAATTCCTCATACATGAGAAGCGAGTAAAGGATCGCTGCCATATAGAACAGAAAAGGAAGGATACCCAGATTACTGATGAGAAGAAGTTCCGTTGCGATCACACCCAGAATGACTTTTTTAACTTCAGAGACTGAGATAAGCCCACGGGCCAGGGGTCTTTTCGGGTTGATCACCAGATCAATATCGTAATCCTTGATTTCATCAAAGAGTCTCATTCGGAAAAAGAAGAAAAATCCACAGATTCCCAGAATGAGAATCGCCAATGGAGAAAGAATCGAGCCAGACAGATTTCTCGCGTAAAGATAATTCACGCCCACAAAAAAGATAATGAGCGGTAGGTACTCGAGCGGTTTAAAGCGCTCCTTGGTGAATGTGAGCCACTTACCCAATGATCACTCCCGGTTCAGAGAGAGACTTCTTAAGAACAGCGTATTCCACTTTTGAGTGGTGCCTTGGATCCATCGGAACGGATTTGACGAAATACACATCATCCAGCGGGGTCTTGTTCTTTGCGAAGATTCTCTTTACTTCTGTTTTGGCGTCAGAAAATTTGAAACTTTGGATATCAGTACCTGCCGGAAGCTCAATCGCGACACAGGTCTTCTGCCCCAGTTTGGCGTCAGGTAGGCCAAAAAAAGCACAACGATAAGTAAAAGACAGACGCTTCACGATGACTTCGGATTTCACCGGAAAGTAGTATTTCCCCTCTCTCACGATGGCATTATTCACACGGCCCACGAGCCAGAGATTTTTTTCCTGATCAAGGTAGCCCAGGTCACCAGTGCGATGAAAGACATTTCCATCCGGACCTTTGATCTTGGTGGCGAGGAAGGCATCAGGGTTATTGTAATATTCTTTACAGACGTGATCGCCAGTACAGATAAATTCACCGACTTCACCAACCGGAACTTCAATTTCAGACCAGCCTTGAGACCCAAGAGTGATCGGGCCATCCACGAGCTTGATGAATTTGTAGTCAACGTCTTCAGAGATGTGACCCACGTTCACACCCTCTTCCACGATTTCGGCATCAGCGTGACGTTTTTCTTTGAGCATGTCCCGCCCTTCAATGTGGGCCATGGGTTCAGCCTCTGTCGATCCGTAAAGAACCCAGAGTTCAGACTGAGGAGCGACTTTATAATACTTTTCCACGTCATCACGGGAAATAGGAGCTCCCCCGGTAACCATTCTCTTCATCTGAGTCAGCATGATCTTATGTTCCGCGCAGAACTTTGAGAGCCCCACGAGATTTGAAGGAGACATGGTGGCGCAGTTAATTTTGTTATTTAAAACCTGATTCGCGAGGATCGCGGGATCCATGTCCGTGGGAGCAGCAAGGTTGATCGCTGGCAGAACAGTTGTCACACCGGTTGCGAGATTATTCAGGGAAAAGATCGGAAAAATCGGCATATCAATATCAGAAGCCACATAGGGAATCACGTGAGAAAGAGCGTGATGCTGGGCCGAAAGGAAACGGTGAGTGCGATTGGCACCCTTTGGTTTACCGGTTGATCCCGTTGTGAAGGTGATAAGCGCCGTGGTTTCTGATTCCACTGGCTCCATCGGACATTCGCCTGGTGACATGAGTTCTTCAAATTTATGCGTAAGATTCTCACCGGGCCCATACATTATCCTAATAGGCATGGATTTGAATTCGGCGACCTGATCAACCAGATCAAAGGCCTGCTTGAAACTGACCATTCCTTTAGGCCCCACACATTCAGCCGTGGCACCTAAGTGACCAGCGCGTGCCCAGGAATCAAGGAAGACAGCAATGGCACCAATTCTCTGAACCGCGAACATCGCCACATACATATCGAGCGACATCGGAAGGAAAATGATGATCCGGTCACCCTTGGTGATCCCGATTTTTTTTAGTCCATTGGCAAAGGCAGAAATTCTCCCTGCCATTTGAGCGTAGTTGATTTCATCATGAGGAATGGCAGAAGTCATCGTCTTGTCCCAGGTCTCAAGAGCACCCCGTTTTCCCCAGCGAAGGGCAGTTCTTGTGGGAAAGTCTCGAAGATGACCTTCGAGATAATTCAAAACATTGTTCCGGAGATCGACTCCCGGATAGTAGCCAATTTTTGTCTCAACCCGGGAAACTTGCTCGAGAGCATCTGCTACTTCCTGGGTGTGAGACCATAGAAGAGCGTGTCCCCCACCGGCCAGCTCCTTGTGCTGAACTTTTGAGAATCCGCTGAGCATACCAGTCTGAATCTTCCGGTTTGTCGTTTTATCTTCTTTACCCCAAAGAGCGATCACCGGAATCTGAGACGTGATTTTCGTGAAAGGATTATTTTCCGTATCAATTTTTCTTCTTACGGTTTTTGCCCAGAGATCAGTCGTTTCAAGGCGATTGAGAAAAGTTTTGTAATAAGAATGATCACTCATCTTTTGCGGATAAATCATATTCTCAAGAAAGCCAGCGACAGATTTTTTCTTACTGCTTTCAATCAGGGCGTTATTGATCACCGGAAGACCCAGGAGAGCTTTGGCCATACCTGAAAGAGGTTTCTCAGGCGAAACATAGGGTGCAACCAAGACAATTCCGGCGACCTTATCCTTGATCTCCGGTAGGTAGCGCATGATTGTGTAGCAGCCAAGTGAGAAGCCCGTCAGAATAAATGGCCCATGAAATGAGCGGAGCTTTTTTAAAAGCTCCGGATCATAGGCATCAAGGGCAAGAAACTCAGCGTCCTTGGGAAGAAGTTTTTTGACTTCATTCCAGTCATCTGAATGACCGGGATTTCCATGAATAGCGATGATCTTATTCATACTTTGATTCCTTTGAGCCTTAGTCGGTAAAAATCCATGAGTTTGGGATTTTTAAAATATTTTGTTTCAGGTGTTTTGACATTCGGCTGGCCACTGAGAACTCTCGTCTTGTTAATATCATCCAGCACCTCAGAGAGAACCACAGCTTCGCGCTTAGATCCTTCAAAAATAGAAAGGGTATAACTCGAAGGTGGGATTTTAACTTCTTCAACTCTTAAGATGGGACCGTCGTCAATTTTCTTAGTCATCTGGTGAACAGTGAATCCAAAAGGACGGTTATGCATATGCGCCCAAAAGTCACACATGACTCCTCTCTGGTAAGGGAGAAGTCCGTGGTGGACATTAATACAACCAATGGCCGGAAGTGAAAGAACTTCTTCACGAAAAAAGCAGCGTGAGCGAGCATTGATGATGAGATCAAGGGTGAGTGAGCGGAGATACTGCAGAGTCGAAGGTTCGTTGATATCTTTAGTAAAATGAACTTCCTTCCCTTCTTTTTTATAGGCCGCCACTTTCTCATCTGTCCCGGGGAAAAGATTATTCCTAAAAAGCTGATAACCAAAACGTGGGGCCGCTCCTGAGACAGCTGCAAGAAGTCCAAGGACGGACAAAGAGGGTTCGCGGTTCTGAATAACAATGAGACCCAAAACATGGGGACTCTTCGCCAGAGAGAGAATCACCTGGTGATAGTTCTCAGCTACGAATGTAACCTCAGATGTAACGAGCATTCCCCGAAGCGGCATCTAGGATTTTCTCCTGTAAGCACGGATCATATACATCTGAATATTTTCATTCTTAAAGTAATGAGCTACTTCGCTGGTAATATCCTCATAGCCATCGAGATCTGTATTTTCAGGAATCCGGAGGTAATTTCTAACGATGACTACGCCCCCGATCGCCATTTTGGGTTTTACGATCTGAAGATAATTCTTTTCAGTGTCACCTTCAAAATATGAAGGAACATCACTAAAAGAAAGAAAATCTAAATTAGAAATAGCAGATTCGCGCGGAATGATTTCGAGAATATTTCCAAGATACGCATGAGTGCGATTCTTATTGAGCCAAAGTTTCATGGCGGTGAAGACTTCGTTATCCCCCTCGACCGGAATCGCCTCTTTCGTGACAATCTTTCCGAAGAAGCAAAGCTGCGCAAAGAAGTTCCCACGAAGAAGTGTATGAGAAAAAATCCGGTCAAAAGCTGATTTATAATACTCAAAATGACTCTCAGGAATGTTCTTCTTTACGAAATGACCTTTGTATAAGAGAGCATTAAAGACAGAGGCATTTCCCAGGATCTTGAAAACCAGATCCCAGCGCGAGCGCGGAAACTTTTCGACATAGAACTTTTCCTGCTCATCCGTCGTCAGGCAAGAGAGAGATTCCATCAGAAGTTTGGGACCCATGATAGCGCGTGTAACATAGGAAAACTTTTTGAATGTCTTCTCCCACTTCCCTTCATAGAGGATGGAACCCCATGAAAGACTATCAAAGAGTGCCATGAAGTAATTCTTGGCAGATGATTCAAGTTCAAAGTTAAAGAAAAGATCTTTTCTCTTACGGTTGTAAGCAGCGCTGTCAAAAGGTGGATAGCCCCAGAAGAGAAGAAAATCTTCGTGAGTGAGTTTTCGGATCGTTTCTTCCCGAAGTGATCCCAGCCACAATTGCTGCTCAGAAAGATCAACGACTGAGAGCTCTGATGGATTGCCTGCCAGGAGTGGAAGCGAGCGACCGCCGCTTCCAGCGACACTTAGAATTTTCTTCGGCTTCCACTCACGCATAAGCCTGACTTCAGGCCAGGTATCTTCATTGGCGAGCGAGTAGTTCAAAGACTTGAAATATTTATCGGCCATGAGATTCCTGAGGTTAAGGAGAGAAAAATTCTTTTACGTTTCGGGCAAACTGACTGAAGTATTCCGGCGTTTCCATATAGAGTTCGTGGTAGGCATCTTTGACGAGAACAAATTTTGCTTTCGGTTCATATTTATCAAAATATTTTTTCACGAGCTCAGTACTGACAACACCATCTTCACTACCCATGATCGCCATGAGCGGAGTACGGGGATGAAGTGGTTTGTGAAAAGTATCCTGCGCCTTGTTCAAAAGATCGAAATAAAGATGCGAATGCACCTTCAGGATATTCTTCGGATCGTGAATGTAATCCTGATACACCTGGGGATTATGTGAAAGCCTTGTGAGATCCAGCATTCCTCCAAGAGGGATACTGGGAAGTGTGGCGAGTTTTTTATAGATCATCGCGGGGATAGAACTGGTAACGAGACCGAGGATACCGACAGTTCCCGCTCCGGGGGCCGAAAGAATGGTCTTAGCTGGATAAAGGGCCCGGTTTTTTCTTGTCTGGATCCAGCGAGCGGTAATGAGTCCACCCATGGAATGACCGAAAAGATAAAACTGCTTCATGCCGAATTCAGAAACCAGAAAATCAGAAACAGAATCGATATCTTTCAGGTAATCATCAAAATCATTTACGTTTCCTCGCTCGCCTTCAGATTCACCATGACCTCTCAGATCATAAAGAATCACATTGTAGTTTTTAAACTCATCTGTGAGCCAGTATTCGTGACGACCCCGATGCTCGCCTACGCCATGAGTGACGATCACCCAAGCTCCCGCCTGTCGGTTTAAGATTGTTGTTTTGAGCCTCAGACCATCAAAGGTCAGAATGTCTTTATTGAGTGTTTCCATATTGGGAGATTGTCTCGTGATCTATGAATTTTGCAACGAAAGCTCTTGGGGAATTTAAGGCGACAGAACCTGTCGGCTTACTGCTTTTTGACGGGAGGGAGCTGGTAGCGAGAGAGACCAGTTCTTTTTTTGATAAGGAGTTCTTTTCCAGTCTCACTAAGAGAGACACTCTCCCCTTCAACTTGATGCACTTGACGCCGGACAGCGAGATTTTGTCTTCCCTCTCGTCCGTGAAAGTTGCCCAGCCGCGAGAAAAAAAGAAGTTCACGCCGAGAACCATGAAGGACACCAATTTCATTTCTCTCCGGGAGAATGATGATATCCGCCGCTCCTTCGATTTCAGGATGACGAATAACCCGAAGAGGCGCCACGTTTCCGGTGATGACAGTAGAGAAGGTGAGAATATCGCCAGACTCTTCCAGCACAACAACTTCGCGGTTTTTTTCATCGTAAGAAAGAGCGATCACGTTTTTTAGATGAGTGTACTGGCCTGCAATAATCTCTTTTTTCAAACCCTTGGTAACGATGATCATGTTTCGAAAAGAGATAAGCGAAATCTTTTTATCTGAAGATAATTTCCTAGCATTTGAAAGGGCGAGTGTAGAAAAAAGATCCTGGCAGGAAAGCGAGATGGAGTCTGATCCTTCCCCATTGCCGAATTTCTCTGCTTCTTTTTCACAAAGAGAGACTTTTGCATCTGTTTCCAGTTCTGCATGGAGATTTAAAGACATCAATAAACTAAAGGAAAGAATTATTATTTTCATCGTCTACCCTGAAGATTATTGGTCGCAGTTCCGCCTGTGGCCGCAGTCCCGGTAATGGTTGCTGTGTAAGTTCCCGAGGCAACAAAGGCCCCCAGGAATGTAACCTGAACTGTACACGTAGCTCCTCCCGCAAGAGGAAGTCCGGTACAGTTATCTGTTCCGATAACAAAAGAAGCTGGACTGGTTCCGCCGAGGGCCATCGTGACGTTGGTTGAAACAGTGTCACCGGTATTTTTCAGCGTAAAAGTATGAGTGACGTTCGTCGAGGTTGTTCCATAATTATCAGATGCCGGCGGAGTCGGGCTGCTGGTCCCGATGACAAAGGCGAGAACTGCCGGAGTTGCGACATAAGTATAACCTGCAGCAAGTGTGCCGGTTGCACCATAAGGACTGATGACACTCACTGCGACGGCACCAGCAGCGTTGGCCGGAGTTACGCAGGAAAGAGACGTCGTGCTGATAACGGAAACTGAAGTGCAAGAACTTCCCCCAAAATCGACAGTAGAGCCGGCGTAAAAATTTGTTCCAGTGATGGTGACAGTTCTGCCTCCCGCGATTGTTCCACTGTTTGCGGAAACCGAGGTGACGGTTGGAGGATTCACATAGGTAAATGAGCTCGCGCGCGATCCGTTCTGAGTATCGACATTGGTAACTCTCACACTATAAGTTCCGGCAACAGAAGGATCTGTCACGCAGGTAATGGATGACGCTGAGACTGCACTCACTGTACAATTTGCTGTACCCACCAGGACAGTCGCACCTGTCACAAAACCCGTTCCACTAATCGTAAGCGTTGAGCCTCCATCGATGGCGCCCATGCTGGGAGTTACGTTCGTAACAGTCGGAGCGACCCGATAAGTAAATGCCGATGATAAGGTTCCGGTCTGAGAGTCAGAATTCCGAACGGCAACACTATAGAGCCCTGCTGTTTTTGCCGGAATAGTACAAGTTATTGTATTGGCACTGACGACAGTAGCAGAAGAACAACTTGTTCCTCCGATAGTGACTGTGGCACCAGAAAGAAATCCTGTTCCGGTAATCGTGATGGTACCACCGCCGGCCAGAGCAGATGAAGATGGACTCACCGACGTAACGACAGGAGCATCCTGATAAAGATAAGTTCCGCCGGTTCCCGATTGCGTATCAGTATTGACCACAGTTGCCGTCACACTTCCGGCGGCGTGAACACCACTTCTGCAGGTAAGATTAGTTCCGCTTGAGACGCTGGCAGAAGTACACGCCACTCCACCGACAGTGACTGAGGCACCTGAAACAAATCCGGTTCCCGTGATAGTTAAAACAGTTCCACCAGTCGTGGCCCCAATCGCGGGTGAAATACTTGAAATCGTCGGAGCATTTCTGTAAGTGTAAGCATTGGTCGCACTCCCCGCCTGGCCATCAACGTTGGTCGCAGTCACGGTATAAGAACCAGCTGTTTTCAAAGGAGTTGTACAAGTGATTGAAGTGCTGCTCACGACAGTGATAAGCGTACACACTGTTCC
>JBKJNQ010000095.1:0-2999 GCA_046593575.1 Bacteriovoracaceae bacterium
AGACGCTTAAGATGAAGTTGCTTGCTGAGAAGCAAGCACTTGCTTACAAGGAAAGTCTTGCTGTTGAGAACATCTCTCTTGAGCTTCCTAATGAAGGCGATGAAGTTGAAGCTTCTATCTCTGACTATAATAACTCGCACCTTCTGAGATTCAGAAACCGCGAAGTTTTTTATGTTAAGAAAATCGACAACGCGCTTAAGAAGTTCAGTAACAATGAGTACGGTCAGTGTGACGACTGTGGTTATTGGATCAAGTTTGAGCGCCTGCTTGCTCGCCCGACTGCAGAGATGTGTATCATCTGTAAGGAAGAAGCTGAGCGTGATGAGTACAGTAACATTGTCAGCAAGCAGTCCAAATCAATGGGCCGTGTTGTTGATCTCTCAGGAATGATGGCCTAATTATGGATATCAAGGTCGGGGTCATTGGCGGAAGTGGCATCTATAAACTGGATGCCATCAAGGTGAGAAAAACGCATAAGGTGGAAACACCCTTTGGTTCGCCTTCTGCTGACATCATGGAATGCGAAGTGGATGGATCCGCTTTTTATTTTCTCCCCCGTCACGGTATCGGTCACCACTACACGCCGAGTGAAGTGAATTACCGGGCCAATATCTTCGCGCTGAAAAAACTCGGCGTTTCAACTGTCGTAAGTATTTCAGCTGTCGGATCCCTTCAGGAAGAATTTGCTCCGAGAGATTTTGTCATGGTCGATCAGTTCATCGACTGGACTAAGGGTCTCCGTAAGAGAACTTTTTTTGATGAAGGAATGGTCGGTCACGTCTCTGCTGCCGATCCTGTTGAAAAATCACTTTCTCAAAGACTCTATGATCACTGCCAGAAAGCGGGAGTTAAATCTCACCTTGGTGGAGCTTACGTTTGTATTGAAGGACCTCAGTTTTCCACCAGGGCCGAATCAAAAATCTACAGAAGCTTTGGGGCTTCAGTTATCGGCATGACCAATTGTCCGGAAGCTTTTCTCGCGAAAGAAGCGGGTATGGCCTATGCGACGGTTGCGATGGTGACGGATTATGATTGCTGGAAAGAAGAGCATTGTACGGTTCAGGAAATCATGGCCGTGATGAAATCCAATTATGTTTCAGCTCAGGCCTTTATTAAAATTGCGATTCCCGATCTCGTGAAAAATCCGGTGAAGCACACTCCGGAAAATGCCTACGCTGTTATCACTGACGAAATGCTGAGGAAGCCGAATCATCGCGAGATCCTCGACGTCATCCTTAAGTAATGTCCGAATACCTCGCTCACTATTCAGTGATGTTGAAAGAATGCCTTGAGGCTTTGGAAACAGGTTCCAAGGCTTCGGGATCAAATATATTTGCTGATCTTACGTTCGGTGCCGGCGGACATACTTTTGCGCTGTCGGACCAGATTTCTGGTTCTATTGTTTACAGTACGGATCAAGATCCGGATGCGTTGAAAAACGGAAACGATGAGATTATTCGTAGGGGCAAGGTTGGTTCTATTCATCTTTTACCGATGAACTTTGTTCAATTTCCTGATTGGTGTGCTGAAAATAAAATGGAAGGAAAGTTGGCCGGGATCCTGATGGATCTCGGAGTTTCTTCCCATCAGTTTGATAAGATGGAGAGGGGATTTAGTTTTCGTGCGGAGAACGCATCTCTCGATATGCGGATGAACTATCTCGACAGTAACACTCCTACCGCCGCGGATTTACTGAACACCTTGAGAGAAGAAGAGATCGCTGACCTCATTTTCAAATACGGAGAAGAGAGATTATCTCGCAGGATTGCCTCGAAGATTGTTGAGCTCCGTCAGACAGAAAAAATTGCAACGACCGGGCAGATTGAAGACATTTGTTTTCATGCTTACCCGGTGAAAGATCGTCATAGGGGCATCCATCCGGCGACGAGAACTTTTCAGGCATTACGAATCGCCGTTAATGCCGAACTGACAGTGCTGGAAGATACTCTACCAAAGTTGTTACCGTACTTGGCAGAAGGCGGAGTGCTTGCCGTAATCAGCTTTCATTCTCTGGAAGATCGGATCGTAAAACACACGTTCAAAGAAATAGTGGAGGAAAAGATTTTTCCTGCTACAATTTTAACTAAGAAGCCACTCACAGCTACGGATGAAGAGCTGTCTCAGAATTCCCGTTCACGAAGTGCGAAGCTTCGCTTGATACAACGGGATTCGTTTCAACCAGGGAGGGTTGATGGCACTAAGAAAAAAAAGCGGTACGACGTTTAACAATCGCCTCATTGAATTTCTATTCAATCCGCAAGCACTTCCCTTTACTCTGACATTTACAATTCTCGCTGTGGCCTTTGTTGGATTCCGTATGAAAGGAATCGAGCAGGCCTACGAGCTGAACAATATCGAAAATGATATTCAAAAAGCGATCATTAGAAATAAAGAACTGAAAGCTCAGCGTGCCCGTGAAATGTCGGTACCAAGGCTGCGCGAGTTTGCCGTGAAATACGATCTTAAGGAACCTGGCCCTGAACAAATTATCCTCATTCCTTAGGTAACATGAAGAACAGAATTTTTTTTAGTTTTCTCATTTTTAGTTTTCTCTTCACGGTTGTCGTGAGTAAGGCCTTTTACATTCAGGTGATGAATAAGGAAAAACTCCTGGCCTATGCCAAGTCTCAGTTCATCCGTGAGGTGAAAGAATATCCCAACAGGGGAAACATTCTTGACCGAAATGGAAATCCTCTTGCGATTAACGTTCACGTCTACAATCTCTTCACGATTCCCAAGAATAAAAATGCGGAATTTTATAAAAAGCTCAAGACGCTCTCGGCTGTCGTTCCGGAACTTCCTTTTCAGAAACTTCGCTCTTTAGTGGGAGACAGGAAAAAATACACCTGGCTTGCACGCAAGATCCATCTTTCTGAGAATCAACTCAAGCGCATTAAAAAACTCGAGGGTATTTTTGTCGAATCTCATTCAGAGCGCGTTTATCCGAATAAAGAATTACTCTCGCAAACTATTGGCTTTGTCGGGATGGACAGTAAGGG
>JBKJNQ010000135.1:0-7515 GCA_046593575.1 Bacteriovoracaceae bacterium
TTACAATCCGCTTTCTGAAAGATCTCTCATCAGAAGATTTTCTACTCCGTATGATCGTGAGTACGCTTGGGTCGGGCGCTCGGCACAGACTTCAGAACTCAGAAAATCTATTGTTCGCCTGAAAGATATCGATTCACCACTTCTCGTGACTGGTGAACCAGGTGTTGGTAAGAAACTCTTCGGTCGCATCGTGCATAACGAAGGAAAGCGCGGCCTTGCTCCGTTCATCAGCATCAACTGTAAAGGTGTGGACGAAGATCATCTCTCGAAAGAAATTTTCGGCGGCGAAGGTCAGAAGTCAAAACTTGAAGAGTGCATCGGCGGGACCGTCGTCTTTGACGAAATCAGCTTTATGCCTTTGAAGCTTCAGCATCGACTCCTCACTGCTCTTAAAGAAAGACGTATTGAAGGCTCACAGATTTCTCTTGATCTTCGCTGTGTCTTCACCACAAGCAAGAATATCAAGGCCCTCGTGGAAGAAGAAGGGGCATTCAATCCTGAGCTCTTCAGCTACATGAACTCGGCCGAAGTTCACATCGATCCCCTAAGGAAACGCCCCCTTGATATCGAAGAACTTCTAAGTGCTAACATCAAGAAGGAATGTCGTAAGCAGGGCCTTCTCCTGAAAGACTTTACTGAAGAAGTGAAAGCACAACTCTTCAGCTACTCATGGCCTGGTAACGTTGCTGAACTTGAGAACGCTGTAGAAAAAGCTGTTCTCTACAATCCGAAAGCACATGTGATTTCGGATCTCGGTTCAAAAGCTACGCCGATTATCGATATCACTAAGACATCCAACTGCATGCTCGAGAATATTCCGCATGCGGATGATTATCAGATCTCCCTGAAAGATCGTGTGGCCCTGGTTGAACGCGAAATGATACTCGCTGAGATCAAGCGTCACAAAGGGAACAAGTCCAAGGCCGCAACCTCCATGGGAATCTCCCGCGAGGCGCTTCGTAAGAAGATGCTCATGTCGGATGATATCCTTGAAGAGATCAAAAAACCGAAGACGGCGGAAGCCGCTCCGGTCATCGAAGAAAAGAAAGCTGCATGATTCCAAAAAAGGGTCCCACTGGGACCCTTTTTTGTATGTACCCCTCATATTCCCGCATAGATAACCGATCTGTTTATTACAAAACAGAGGTTTAATGCAGCAGTTGGGGATTCTCCTCACCAATTTCAGGTTTATTGATTTACTCGATCTGATCGCAGTCGGGCTTATCATGTATCGCTTTCTCCTGATTGTTCAGGGAACGCGTGCTTACCAGATGCTGTTTGGAATTGTGGCCCTTGCGATTCTTTGGTGGGTCAGCCAATTCTATGAATTGTATTCTCTGTCATGGATTCTTCAGAATTTCTTTGATTACCTTTTCATCATTCTGATCGTGCTCTTCCAGGATCAGATCCGTTCCGCTCTCGTTTCTATTTCTTCCACAAGACTCGCGGGCCGCGGGGGACGAACCAAATTTGATCAGCACATTGAAGAAGTTGTGGCGGCTTCATCGGCCCTCTCTCGCGAGCGCACCGGAGCACTGATCGTTTTTGAGAAGAAGCACGGCCTTCTGAACTATTCTTCCTCGGGAACCCGTCTTGATTCAAGAATCCATTCGGATATTATTTACTCTATCTTCCAGACAAAATCTCCGCTTCATGATGGTGCCATTATTATTTATAATGGTGTGATCCAGGCCGCAGGTTGCTTTCTTCCTCTTTCTAAAAATGTTGAGATTGACCGTCACTACGGGACACGCCACCGTGCCGCTCTGGGAATTACAGAAGTTTCAGATGCTGTCGTCGTCACTGTTTCTGAAGAAACCGGTCGAATCAATATCTGTTACAACGGTGTCTTCCATTACATGGAAAACGAGGAAGAGCTGCGGAAGAACCTGAGAAAGTTCCTTCTCGAGATTGATAAGATTTCAGCACCTGAAGCCGCAAGGAGTGCTGGATGAGAATGAAAGGGAGAGTGAAAAAACACTCGCTGAAATTCATATCCGCTTTTCTTTCTCTCTTCCTGTGGGTTTACGTTTTAAATTCTGAGAAAGTGAAGTTTGAAAAAACTGTTACTCTCGAATATATCCTTCCCAGCGACATGATGTTTTCAGAGCGTCCCGCATCTGAAGTGACATTCATGATTGAAGGTCCACGCGCGTTCGTCAGAACTGTCGCAGAAAGGGAAGACCGACTGGTGATTGATCTCAACCGCGCGTCCCGTGGGTCCGTGAAACGTCAGTTGAATTTTTCCGTTGATATTAATCCGACTCAGTTGAATCTTCCTTTCGGTATGGTGGTTGAGCGGGTACTTCCGAGAAAAATTGCGATCAAACTTGAGAGGAAGGCGAGCCGCATTCTTCCGGTTAAACCGCAATTCGTGGGTTCACTTCCGGATAAAGTCGCACTCATGAATGTTGTCCTCACGCCTGAAGAAGTCGAAGTTTATGGTCCAAGGTCGCTCATTGCAAAGTTAACCCATCTTTCGACCAGACCGATTGAGCTTGAGAGTCTGGTGGGAGCTGAAGAAACACAGGTGGAAGTATCACTCCCGGATGAAAGACTCACGCTGACTTCAGGGCATGACATCAAACTTTATTATCAGCTCAAGGCCGCCAGTGCGAATTTCGAGCTCACGAATCTTCCTATTAAATTTCTGACACACTCCAAGGTCATTACCTCGCAGGTAAAACGAGCGAGTGTGAAGCTTCTGGTGCCTGAAAAGGTCATGAAAAACCGATCAAATATCTCATCCACTGTTCAAATCTGGGCCGACATTCCTGCCGATGCCCGGGGACGGGTGGAAGTTCCACTAAGAGTCATCCTTCCGCCCAGCATTCATCTTCTCGAGATCAAACCTAAGACCATTATTGTGAATATCCAATAAACTGGTATATTTAAGCATTAGTTTCATTCACAAAAGTGAGCTTTATGTCAGTTCGAAAATTCTTTGGAACCGACGGGATCCGCGGTAAGGCCAACACTTATCCGATGACCGGTGAAGTGGCGTTCGTCCTTGGCCGAGCCGTCACCAGTTATTTTCAGCAGAATTTTTCCAAAAAACCTCTGATCATTATCGGAAAGGATACAAGACTTTCCTGTTACATGCTCGAGCAAGCTTTCTCTGCTGGTGTTTGTTCGCAAGGTGGCCGTGCCATTCTTACGGGCCCCCTTCCCACACCTGGAGTTGCCTTTGTTACTCAGAGCATGCGTGCTGATGCGGGTGTGATGATTTCTGCTTCTCATAATTCTTACGAAGATAACGGGATCAAGATTTTTGATCGCACCGGACACAAACTTCCGGATGATATTGAACTCGAACTCGAAAGAATGGTTCTTGATCCTTCCATGATTCCTGCCAAGACCGGTGAAGAACTCGGAAACGCCAAACGCCTTGATGAAGTTATCGGACGCTACATCGTTCATACGAAGGCTGCTCTCTCTCCTCAGTATTCTCTCGAAGGACTTCGCATCGTTGTCGATGGGGCTCACGGTGCCGCTTACAAACTTGCGCCGATGGTATTCGAAGAGCTCGGGGCAGAAGTCATTCCTCTTGGTAATACTCCGAACGGAACAAATATTAATAAGGGCTGCGGTGCCCTTCATCCTCAGCTCTGTGCTGAGCATGTGAAGAAGTTTCGTGCTGATCTCGGTGTATGTCTTGATGGTGACGGTGACCGGCTTACGATCGTTGACAGAAATGGCTCAGTCATTCACGGTGATAAACTGATCGGTCTCTGTGGGAAATTCCTCCTCGATAATCATGAGCTAGGGCACACGAAAGAAGTAGTGGGTACCGTCATGAGTAACTTCGGGATTGAAGCTTATCTCAGTAAGCATGGGATGAAATTCATCCGTACTCAGGTCGGAGACCGTTACATTGTTGAGCACATGAGACAAAGTGGCGCCCTCTTTGGTGGTGAGCCATCCGGACACCTGGTCTTCAAAAAATATTCCACAACCGGTGACGGGATTCTTGCTGCTCTTAAAGTCATTGAGAGTATCAAGTTTTATGATCGTGACCTTTCTGAACTTACTCACGATATTGAACTCTATCCACAGAAGATGGAAAACGTTCATGTATCGAAACGCGTTCCTTTTGATGAAGTTCCGGAAATTCGCAAGGCACTTGAAAGTGCCAATCAGAAGCTCGGTGACGAAGGCAGAACACTTCTTCGGTATTCGGGAACTGAACCTCTCGCACGCGTGATGGTGGAAGGGAAAGATCTGAAGCTCGTGAGCGCACTTTGTACAGAACTTGCCGGTGTCGTTACCAAGGCGTTGGGTTAATATGAAATACGCGCGTCTGGGTGTAAATATTGATCACGTCGCCACTCTTCGCCAGCAAAGAGGCGAGATGTATCCGGATGTTGTTCGTGCTGCTGATGTCGCACTTGCAACTGGTGCTCACCAGATTACTATCCATCTAAGAGAAGATCGTCGCCATATTCAGGACCGTGATGTTCCTGCGGTTCACGACATGTGTAAAAAAATAGGTCTTCCGATGAATCTCGAACTCGGATGCCATGACGAGATTGTTGAAATTGCCATGCGTGAGCGACCCGAATGGGTCTGTCTTGTACCGGAAAAGCGCGAAGAAAGAACTACTGAAGGCGGGCTTGATGTTATCGATCCGAAGAATTACGAACGGGTCAAGTCGGCATGTGAGCGCATTCTGAAATCATCTCCTTCAACAAAAATTTCTCTTTTCGTAGAAGCTAATGCAGAAGTTTTAAAAAAATGTCTCACGATGAAGGCGCATGCGGTAGAAATTCACACTGGCGAATACGCCAAGGATTTTCTTGCCAAAAAAGATCTCTCTCTTCATCTGAAAAATTATCGCGAATGTTCTGCCCTGATTAAGAAAGCTGGCTGGGGTTATCACGCGGGCCATGGGCTGACGTATGAATCACTCGAGCCACTTCTCGCTGAAGGTCACTTCGAAGAATATAATATCGGGCACTGGATCATCGCTGAGAGCGTGTTCCTGGGATTAGGCTCGGTCATTAAAGAAATGCTCACCCTCATGAAAAAATATCCGCTAAAGGCTTAATCATGAAGATTGTTACTCAACAGGAAATGAAAGAACTCGAGAAAATGGCGCAGACGAAATTCCATTTCCCCGAAAAACTTATCATTGAAAACGTCGCACTTCTCGCTGCTCGTGCCATTCTAAATAAGCTTGGTGAAGAAATCACGATGGCCGAAGTCATCTTTCTTATCGGGAAAGGAAACAATGGCGGAACGGGTCTTGGGATTGCGAGGCACTTAGCCAGCATGGGACTTGAGCCACGGGCCTTTCTTCTCTTTGACGAAAAAGACGCATCCATCGAAGTAAAAGAGCAGCTGAAAATTGCTAAGGCCTATGGAGTCCGCACCACTCACATTGACGAGCTCGCTCCTCTCGAAGCGTATTTTCAGCAGTACAGTTCCCCGAAAATTATTATTGATGCCATCTTTGGCACGGGAGTAAGACTTCCTCTTTCGAATTTCCTCTATGACATCATTCATTTCATTAATCAGGAAAAGTCCTATACCATTTCGCTCGATATCCCTACAGGTGTTGAAGGAAATTCCGGCATGATCCAGGGGGGAGCGATTGAAGCTGACCTCACACTCGCCGTTGGCTTTCCGAAGCTTGGCTATTATCAGGCCGAAGGCCCTCGTCTCGTGGGAGAAATTGAAATTATCGATACCGGTCTTCCTGATGAACTCGTCAACGATGGTGGCGACAAGTTTCTTATCACAGACAATATTCGCGATGAGCTTCCTCGGGAGAGAAATAAACTCGGCGATAAAAAACTCTTCGGTCATACTCTTGTGATCGGCGGATCTCACGGGCTCACCGGAGCTCTCGTGATGTCGTCATCTGCTGCCCTTAAAGTAGGAGCGGGTCTGGTGACGGCCGTCACGTGGGAGCCGCAATATCAGGAATTCATCTCGCGTCTCATTCCTGAGATCATGACGGGTTATGTCCCTTATGATCAGACCAAGTGGGGACGCCTCATTAAAGATCTCGATAAGTACGATTCTATTGTGATTGGCCCGGGGCTTGCGCGTTCAAATCGCGCGCGCATGCTGGTCCTTGAAATTCTCAACAATTTTTCGGGTCCGGTAGTCCTCGATGCTGATGCTATCAACGTCATGAGCTTGAAAGATGATGCCGAAGTCTTCCGCATGCGAAATGCTCCGACAATTCTTACTCCGCACTTTGGTGAATTTTCCCGCTTCTCCGGAGTTCCGCTCGAGGAAGTGAAGAATGCTCCTTATATTCACTTGAAAGACGTCATTGAACGCATCAACTGCACCGTCATTTTAAAAGGGCCGTGCACGTACCTTGGATTCCCGAATGGGAAAACCTATTTCAACTTCTCACCAAACGACGGAATGGCGACCGGAGGAGTGGGGGATGTGCTCGCGGGAATTCTTGGTGGTCTCATTGGTCAGGAAGCGAATTTGAAGAAGAGAGATAATCTTTATAATCTCTACGAGAACATGAATAGCACGATCCTCATGGGTGTCATGATTCATACCTGGGCCGGACAAGTTGCCGCACAAAAACTCGGTGTTCGCCCGATGACGGCGACGAGCCTGATCGATGCGTTTCCAGAAGCTTTCGTAAAATTCAATGAGCTCCTGAAAGAGTCCCATGAATAAGAAACTTATCCGCGAATGGAAAAAAGTATATCGCTCCGATCTTCCGTACATCGTTTACGAGATGAAGGATCTGGCAAAAGTTCCTGCGATGGTCATTCTCGAGGGAGCACTGGGTGCCGGCAAAACGACTTTCGTTCAGATGTTTATTGGAGACAAAGAAATCCTTAGCCCGACTTATTCCATTCTTTCTGAAACCAAGTCGATCATTCACGCCGATTTTTATCGTTTGGAAAAAAACGAGGAGATTCTCCAGCTGGAACTCCCGACTTATCTGGAAGACAAACAGTATTTCTTTGTTGAGTGGGGGATGAAATTTGCACGAAGAGTTCATCGTGAATTACCTGAGAATTGGAATTCTTATTTGCTCGAGATCAACATCAATTCGGGTACCGATCAGTCTTCCGAAGGCCCTTCCCGCAATTTTTCGCTCTCGTCTTTGGCCGATGATTAACTGATTATGTCGGAATTAATTGCCCAGAGACAATGTGCTACCAGACGCTGAAAAACAAGTCCAAGCATCTGAAATCAATAGCCTTTTTGACACCTTTCTGAATATCCCACAAAAATAAAATGAACGAGAATATTTAAAAGTTGACGTGAGAAAAAGGAAACTGTCATACTATTTAGGAGATATTTAGTCTGGATTGCAGTGAGCGGCAATTTAGAATGAAAATCTTTCGGGTGACAAGGATGGTTTCGGAACCCGATAAGAAAATTACCAACTTTTTTGGATTTATGGAGGAAGACAATGAGACTTACATCTAAAGGGCGTTACGCCGTCCGTGCTATGCTGGACCTGACTTTCCACTCAAATGGAAACCCGGTTCGTCTGCAGGAAATTTCAACTCGTCAATCAATCAGCTT
>JBKJNQ010000026.1:0-3772 GCA_046593575.1 Bacteriovoracaceae bacterium
AATTCAAGCTACTTACAAAAAAAAGGCCACCCGAAGGTGGCCCAAAAAATGGCTATTCTAGCAAAGATCTGAGCATCCACGCCGATTTCTCGTGAAGCTGCATTCTCTGGGTCAGAAGATCCGCCGTCGGCTCATCCGATGCTCCCGAGACAACCGGGAAAAGTGAACGAGCAGTTTTCGTCACAGACTCCTGTCCCGCCACAAGATGCTTAATCATCTCCGTCGCACTTGGAACACCTTTGACTTCTTTAATAGAAGAGAGTGTTAAAAATTCCGAATACGTCGCCGGTGCCGGATAACCGAGAGCGCGAATGCGTTCCGCGATCGTATCAACAGCAAGGGCTAGCTCTGTGTACTGAGCTTCAAACATCAGATGAAGAGTATTGAACATCGGCCCCTTCACATTCCAATGAAAATTATGAGTCATGAGATAGAGCGTGTAGGAGTCGGCGAGAACGCGATTTAATCCCTGGGCGATTGCCTTCCGATCTTTTTCGCTGATGCCGTTATCAATTTTTACTGCTTTTGCCATATGGGCCCCTTTGTTATGTGATTCACCTTATCAGAGGAAGGCAATTTTTGCCGGACCAATTGAGAGAAAAGCTTCTTCAGTTTGGGGCCGCAAAATCTTTGGCAAGTCCCAATCAAATTGCGCACCTTTTCATGTAAGATTATGTTGTTTTTAGCTCTACTAATTTTGTCGGAAAATAGCCTATCTAGTAGCAAAAACCGTCAAAAAAATGTCAACACCACTATATATAGTTTTTTCACTTTTCAAATGTCAGAACACCCACTACGCTTGAATTAAGACAGATATAAACCATTACCACACACATCATGAAGAAGGAGTTGGGGTATGACGACGAGCTTGGAGCCACTACTTACACAAACTAATGACCGCTTTGTTCTTTTCCCGATCAAGCACAACGAGATCTGGGGAATGTACAAAAAGGCGATGGCCTCATTTTGGACGGCGGAAGAGATTGATCTCTACGCGGACCTGAATGATTGGGAAGGAATGAATGACGGCGAACGCCACTTCATTTCACATATCCTAGCATTCTTCTCGGCCTCTGATGGGATCGTGAACGAGAATCTCGCCCTTCGTTTTTATAACGATGTTCAGATTCCTGAAGCACGCGCTTTCTACGGTTTTCAGATCGCGATGGAAAACATCCACGCTGAGACCTACGGGCTTCTCATCGATACATACATTAAAGATGCTGCTCAAAAAGAGAAGCTCTTCAAGGCGATTGAAACCATCCCATGTATCAAGAAGAAAGCTGACTGGGCGATGAAGTGGATCAACGGCAACGAATCCTTCGCTGAACGTCTCGTAGCTTTTGCTGCCATCGAGGGGATCTTCTTCTCGGGTGCCTTCTGCTCGATTTTCTGGTTAAAAAAACGCGGCCTCATGCCGGGACTCACTTTCTCTAACGAGCTCATCTCTCGTGACGAAGGTCTCCACACAGATTTCGCGTGCATGCTCTATAAAGACTACATCACCAACAAGCCTTCTGAGTCCCGCATCCGCGACCTCATCAAGGAAGCTGTTGAGTTTGAATGCGAATTCATCACTGACGCTCTTCCGGTATCTCTCATCGGAATGAACCAGGACATGATGAAAGAGTACATCCGTTTCTGCGCTGACCGTCTCATGCGCTCCCTCGGATACTCGAACATCTGGGACGCGAAAAACCCATTCGACTGGATGGAAATGATCTCTATGCAAGGTAAGACTAATTTCTTCGAGAAGCGTGTTTCTGAATACCAGAAGGCAGGAGTGACAAACTCTACCAAAGACCCTGCTGGTTCTCAGTTCACTTTCTCAACTGATATGGATTTTTAAGGAGCTACTATGTTTGTACAAACACGTTCAGGAAAAAGAGAACCCGTTCAATTTGATAAAATCACTCACCGTATTTCCCAGCTGACCTACGGGCTTGATACGAAATACGTAGATTCCATGACGGTCGCTCAGCGTACCATCAATGGTCTCTTCGATGGTATTTCCACTGAGCAGCTGGATAATCTGTCGGCAGAAGTTTCTGCTTATATGACGTCAGTTCACCCGGACTATGCTCGTCTGGCGGGAAGAATTGCTGTCGCAAATCTTCACCGTTCAACCTCAGACTCTTTCATGGAAACGATGGAGACTCTCTATACTTTTAAAAATGAGTACACAGGCGAAAAACAGCCACTCATCTCGAAAGAGTTTTATGAGTACTGCCGCGAGTACAAGGACAGAATCTCAACTGAGATTGCTTACTCTCGTGATTTTGAATTCGATTACTTCGGATTCAAAACTCTCGAGAAATCTTATCTCCTCAAAGTGAACAATAAGATCGTTGAGCGTCCTCAGCACCTCTTTATGAGAGTTGCTCTCGGAGTTCAGCCGGATAATATCGAAGAAGCGATGAAGACTTACCACCTCATCTCTGAGGGCTGGTTCACTCACGCTTCACCCACTCTCTTCAACGCAGGAACAAACAAGGCGCAGATGTCTTCTTGCTTCCTCGTCGCGATGAAAGATGATTCGATTGAAGGCATTTACGAAACACTTAAGTCTTGTGCTCTTATCTCTCAGTCAGCTGGTGGGATTGGTTTATCTATCCACAACATCCGCGCTAAGGGATCGTTCATCAAGGGTACCAACGGAACCTCTAATGGAATCGTACCGATGTTACGTGTCTTCAACGACACTGCAAGGTACGTTGATCAGGGCGGCGGAAAGCGCAAGGGCGCGTTCGCGATTTACCTCGAGCCTTGGCACGCGGATATCGAAGACTTCCTCGATCTCAAAAAGAACCACGGGAAAGATGAAATGCGCGCGCGCGATCTCTTCTACGCTCTGTGGATCAACGATCTCTTCATGAGAAGAGTAGAAGCTGATGCCAACTGGACCCTCATGTGCCCGAACAAGTCACCAGGACTTGCTGATTGTCACGGCAAAGAGTTCGATTCTCTCTATGAGAAATACGAAGCTGAAGGCCGTGGTCTCCGTAGCGTGAAGGCCCGCGATCTTTGGTACAAAGTCATCCAGTCTCAGATTGAAACTGGTATGCCGTTCATGCTCTATAAAGATGCTGCGAACGAAAAATCGAACCAGAAAAACCTCGGAACGATCAAGTCTTCGAACCTTTGCACGGAAATCATGCAGTACACTTCGGATAAAGAGATCGCGGTTTGTAACCTCGCCTCGATCGCTCTCCCGATGTTCGTGAAAGACAATACTTTCGATCACAAGAAACTTTACGATGTGACTTATCAGGTAACCCGTAACCTTAACCGCATCATCGATCTGAACTACTATCCGGTAGAAGAAGCTCGTTACTCGAACATGAAAAACCGTCCCATCGGGATTGGTGTTCAGGGTCTCGCCGACACGTTCTTCAAGATGAGAGTTCCCTTTGAGTCAGCTGAAGCTCGCCAGATGAACAAAGAAATCTTTGAGACGATTTACTACGCAGCGGTATCAGCTTCTGCTGATCTCGCCAAAGAGCACGGCGCTTACGAGTCCTACGAAGGCTCTCCGATCTCGAAAGGGATCCTGCAGCCGGATATGTGGGAAGTTAAGCCTTCCACACGTTGGGACTGGAATTCTCTGAGAGCGAAGATCAAGACTTACGGAGTTCGTAACTCACTTCTCATGGCGCCGATGCCAACAGCTTCTACGTCTCAGATTCTTGGTAACAACGAGTGCATCGAGCCGGTTACTTCCAATATGTATACGCGCCGGGTTCTCTCTGGAGAGTTCGCGGTCGTGAATAAG
>JBKJNQ010000167.1:0-8523 GCA_046593575.1 Bacteriovoracaceae bacterium
GAGACCGTGCTCGAGATGGATAATTCTCCGACAACGTGCTGCGAGTTCCGGATCATGGGTCACCAGAACCAGAGTCGTGTGATATTTTTCAACAAGATCAAAAAGAAGCTTCATGACCTTCTCACCCGTTTCTTCATCGAGATTTCCACTTGGCTCGTCGGCAAAGAGTACGGAAGGATTTGTAGCAAGGGCCCTGGCAATTGCCACTCTTTGGCTTTCTCCCCCTGAAAGTTGAGAAGGAAGATGATCCAAGCGCGAAGAAAGTCCGACATTCTCGAGCAGAGTAACAGCGCGCTCTTTAGCTCCTGAAATTTTCAAAAGCTCAAGAGGGAGCATGACATTCTCAAGTGCGGTGAGAGTTGAGACAAGATGGAACTGCTGAAAGACGATCCCAATATGCCGGGCCCGATAACTGGTGACAGCTTTTTCAGATAATAAAGAAAGATTCTGATTCTCGAGAGTAATTGAGCCCGCGTCCGGATGATCAAGTCCCGCAAGAAGAGAAAGGAGTGTGGATTTCCCTGATCCAGATTTTCCGACCAGGGCGACTTGCTCACTTTTTTGAATGGAGAAATCGAGTCCTTTCAGGACCTCGACTTTTGCCTCACCGGTTCCGAAACTTTTTCTGAGGCCTGAGATCACCATCATAGCTCACCTTCCAGTGCTTTCATCACGGTCTTCGCCATAATCTTGTGGCCCTCGGGATTCGGATGGATTCCATCAGGAAGATTCAGATTCGGTTTTCCTGCCACATTCTCAAGGAGAAAAGGAATGAGTTTCAAACCATGCTTCTTGGCGAGATCAGGGAAAATCCTGTCAAAGCTTTCGCGATATTCCTTTCCGTAATTAGGAGGCATTCTCATGCCGGCCATGATCACTTTGATTCCCTGATCCTTGGCCTTCACGATAACACTCTCGAGATTCTTCCTTGTCTCTTCCACTTTTATTCCGCGCAAACCATCATTGGCACCGAGAGCGAGAATCATGATGTCGGGTTTGGCCTTCAGATACCAGTCTAGGCGCTTCGGCGCACTCGCCGTTGTGGATCCGGAGACACCGCCGTTGATGACCTTGATATCAGAATAAGTTTTTTTCAATTCCTGTTCCATGACAGCGGCGTAAGCTTCCTCTTTCCCAAGGCGATAGCCTTCGGTGAGGGAATCTCCCAGGACAAGGATGGTACGGGAAAAGGCACTGAAGCTAATGAGAGTCAGGGCAAGAACGAAATATCTCACACTTTATCCTTGAAAAATTTTTTGTAGAGAGCAGGACGGATCGCAAAAGCAGACCACAGGACTGGTCTCATACTCGCTCCGAGAAAAGCAGGACTACATTCGAAATAAATATCATCAATAATTTTGGAATGCCGGTCGTTGAGCTTCACCACCCAGTGAGCGTGCCGCCACCTGGAAAGAGGCCAGGGAAGAAGCTTTCCTTCATCGACAAAAGACCAGGCCTTATCATTGCCTTCCTCGTGAGTCACGACACTCACCCATTTCCGCGAGAGAACAGACGGGAGATTGATTTCCAGATGGATCTCATCACCCTTCTTCACGCCATCAAAACGACGAACAGAAAATCCGATTCCCGGGGGCTTCATGAAAGAGAATAGCTTCTCATTGAAGTTTTCTTTTACTGTTTCAAAGGGTGTCGCCACCGTCGTTTCAAAATAAAGTTTCATTTTTTCTTTTTCAGTTCATCCATTTCATTACGCAGGCGCTGGACTTCACCCTTTAACAGGGAAACTTCGCTGTATAGCTTATTAATTTCCCGGACGTTCATGTCGACCCTTTCCTGCATGTTCTTCCCGCTCATGTTGTCGTTCTGAAAATATTTCTGCTCTTCTGGTTTGAGATAATTAAACTCCACCGCAGAGGCCGTACCGAGAAACGTGAGCAAGAGAATAAATAAACCTATACGCATGAAAAATCCTTTTCACCCATCATAGGAGGAAAGATCAAAGATGCACACAACCTGAGCCAAACCATCAACTACTCCTGAGTTGCCTTCCCGGGGAGCGTAATGCTTAAATAAGCCCATGCATAAAATTGCCTGCATTTTTTCGTTCCAGGAGTCTTCCTGGGTCAGTTGCCAGAAGATTGTCTTCAATCTGCACAAGGCCTATGAGGGAATTTCCCAAATAAAGATTCAGAATTTCAACTATGGCTCTGATAGTTGGGGTGTAGGTATGTTCGAGCTGGCAAGCGAACTATTTGAAGCCGATCCAGACACTATCATCATCATGGATCATAAACCGCATCCTTATCACTTCATGAAGTTTCTCCTGCCGAGATACGAAAAGACCAAAAAGCCGCGAATTATTTTTCATGTGTTCGGTGACTTCACCCTCTATTATCCAGACTGGCAACATCTTTCAAAACTTCTTGCGGATTTTCCCGTCGAGTTTGTTGTTGCTTCGGATCGCCAGAAAGATCTCATTGATAAGTTCCTTGAGGCTCCCCTGACCAGCCACATTTGCCCTTTCCCTGTAAAACCGGAAGAATTTTATTTCGATACGGAAGAACGCAAAGTTCAGCGGAAGGCCTGGGGCGTGAAAGATGATGAGGTCATTTTCACTTTTACCGGCCGCTTATCACGTCAGAAACGAACGCACCTCCTGTTGAAATATTTCGACGAAGCTCTCAGACTTGAAAAAGACCCCAACGCTCGCCTCTTTATCTACGGATCGGCGGATCACATTGGCGACAATTTCTTTAACATCTGGGAAAACGAAAATGAGTACTTTCGGAAGATTCACCGGATCTATATGTCACTCCCCGAATCTACCCGGGAGCGGATCCATTTCATGGGTAATGTTCCCAATGCCGAACTGCGGGCAGTATACGCTGGGTCGGACTATCTCATGAATCTTTCCGTTCATAATGATGAAGACTATGGCATGAGTGTTGCCGAAGCTCAGATGACCGGACTGCCCTCCATCCTTTCAGATTGGGGAGGACTGTCTTCCTTTGAACATGAGTCTTTGCCCGAAGCCACGCAGTATCTTCGGGTTCATTTGGGAGAAAAATCCAAGGTTATTTCAGGTGCGGATACAATCGCGGCGCTCACGAAATCAATGGAAAGAACTCCTGATATTGACCGGGAAAAACTTTCAAACCTTGCCCGCGAAAAGTTTTCAGTTGCTTCTGCTACTCAAAGGCTGACTCGAATTTTCGACGAAAAATCCTCACCCTTTACTGGCTTTTCTGACTTCCATGCTTTCATTTCCAAGCGCATGGAGTTCCAGAAGCCAGTCTATTTAACTAAAGACCGCAAAATTCATCCCCTTTACCGGAAAATTTATTCATCATATGTTAGAAATTCTTAAGACGGCTTTTGATAGACCTCAGGCGATAACTCAGAATCGCCATCAACACCTTGTGAATAAGGGTCACTACCAGAAATATTTCTGGGACTTTTATCCGATTGGTGAGGAGTATTACCACGAGTTCAATCCCTACTTCGTTCACCTTGTTCCGAACGAGAAACTCTTTCCGGAGTTTAAAGTTTTCACGGTGAGAGATGGGATGTACACATTCGCCGATTTCCTTCTGAAACATGTCAAAGAGATTCCCAAGTGGAAAACGACCTTTCTGATCCCGGAAGCCTATGCACCTATCCTGCCACCACAGTTAAAGGGACAATTCTTAGGTTACTCCCTTGCACAGAATTCGAAGCCTGAAATAGAGAAAGCTAAAAAAGTCGTGATCTTTGCTCTTCTCTGCGATCAGTATTTCCATTCCTACGCTGAGATTGAAAAAAAACTTTCAATTCTTAAAAAAATCCCCAAAGATGTGAAGATCGAAGTTTGTTTCACTCTTCGCAAAAGTCCCCTCAACATAGAAGATAAAGAAAACCTCCATTATCTTAAAATTCCCGATCTCATCCGAAAGTTCACTGGAAATCATGAGATCACCTGGATCCGCTTGAAGGACCTCATGGAGAAGACGATGCTGAAGGATACCTATCTTCTGGATCTCATCCATGATTTCACGCTTACGAGTGACAGCTTTCTTCATTACTTCTTCCTCAATAAAGGCGGAATGGTAAATTCACTCCCGGTGGTCTCCAAACATAAATCGCTCTTTGATATTGACTTGAGTTTTCATCACAAACTACAGGTAAATCCACTGCCGGAAGTTTCAAGTGGATTTGTGGATCTGCTTTTCTTTGCGAAGATGAACAGAGGTGAATTTTGGAATCTACCGAAGTTTCACGCGGAAGTCAGAAAATACGTTACTTCCTCCGGCTACCACGCTTCCTGATCCGATAATAAATTTTCATCTTGTCCCAGGTTGAAAGTTTGTGGCTCATAACTTTTCCAAAATAATCATCAAACGTTATAGGAATATCTTTCCCCCCAGGAAGTGAACGCGTCTGAAGAAGGACTGGTTTTACTACCCGGTTCATGGCCCAAAGATAATGACAGACAAAAATCCCATCTTTCCAGAAAACAATAATATCAAACCGATTGAGCCCCTGAGAATTTACTTCTACCACAATTTTGTCACCAACTTTAATCACAGGGGACATGGAATCCGATACAACCACTCCTTTAAAAAAGGGCTGACTCTTAAGTTTTTGAAAAACTTCCCGGGTTACTTCCATTTATAACCTACTCGCTCAAGAAGAAATCCCGAGCCATATAAAAACACGATGACATAGTGAAGAAGGGCCACCATAGGGAAGTGTAAAACTTTTTTTGACCGTGAGGATATTCCAAAACTTACGGCGATCACGACTAAGAGGTAAACCTTCGCAAGTTCCATGAAAAGGGAAAGCGAAAAAAATGCACTTAAATGGAGAAGGACAAAAACGGTAGGAAGCCAGAACATGAATCCAGCACCCAGTTTTTTCCGGTTAAGTCTTGAGCGCCAGTAACCAGCGCCCAGCGTAGGCCTAAAGAGAGAGCTCAGACTCTTTCTCCGAAAATGGCCCACGACCAGCAAAGGATGATAAAACATCCGCCTTTTATTGCGGGCCAGTTTTTGAAGAAAAAAATTCTCCTCAGTCCTCTTGAAATCTTCCGGGAAGGGAGATTCTTCAAGGAAAATACGGCGCACCCACAAATTGCAGGACGTGAGAATTTCCTCAGTCGCAGGGATAAGAGTTCTTCCGACACTCCGGTGGCGGGCGGAAGTCACACCGGTACAAAAGGGAGAAGAGAGTGTGAGAGACACACTTTCCTGAAAATAACTCATGGGACGGGCCGGACTATCGGGGCCGCCGAAGACTTCGCAATTTGGATTCTGAAGAAGTGGTTTCAAAATTTCGTGATAGGACCTGGTCCAGTAGGAATCATCGTCGATGAAATGGACCCAGTCTCCTGAGACAAGTTTCAGGGCGCGGTTTCTTGCTTCCCCGGGAGAGAGGGTGAGAGTGCTTTCTGCTAACTTAACTTCCGCGGGATAGTCCTTTAGGTACGTCGCAAGCTCAGAACTTAAGGGCATGCCATTGGCAAAAAGGACGAGCTCAAAGGGAGCTCCCACGCGCATGGACTCCAGACATTTCATTAGCAGATCTTCGCGACCATGAGTTATGATGAGAACACTAAATGAAACCACGAGGATCCTTTGGCCTTCTGTCTGGATTTTCATCATCATATCATTCTTGTTAAGGGCGCTCCAGCCTCGGTCGAGGAAAAACTTCGTTCTGAGTTTCATTTTTTTCTGGTTCCCGATGCTGTCCCGGTTTTTACGGTCGAAATCAATCATGGTCCTTTGCCCATTACTCCCACTCTGCCAGTCGAAAAGATTCTGGAAACCTGCATGATCTATCGGATGGGAAAACGAAAGTATGTGGACTACTTTGGTGAGGCATTGACTGTCGTCGACAACGAAACAGATACCGCCACTATCACCAGTACGTCAGAAGAACGGCTCTTTGAACTCGCCTTTCTGACAATACATTCCCGTGCCGGCGAACTTCTCGATCTTTCAGGTATCGGAAGAATTCACGCTCTGGCCGTTTCCTACAAAGGGGTAAATGCGGTCGTGATGCTTCCTTCCAAGGGAGGAAAGAGCACTCTTCTGACTTACCTTCTGGAAAATCCCGATATCAAAATCATTGCCGACGATATGCCGCTGGTGAACCGTGCTGGGCGCATTCTGCCTTTTCCCACCAAAATCAGCATGACTGAGAAACCTGAAACCGGAGTACTTGCCGGCCTCAACTGGAATGAATTTCTGCGCGCGCACTATCCACCAAAATGGACCGCCTCGCTTTCTTCGCTCTCAGAGAGAATCGAGCGATCGCCAGAAAATAAGCCGACTCTCCTCATTCAGGGCATCCGCCTTTCCCATGGTGAGTCTCTCATCACACCTTCTTCAAAACTTCAGATGCTGATGCCACTACTTGAGCACATGATTGTAGGGCGCGGCCTCCCTCAGGTGATTGAAATATTCCTTGAAATGAAATTTACCGATATCTTGAAAATGACAAAGCATGCGCTTCTTCGCACATGGTGTGCGATGATGCTTCTTAAACGGTCCCAAACTTTTAACTTTTATATAGGCCATGATAAATCCTACAACTCTCAACTCCTTCTCAACCTCCTTAGCGAGCACGAAGGCTAAAATTTTCGCCTTCTCCATGGTCTATGCTGTGGCAATCTTCCTGTACTGGAGGAGTTTTTCCGGCGAACCCATTTGGGATGACATGACTTTCTGGTTCTTTGATCCGGTCATGGCGCCAGAATATTCGCACTCTGAAATCTGGAGAAAATTCACCTGGCCCCTGAGTGTCTCGGCGCAAAAATTCCTCATGCAAATCGGTGAGAACCGCTGGTGGTTTTATCACTCCCTGAACTTTGGTCTCCACTGCTTCAATGCCTGGCTCGTGTATCGCCTCATGCGCTTACTCCGCTCGCGCTATCTTTACGCATTTCTGGGGTTCATCTTCTTTCTTTTCCAGCCTGCATCTGTTGTTACCATCGCATGGATGATTCAGTTCAAAACCATCCTGTGTTTTACTCTTGGCCTCAGTTCTCTTTTTGTGTTTCTTCGGGCAAAAGGTCCACGGGACCAGATCTTGGCCAATCTTCTCTACTTACTTTCAGTCCTCGCTAAAAGTTCGTCACTCCCTCTACCTTTTGTCCTCCTCTTTTTCCTGGGAAAAACCTGGAAGACGAAACGAGTCCTGACTCTGATTCCTTTTTTCTTGATCATGAGTTTCGGGCTTTACCGGATCACACACAGTGAGCTCACTCTCGAAGGAATAAAAAATGCCAGTAAGATGGCGGCAAAAAATGTTGATGAAAACAATAAGATGGAGCCAGCTCCAAAATTTGAGAACGTAAAACCGATAGAGAAAAACGTTCAAGATCCGCAGGAAGTCAGGATGTTCAAGCCACTTCCTGATGAACCTTTAGTCCATGAAACTGAAGACCCCGCTGTTTTAGTTGTGGAAGAACCAGCCGAAACTCAGGGAATTGAATTTTTAAGTAAATTCAAACCGTATCTTGACTACGGGAAGCTACTTATGAAAACTCTTTATTATTATTTCTGGCAGGCCTATCTGCCGCTGGATAATTCGCCAGTCAAAGGACTAAATCCTTTTCCTCCTGGTGTTATCGAATTCACGCATCTCTTTTTTCTTATGGTCGTTATGGCCGCGACCTGGGGAACTCCACTTTTTGTCATGCTGGTTTCAGCGCATTTGTTTCTTCTTCCCTATCTGGGATTAGTCCCGGCCCCTTACATGCTCATCACCTGGGTTAGTGACCAGCATCTTTACCTGGCCCTTCCCTGCTTTATTCTTTTCTTTTTTGGATGCCTGGAAAAATTGAAATCACGCTGGGTAGTTGTACCTGTTTGCATGCTGCTCATTTTCTTTGCAGTTAAAACACGTGAAGCAAATTCGTATTACAAAGATAATTATGTTTTTTACAGAACCAGCATTGAAGCCAACCCAAACAACATTCCACTGGTATATAACCTCAGCGTTCTTTACATCAGTCACGACAGAAACAGAGAAGCCGCTGATCTTCTTGAGGCGATTATCGAACTTAGTAAGGATCACACTTACATGCGAGAGAACCGCTATTATCCTTATCTTGTCCATGTCTATACTCAGCTTGTACCCTTCAGCGAATCTACAAAGTGAGAGTTGCCATTTTAGGGCTGGGACATGTCGGTCTGCCGCTGGCAAAAGAACTTATTCAATCGGGACATGAGGTTTCCGGCTCAACTACGACTCCTGAAAAGCTGCCATCTCTCATCGCCGAAAGAATTTCTGCAAGCCTTCTCAAGTCACCTGAGATTCCAACGACGGCAATTCTTCAAGGCGATGTCCTTGTGATCAATATTCCTCCGAGGGAAGGTCAGCTGGATTGGTTCAAAAACTGGGATCTCTCAAAAACTGAAAAAATCATTTTTGTGAGTTCCACCTCGGTTCATCGTACTGATGGAATCTCCTCTCAACTTTTAAGAAACGAAGAGGAATGGGTCAGGAAGTGTGGGAAAGATTTTGTGATTGTCCGTCCCGGAGGTCTTCTCGGCATGGGCCGCCATCCGGGAAAAAGTC
>JBKJNQ010000146.1:0-10892 GCA_046593575.1 Bacteriovoracaceae bacterium
TTAAAATTCTCAGCGTTCTTCATCGCACGCCCGCCGGTCACGATAATATTTGCTTCCGTGAGATCGACTTTCGTAGAAGTTGCCTTGATGATGTCTTTGATCGCTGCACGGATTTCACCGGCATTGGCATTAACGTCAGCGGCTGTTCCCGCACCTGCAGTTGGATTGGCGGTCATCCCAAGAGCGTTAGGACGAATGGAAACAAAGTGTGGTTTTGGCCCGGTGATTTCCACTTTCGCGAGACATTTGCCTGCAAAGAGTGGACGGGTTCCGGCAAAAGTTCCGCCTTCAAATAGAAAATTCACTACGTCTGAAGCCAGACCAGCATTGAATTTCGTCGCAAGTCTTGGAAGAAGATCCTTCCCCATAGAAGTTGCTCCACCGAAGACGTAATCATAGTTCTTTGACTTGATAAACTCCGCCAAAGCGTTTGCGTAGCCTTCCGGAGAATATTTATCGAGGTTCGCACCTTTCAGTTTATGAACATTCTGTGCGCCATATTTTGCAAGTTCAGCGACCTGGTCAGCTGCGAGATCTCCCACCACTGCGACATCGGCCGTTTGACCCGCGAGTTTACCTAAGATTTCGAGAGTAACTGGTTTGACTTTGCCGTCATGGACTTCGGTAAAGACGAGTACGTTTGCCATATATATTTATCCTTTTAAACTTAGAGAACTTTCGCTTCTGTTCTGAGTAGACCAACCACCTGAGAAACAACCTCACGTTGTTTAGCAGCGTCCATGGCATCAAATTTCTTCCCGGCCGGTTTCTCCGGTGGAAGACGGAACTGGGAATATTTCACTCTACGATCCGCTTCAGAAACTCCTACGTCACCAAGTGAAAGCTGGGTCATTGGTTTCTTTTTCGCTTTCATGATTCCCGGAAGTGAAGCATATCTTGGAGTGTTGAGACCTTTGTTACAAGCAAGCACACACGGGGCCGCCAGTTCATAAAGTTCGAGAGCTCCACCTTCAACTTCGCGCTTAACTTTTACAGCTGTCCCGGAAAGTTCGAAACCAACGATTACAGAAACTGACGGGAGATTCAACATTTCTGCGAGAATCTGTGGAACCTGGAGAGCATCATCATCAATTGCTTGTTTACCAGCGAGAATGAGATCCGGCTTTTTCCCGGACTTTTCAATCGCACCTTTGAGGGCCTTCGCAATCGAATAAGAATCAAGATTGTCAGCTGCTTCAACGAGTACAGCATCGTCCGCACCCATCGCCATGGCGGTGCGAAGAGCTTCAGTGTCTTTCACTGAACCGACGCGTACAACAGTGACGTTAGCAGCGGGATTAGATTGCTTCACGAGAAGTGCTTGCTCGACAGCAAATTCATCATACGGATTCATGATCCACTTGATGGATGATGTTTCAATGAAACTTCCGTCCCCGGTAGGAACGATTTTAGTTTCGGTATCCGGAACCTGTTTAACACAAACAAAAACATTCATATGTACTCCTTCACTGACCTATTTTAATAATTCGCGGGCCATGACCAGCCGCTGGATTTGGGAAGTTCCTTCATAAATCTGGATGAGTTTAGCATCTCGCATGAGTTTCTCGACGGGATACTCTTTGCTATAACCATAACCACCATAAATTTGTACTGCATCTGTCGTAATTTGCATACAGGAGTCAGAGGCAAATGCTTTCGCATAAGAGGCAATTTCGGTATTGCGCTCTCCCTGATCACACATCCATGCTGCCTTGTGCACGAGAAGTCTTGCCGCCTCAACTTTCATTCCCATCTCGGCGATCATGAACTGCACCGCCTGATGCTTGGAAATGGGTACCCCGAACTGAATTCTCTCTTTGGCATAGCTGACAGAAAGGTCAAGGGCCCGTTGAGCTCCACCGACAGCCGAAGAAGCCACCAGCGGTCGTGAGTGATCCAGAGTACTCATGGCAATTGCCCAGCCTTCACCAGGTTTACCGAGCATATTCTCTTTGGGAACTTTCACGTTCTGGAACCTGACTCCACGGGTATCTGAGGAGCGATGTCCCATCTTGTCTTCTTTTTTTCCGATCATGACTCCATCAGTTTTTGGATCCACCACCAGGGCACAGATTCCTTTGTGCTTTAAAGCTGTATCCATCGTGCCGTAGACCACAAAAAGGTGCGCATATCCGGCGTTGGTGATCCACATCTTCTCACCATTCAGAATCCAGTGATCGCCGCCATCCTTGATGGTGGTTTTTATTCCGCCCGCATCTGAACCATTCCCTGGTTCTGTGAGACAGAAAGAGGCAATTCGAAATTCTTCCGTAAATGGTGTGAGAAATCTTTTCTTCTGTTCTTCATTTCCTCCGATCACAATCGGAAGAAGGGCCAGGTCATTGGCCATGAAAGATGTGTTCATTCCCATGCAACCGTAAGCGAGTGCTTCGGAAATAATGACACCCTCGAGAGAGGAAAATCCTGCTCCACCATATTCAGGAGGAATACAGGTATTGATGAGACCAAGCCCCCATGCCTTTTTGAAAATCTCAGAAGGAAAAGTTCCTTTCTCATCATATTCTTGAGCATGAGGAATCATCTCGTTTCTGGCAAATTTCAGAGCGAGTTCTCTCATCTCCTTCTGTTCCGTGGAGAGTGAAAAATCCATGTCTTTTCCTTAGTCGTTCAATCCAGAAGTGGTGCAGCTTCAACGGTAAATGATTGAGGAATTGTAAAACATTTTTGGATTGTTTGAAAGAAAGGTAATTCCTGTAGAGGTTTAACCACAAAGCTTCTCTCAAACCAGCGCGGGTGGGGAATAGTGACTGTCTCTGAGTGAAAAGAAGTGGTGTTCCAAAAAATGATATCGAGGTCCAAGGTGCGGGGACCTTTGGGAATGTCGCGATGTCTCCCGAATTTTTTTTCGATTTCTAAAAGCATTCTCATCACTTCATCAGGCCTGATAGTCGGAATTGAAAACTCCAGTACCTGATTATAAAAATCGGGCTGATTTTCGTATTCAACTGCCGGCGAAGTATAAATTCTGCTGAAAGCGATTAAAGAAAAATGTCGTGAAAGTTCTGCGCAGGCGTCGCGGAGAGTTTGAACAGAGTTCCCGATGTTACTACCGGAAGCAATGATAAGAGACATCAGCGTTTCTTTGTCTCGTCGAGCTTCTTGTCAGCTTCGATATCGGGATAGTTCTGAAGTACTGATGGGAAGGCGGGATTCTCGGGAGTCGCCGGATCCCCTTTCACACCACATGCTGAAACCAGAATAAGAAGAAGGAGAATTTTAAAACTCAATGCAAAACCCGGCGTCCACGAGATCGGTTCCAATATCGGCGCGCAGGAACCAGCCCGGAACAAGTCTTCTTAAAATGGTCACACCTGCAACCACAGTATTTTTCTTCAGGTTATTAATGGCGTCGAGTTCCGCAGCGTTTTGTGATGCCACGGTACCCTTACCAGCGTCTGGACTGGAGACGGTGTTACTCTGATAACCCACGTACGGCATGAAGAAAGTATAAAGCGGGCCCTTAATGTTGTACTTAAGTCGGCCCACGAGCCGATTGACTAATGTCTGAGTGGAATCTGCCGGGTAGTTATCCAGAAGAGTTCTTCCGTAAACACCTTCAATGAAAAAATTATCAGTGAACTGATAGGCCCAGGTCAGACCAAATTCAGTTCCACGAGTGGAGCCCCCACCGGCGCCATCTGGGTTGTTGGCGTTTAATGAGGAAGCAAAGATACCAACGACGTTATCCGGTTTGATGTGACGGTTTTTGTTGTCATCAACAAACTCAACACTGTCATCGATCACAACATCTTTGGTGTAGAGATCGTCTTCGTCTTTGATTCTTGGTCCCTGATCATTTTTAGGCTCTTCCACTTTTCTCATGAAGGTCGAATCATCACCTTTCACAATCTGGACATCCTGATCACGGCGAAGTTTTCCCCACTGATTCAAAGAATAAATTTTGATGATTTTGATACCCACCTGGCCCTGATGGTTCTTGGCTACCAATGCCCGGGCCGCCAGCTTGTTATCGAGCGCCAGAGAGATAAAATCCCCCGGTCCGAGCTGCTGGTTATTATTTGTAAGAATAAAAATTTTCTTAGAATTTGAAATAATTTTTATTGTTTCAGTGAAGCTCGAGCCATCAGAGGTCTGTGCCACATTAATATTGGCATCTTCTACGAGTGATTGCGCCCAGGCGCCACTAAAATTCGCGAGGATAAGCGAAGTATAAATAAGAATCTTGCATACAATTTTCATTCTTAATTTCATTCTAAGTAATTCAGTCTTCGACTGTAAACGTCACAATTACTTTTAAAATTGATTGAATGAGTCAAGATTTCTGGCACTATTCGTAATACGCTTTTTTCCATGCAAATTCAGGAGAACTCCATGCCCGATCTGGCCTACCAGCGCCTCTCTACGAGTGCCAACCCGATGTTCGTGGTTGTAGCGGGTAACATTGGAAGTGGTAAGACCACACTCACGAAGAAACTTTCTGAGAAACTGGGCTGGAAACCACATTTTGAATCAGTTCAGGACAATCCTTATCTTGCAGATTTTTACAAGGACATGGCCCGCTGGTCATTCCCCCTTCAGGTTTATTTTCTTAATCACCGCTTCAATGCTCACAAGCAGATTGAAGCATCTCCAGCGAGTTCGGTTCAGGATCGCTCGATCTATGAAGATGCCAATATCTTTGCCCGCTCACTTTATGAGTCCGGCAAACTCGATGAGCGCGATTATCAAAACTACCGTTCACTCTATGATTCCATGATCCAGTACCTCTCTCCTCCCACTCTCATGATATTCCTGAGAAGATCAGTTCCTAAGCTTCAGGAACGGATTAAGCAGCGGGGAAGAGACTACGAACAATCTATCCCTCTTGAGTACCTTTCAGGTCTCAATGACTACTATGATGACTGGTATGGCCGCTACAATCTGGGCAAATCCCTCATCGTGGATACCGATGAACTCGATTTCCTCGATAACGAAGAGCACTTCAATCGCCTGGTGAAGCGGATCTACGATTCAATTGACCAGAAAGATATGTTTTTCTACTTTTAGGTATTTCAGCAAATTTTTCCACACTCCTGAAAACGTAGAGTTATAATAGACTCTATATATGTGTCATTTTCAGGGAGTGAATATGAAGTTAGTGCCATGGATGGTGGTTTTGTGCCTGAGTGTGGTTGTGTCCTGTTCGGGATCCAAATCATCTCAGCCAGTGAAAGAAGAATCACCACAAGTTGAACTTTCAGACGCGGATGAATTCATCGAGAATCCAAGTGGTGAACCTGCTGCTGTTGCTGAAACAACAACAGAGGAAGAGCCGGTGGTTGAAGCCTCTCCAGAAGTTGCTGAAGCCGATACATCTTCGGAACTCGTGATTGAAGACGAAACTCCTGCTGAAAAACCGATGAAGACAACCAGCTGGACGAAATCATCTACAAAACTTTCTGATAACATGATGGAGTACACCGTTCAGAAGAACGAAACTCTCATGATGATTGCTTTCAAACTTTACGGTGACTACGGCTGGTGGAAAAAACTCGCTGGTTGGAATACTGCCAAGTTAACGAATGGTCAGATTGTCCGCGCTGGCACAACTCTGAAATACAGGGCGCCATCTGAAGAGTTCGTGTGGAATCCACAAGGTCTTCCTTACCTCATCCGCACTGGCGACAATCTCGGATTGATTTCAAAATCGGTTTATCAGACTCCCAAGAAGTGGAAACTTATCTGGGAAAATAACAGGCCACTGATCAAGAATCCAAATCTGATTTTTGCTGGCTTCACCCTTTATTATCTAGAAAACGGTCGTGAAGTCGCTTCCGGCCTTTAATCTCCTTTTTCTGAATCATTCCTTCAAACCCCCGGTTCTCTCGGGGGTTTGTTATTTTATACTCTTCATGACAATCGCCTGCTCCAGCATCAGAATCCCCGGTGGTAAGAACAAAAATAATGATCTGGCAAAAAGCGGTTTCCAGTCGATGAGTCAGGATGATTATGCTGATCATCTCTCATCACTGAAAAATCCCTTTCTGGCGACTCCTGGTCTCAAAACCTCCAGGCTGGATAAAGATTCAGCAAAATATTTTGAAGATCTCCTGAATGAGATAATTGCCCGCAACGAAATCTTTTTTCATAATCTGAAAGATGCGCACATAACAATTCTTGATATCGAGTCGCCTCTTCATTTCTCCCTCCCGAAAGGAGAAATTTTTCTCTCTCGAGGTTTACTGGCAAAGTACATGAAGCATGAAAGCATGCTCGTCAGCATTCTTTCGTACGAACTCGTAAGAAGCGAGAAGTTAATGTACCCGCGAGTAACATTTGTTCCCGTGGGATACGTTCCGATTGAAATCATTCTCCGACTTTCCCGACTGACACTGGAAGAGAAGATGGAAGTTCACAAGTGGGCCCATCATTTGACGGTGAGAAGTGGTTACGATGGTGAATATTATCTCTCATGGCTTCAGACACAAAATAGAAACACAGCAGACTTTATTCTTCAGGTAGGTGATCCCAATCTCATAACGAGAGAAGAATCACTTTTCAAATCTTTCCTCATTAAGAATCAGCTGGATGACAAACTCGCGGTGAAGAAGAATTCATCGAAAAACTTTTACTCACTCATGAACAGGATCAGGGACGGATTAATATGAAACCCGAACAGGCAGAGCAGTTCTATATTGAAGAACTATTTAACAAGACTCAGGATAAAAATATTCTCAAAGACGTGAAGCTCGAGGATATCGACAAGCTTACGGGTGATGCCTCCACGAGACGCTATTACCGGTTGTTCACCAATAAGGGCACGTATGTTGTTTCCCTCGATAATCCTTTTAATGAAGAACCTGAAAAGCATCCCTTCATGTCCGTCCAATCATTTCTGCATGACTGTCATGTCAAAGTCCCGGACATACTCGATCACAATCTATCCCGCGGTTATCTTCTGCAGGAAGATCTTGGAAATGTAACTCTTCTTCAGCATTTGTCGACGATCCGTTCAAACAAAGAAGAGTATGAGATTTATAAAAAGATCATCGACCAACTCCTTGAGCTCCACACGATTCCCGCATCCAAGGTGAACAATCCGAATCTCTTTCAATTAAAATTCGATCATCAGAAATTCATGGATGAGACGAGATTCACCTTTAAATACTTCCTGAATTTCTTTAACAAAATGCAGGACGACACTTTTATTTCAGAACTCGAGTCACTTTTCGATCCCATCATGAAAAGGCTCGCTTCTCAGAAGATGGTCATCACCCATCGTGATTTTCATTCGCGGAATATTATGGTAAAAAATAGCAATCATTTCACCTTCATTGATTTTCAGGATGCCCGGTGGGGAATTCCACAATACGATCTGGTCTCTATCCTGGAAGATTGTTACTACGATCTGTCTGATGAAAACCGCCAGAAGCTTAAGCGCTATTACTTCGATAATCTTCCGGCGCATATCCATGGACAGAAAAGCTGGGAAGAATTCTCATCCAACTACGAAGACATGCTTATCCAGCGCGTTTATAAAGCAGTCGGTAGCTTCTGCTATATTTATAACTGGCGTAAAGATGATCGCTATCTGAAATACATCGGCTTTGCCATGGAGAAGATCAGAAAGGTCATGATGGATAATCCGAAATACGATGAAATCCGTAAAAAACTATTTCAGCACTATTATGCAAATTGATCATTGTTTAATCCTGGCCGCAGGCTTCGGTACCAGAATGGGTGCTATTGGACAGAAACTACCCAAGGTACTCTGGCCGGTGTTTGAGAAATCACTTCTTGAGCTGCAGGTTCAGTACGCACGAAGTCTCGGCATCAAAAACATTTTCATCAATCTTCATTACATGGGTGAACAGATTGAAGCCTTCTGTAAGACCCGTTCCGCTTTTGAAGGAGTGACTTTTCTTTGGGAGAAACCTGAGATTCTCGACATCGGTGGCGGCATTCAAAATCTCGCTGCCCAGGTTAAGTACAAAGGAACGCTTCTCGTTCTGAATGCCGATCAGTTTTTTTACATTCGGCCGGATGACCTTTACCGGATTCTGGAACCGCATAAGAAAAAATCTGCAGTCCTCTTTAGTTACTGGGTGAACTCATCTCTCGGCTATAATGCCCTCGATGTGGATGCACACAGAATAGTTAAAGGCATTATCAAGAATGCCGAACTTCCCCAGAGTAAAACAATTGAGACTTACACCGGAATTTCTCTGGTTGATCTCGCTCAGTTGGATAAAATTCCCGGAAAATCCCCTTTCTTTGAATCAGTCGCGCCTTTCAAGACAAAGGAAATTTCGACCATCCTTCTGGAAAATATTGATTATTGGGATTTCGGAACAGTGAAAAGATTTTGGGAAACGACTCATCAAATTCTTTCAACTTACAGACTAAATTCGAATCATCCTTTTTTGCGTTTTCTTGTTCAGGAGAAAGCGATAAAGACATGGAAGATTGATCTTCAGGCGCTCTCTTATCACTCCAGAAGTCCTGGTGTGATTAACCTCACACCAATGGAAACCGGGCTGATCAAAGGGCCTCTGATTGCCTTGGGTGATAGCTTTCCACTTAAAACAGAGCCACAGCATGTTTACTGGAATGGTTTGGGAGAAAAAGTTATTTAGAAACTTCTTTGATGCAATCGACGGGACAAACTTCCACGCAAAGTCCACAGAGAGTACAACTCCACTCGTCGATGAAATAGTCATTGCCCCCCGAGATGACTGCGTTCTCAGGGCAGATAAGCCGGCAAGCATCGCACGAGACGCAAATGGGAGTGATTTCCAGGCGCAATTGGTTCATAATCTCATTATAAGGCAAATCACGAGTGGAACAATTAAAAGTCAGAAAGAAAGACGTCATCATTACCAACGCCATGGCCTACCTTGGTCTGGCATTTCTCTTTCTGTATCTTCAATATGCTTACCGCCACCAACTTTCTCCTTTCTCACTGGTTTACCTGAGAAAAAGTGCAGAACTTTTCTGGTACATTGCTCTTCCCCTCATGATTTCGAGTTTCCTTATCTGGAAACATCACCGTCTGGCAGTGTTTGGATTCAGTCTTTCCGTTCTTCTGGTAGGATTCAAAGTCGTGGAAGGCCTCTTCATTGAGTTCAATAAGATCATTGTGATTGCCACTTTTTTCTACGCCGTGATTTCCTACTTCCTCTATCAGCTAATGAACGAGTATCTTGCTTCGGCCAATATCAATCCCAATTATTCTCCTCACGATCTGTTCTCCCCGCTCCTGAAAGGGATCGTGATCAGAGTTATGGATGCGGAAAAGACCTATAATGGTCAACTCACAAACTGGGATGAAGCGGGTTGCTTTCTGCAGCTGGATCAGTCGGTAAAACTCCCTCTGAAAATTCGAGTGCAGATTGATTTTCAAGGACGGACATTCGAAGAGAATGGGGAAGTAGTTGCCGAGACTCTTGATTTGAAAGGTGTCGGGATAAAATTCAATAGTACGGCCCGAAGTTTGGATGTCTTTAACTGGTCAGAATTTACTGAGCTCATTGAAGAGCTTGGGTTTCAACCGGAAAGGTTAAGATGAAATTTTTAATTCTTTGTTTATTTCTTTTTGCTGGATGTCTCGATGACAATCGCAGCCCTGAGGCAGCGTTGAAAGAATTCATTGAGATTCGGATCGGAAATGTTGTCACACGTTCTGCTGTTGTTGAGAGGGTCACTGGTAAAATGCGGCAAAGTCTGGAGAATGTTTCTGATGAAGAATTTCAACAATTTGCTGATCTTCGAAACGTTCATAAAGACAGCTTCAAAGTCCTTTCGAAGTCTTGCCAGCAAGAAACCTGTTTTCTCACCTATTCCATTTCCTACAAAACCAAACATGAAGACAAAGACGCATTCACCTCAGAAGTGAAGAAAATCGCGGAATTAACCATGGTAGAAGGGAAATGGCTTATCGCTGATGTGACGAATATCAAAACTTACCATGAGAGTCTCGAAGCTATTAATGCCCTTCAATAGGGCATCCGATAAGGTCCAGGAGGGACCTGAACATGGCCGATAACGACTTCCTTACTTTTCTCGTCGATGAAACACTTCAGCTGCAAAAACGCGGCGAGGTTAAGCTATCGAGTCTCGAATTAAAATTAAACGATTACAGTCTCAAATTCTGGAAAGGGGTTTTCATTCCTCCTTCTCAGGTTCTCCGATTTGCGACTCCTATGGGTAACATGGATGTTCCAATGAACTGGTCCGTCTTTTCATGTGTTGGTTCAGATCACCGCGTGCTCGATCATAACAATGACATGGATAATTTTTTTACTGTGATTAAATCGGCCTGGCAGCTTCCGCTGGAAAAACTTGTGATTATTCACGCTGATGGTTTCTGCTATCTGGTGGGTCTAACTCAGGACCAGGAATGCCATTTGCACGATCTCTTAAATCCACAAGAATGGTTAAAGACAGCATAAAAAAAAAGGCTCCCGAAGGAGCCTTTTTTATTTTCAGCCTGAGAGAGAAACGTAGTATTGCTTAAGCATTTGGGCATCGACTTCAAGGTTCGGAGAGTTACAGACAACATATCCGCGACAATCCATATCCTTGAGCGCCTTCATGAGATCTTTCCAGTTGAACTTCGACTTCTCGAGGTTGAGGTGTTTTAAGTCACCTTTTGAGTTCGAGCTGATACCAGAAATGTGAATGTGCATTTCTTTAAGAGCGTTCGGTCCAAGTTCAGTCTTGAGAGTCTCAAGCGTTTCGCAGAAACCTTTGTAGTCATTCACGTTACCAGTACGCGCGTACAGGTGAGAGAAATCCATACATGGCTTACAGCTCGTCACAGACTTAGAAAGTGAAATCAATTCTTCGAGTGAACCAAACTGAGAAGTCTTTCCAGTAAGTTCAGGACGGAGTTCGATTTCGATATCAAGACGTGAAAGTCTTTCTTCAAT